>DATKWH010000060.1:0-27082 GCA_035529655.1 Bathyarchaeia archaeon
CGCCGCCGACAGGACTCGAACCTGTGACAAGCCGGTTAACAGCCGGGCACTCTACCAACTGAGTTACGGCGGCATTCGCGATTCAGCATTACCTTCTACTCTATCTCTTAGTTATTTAAAAGGTTTCAGTCAAGCTCATTCAACTCATAACCAAACCGTTTTAATTTGTCTTTTCCCCGTTCGAGCGTGAAATTCGCCTTTACCAGGATAAAATCCAGATATGCCTCGCTGCAAAACATTTCGTCGTCTTTAACCAGTGGGACGTCCATCCTTTCCGTGCTCATTATCTCCACCATTACTTTTTCATTATCCTTTGCAATCGCCTTTATACCGCTGTATTTAAATCCTGATTCAATCGCTATCCGTAACAACGCCGTTGCCCTCTCTAAACTTCTACATGCCATGTGCACTATCGGCGATTGCGCTATTAACCATATCTCACCTTTTATGGGTGGTGTTGCATCGCTCATCGCCTCTAACACTTCCCCCTTCTTTACCTGGCGATGCCACTTGCCAATAACCCTCGCTTCTCGCTTGGCACTATCTCAGGTAAGCAAATCAAAACTATTCTGCCTGAGCAACTGCTCGTTGTAAAGAAACCGTCAAGGCTGTTTATCCTCTCGAGTATCTCCTCTACTTCCTCGTCTGCGCCCCGTATCCGCAATCTCTCAAGCGCCCGCTTCTTCTGTTCTTCAAACGTCAATTTGTGAAATCCTCCGGTGCTACTTTGTTTCATTTATATATTCGGAACAATTCCGAAAGTTATTTATATTGCCTCCTCCACAAACCATACTATAATAATCGTAAATTAACTAAAATAAGCGAAAAATGATAGAAACCTTCCTCGTTATCGGGATGATAATTGTATTCACGATGCTGCTATGTTTATACAGGGCGGCATTGGGACCGGGGGTGTATAATCGTATTGCCGCCTCGAGCGTGATAGGAACGAAAGCTGTTGTGCTCTTAGTTGCTATTGGCTATATATTTGAAAGACCCATGTTCGTTGACATCGCACTTCTATATGCAATGTTGAATTTCATTGGCACTTTACTTATGGCTAAATATTTGGTGAGGGGGGAGGTATGCACAGCATAGATATAATATCCACGGTGTTACTGGTCGGTGGGGCGTTCTTTATGCTTACCGGAGCACTGGGGCTATTAAGACTTCCTGATTTTTATACCCGGCTACACGCAACCGGGAAGTGCGATACGCTCGGAGAAGTTCTTATAATAGTTGGTTGTATGGTTTATCAGGGATGGTCCTTTATAACCATAAAGCTCTTTTTCTTGATGCTTTTTATTTTTATCGCTAATCCGGTGGCCACGCATGCAATAATGAAAGCTGCGTATGTTACTGGCGTGAAGCCGTGGAAGAAGGGAGATGAGAGGATGTGAAGGGGGAGATAAGATGAGCAAAAGTGAAAAGGCGTTTTCAATGGTTGTAACTTTTTGTATTATGTTTGTATTCTGGGTGCTCTTATCAGCCTGGGTTTCTTCTCATGAAGCTCCGGGGCATTTCAATCTTCTGCATGTATGTGAGGGTATAATAGCGGCATTAATCGTTACGGTAATCTCACACGAACTATTGATACCAGCGAAGGGAGAGAAGGTACTTCTGAAGACCCTTAGATTGATTCCTTACCTCGGGTGGGAATTGTGGCAGATAGCTTTGGCGACCTTTGATGTTGCATACCGTGTTATACATCCGAAGATGCCGATAGACCCTCGAATAATAGAATTTGAAACCACTTTAAGAAGCGACTTCGCGCTCACCACCTTAGCCAATTCCATCACCTTAACTCCGGGGACGATAACGATATTAGTGGAGCCAGAGAAGGGTAAATTTGTGGTTCATGCAATAGCGGAGAAGCCAGCAGATGCTCTGTTGGTGGACAAGACAATGCAAAATAAGGTAGCACACGTTTATATGGAGGAGTAATAAAAAGCGAAAAGTTTTTGCAATATTATAAAAAACAAAAAAGGGAGGTAAAAGATAAATGATAGTTCCGATTGACCTTGCACTGTTGTTTTTCCTCGTACTGATCGCGATAGCAGCGATAACGGTGAAGGACCTTTTAGCTGCAATTGCCCTCCTCGGCGCTTATAGTTTCGTGATGGCTTGTGTGTGGGTGGAGATGAATTCCGTGGATGTAGGGTTTACCGAAGCTGCTATCGGCGCCGGTGCAACAACCGCTTTAATGGTTGCCGCTTTATCCAGAATAGCGAGGTGGGAGAAGGGATGAAACTTTTACCTTTAGTGGCTCTCTTTTCCGTAATCCTTCTGGGCTCTTTGTTTGTGTTTGTAGTGGAGGATATTCCCGCTTTTGGTGACCCGTATTCTCCTCCAAATAGGTATATCGAACTGTTCAGTATTGATGCAGAAGGATTAGAGAGCAGCTTAGATGCCGGTGTTGTCCCCGCGGAGTTGAGAACCAAAATAGAAGAAATCGGTTACACAAAGGAGAACGCTTTTCCATCCTTAGAAGAAGGGAAGTACGAGATTGAGAGTAACGATGAGGAAGGGGGATGGGATGTGCTTATCCTGAAGGAGGAGTTGTATTATCCGGGACTGGAGAAATTTTATTTTATCAAAGAAGAAGACGGGAAATTGAAGGTTTACAGGTATTCGATTCCCGTGCGGTGGCAGGAGAAATGTGAGGAGGAGATGACCACGCCAAACATGGTAACTGCGGGTCTTGCGGATTACAGGGGTTATGACACACTCGGTGAAACCACTGTTATTTACACTGCCGCTATTTCTGTTATATTGCTATTAAGGAGGAGAGGGAAGCTTTGAGTGCTGAAAAGCAATATGGGCGGGATGTGGTAATAGAAACGATAGTGCGGCTGATGATTCCCTTCATTCAACTCTATGGATTATACGTGATGATGGGAACGGAAGGAGCGGGAGGTGGTTTCCAGGGAGGAACAGTAATTGCCGCTTCTTTTGTTTTATACGTCACTGCTTTTGGCATTACCAGAGGCAGGAAGAATTTCCCGGAGTCCTGGAATGCCGCTTTTAAATGCCTCGGATTGTATCTCTATGCAGGAATAGGCCTTTTATGTATTATTTTCAGCCTCGGCGCTGCAGAGTATCTGAACTATGCTGCGGTTCCTCTTTCTAATATAATAGGACATGCAGATACGAGGGCGTTGATGATAGCAGACGTAGTGGAAATAGGGATAGGGATGACGGTGATGGCAGCATTTGTATCTCTATTCTTTGATCTCGCGTGGAAAGAAGAAAGCGTGGAGGAAGAAGAAGGAGGAGGAGGTGCTGAGGAATGATAGAATGGATAGCACAGCACATATTTGAAAAATATAATTACTGGATTTCCATCGTTATCATGCTTATTGGTTTCTACGCAATGATAGCAAAGGAGAATTTGTTGAAGAAACTTATCGGGCTAAGTATATTTCAAACCGCTATTTTCCTGTTTTACATATCTCTTTCTGATATAGGAACTGGATGGGGACTACGATTTGGAACTGCGCCGATTATATGGGAGCAAGGGATACACGAAGGCTACATGTACGTGAATCCATTACCGCATGTGCTCATGCTTACCGGTATAGTAGTATCTGCGGCAACGCTCGCGGTTGCCCTCGCCCTGGTAGTGAGATTGTATGAGGAATACGGGACAATAGAAGAAGAAGAGATACTGGAGATGGAGATGGGGATAGAAAGAGGAACATGATGATAAATGTTGCCAATTGAGCAGTTTCCCGTGCTCGTGGTTGCAATATCTCTGCTTTCTGCATTAACTATTCTGCTTGCTGGAGGGGTAAACAGGAAATCATGCTTTTTCATTTCTCTCGCAACAATCACCTTCCAATTCATCCTGTCTATTTTCATTCTGCGTCATGTCCTTACCGTGGGAACCATTCATTACTGGTTAGGAGGATGGCGACCACCTTGGGGCATAGAATATGTTGTAGATGTATTGAATGCCTACGTTTTGATTATAGTTCTTTTCTTGAGCTTATTGGCGGCGATATATTCAAAGAGGAGCGTGGAGCAGGAAATAGAGGCGAGGAAGCTCCCTGTCTTCTATACTCTTTTTCAAATACTCGTGACCGGGTTAGCCGGTGTGGTAGTAACCGGGGATATGTTCAATCTGTATGTTTTTCTTGAGATCGCTTCTCTGGCGGGATACGCATTGATAGCCGCAGCCGGTGGGAGAGCATTAAGAGCGAGTTATAATTATCTGATATTGGGTGCTCTTGGTATTTGCTTCTACCTTCTTGCCATAGCTTTCCTTTATTCAGTAACCGGCACACTGAACATGGCAGATTTGAGGGTTTTGCTTCCTACTCTCTATGCTAATAAAGCAGTTCAGACAGCTTTCGTTTTCGCATTCATTGGATTGGGCATAAAATGTGCTATCTTCCCTCTTCATACCTGGCAGCCCGACGCTTATACCTACGCTCCTTCGGCGATAAGCGTGATAATATCAACAGCGATGGCGAAGGCTTCCATTTACGCACTCATAAGGGTCATTTTTTCGGTCTTCACCGTGGATTTCATCACTCTTTTCCCTATATTCGATATTATTAGCTGGATAGCAGCGATAGCCATGATCTTTGGCTCTATTCTTGCGATAGCGCAGTTTGACTTGAAAAGGATGCTTGCATATTCGAGTATCGCGAATATAGGATATATCATGCTCGGTGTGGGACTTTCCACTTCCACAACCTTAGGACTAACTCCTGCATTGATGCATATACTGAACCATGCATTGATGAAAGGATGCTTGTTCATGGCAGCCTGTGCATTCATCTATAAGGCAGATTTACGGGATATAAGGGACCTTGTGGGACTGGGAAGAAAGATGCCTTATACCTGCTTTGCCTTCCTTTTAGCTTCTCTCTCGATGATAGGACTGCCGCCGAGCGTGGGATTTGTCACGAAATTGTATTTGATACTTGCTGCGTTAGATGCGGGTGAATATATATTTGTGGCGGTGGTTTTCTTCAGCACGCTTCTCATGATCGTTTATTTTTGGCATGTGATAGAAATTATGTACATAAGGGTAGAAGGAGGAGGAGGAAATAAAATAAGTACAGGCGAGGCACCGATGAGTATGTTCATTCCAGGGTTAGTGCTCGCGGTTCTCTGTTTCATCATGGGGATTATCTGGCTCATTGGGACTCCCTTACCCTTGATGGACGCAATTAATTCGGGATTGGGATTGGGGGTGGTGCCATGACAGTAGTAGTGGAATCCATTAGACCGTTGTTAGCAGTTACATTCCCCGCCATTTGCGCTCTCCTCATACTACTGTTTTATCACCCGAAGCTTTCCACGCGGGTGAATCTGAGGGAGAGCTGCACGATAACCGCCAGTGTAATACAGTTTTTGATTGTCCTATCAATGGCACCGATTATTCTGGAAGGAAAAGAGATAAGATTCCATTTGCTTACTGTAGCTCCCGGGATTGTTTTTAGCTACAAAGTAGATGCTTTCGGTCTTATTTTCGCTTTTACTTCTTCCTGCCTCTGGATTCTGGTTTCTTTATACTCCATAGGATATATGCGTGGATTGAAGGAACACGCCCAAACTCGATACTACTTCATGTTTGCTTTAGCGATTTTCGCTGCGGTAAGCATGGCAATGTCTGAGAACCTCATCACTTTCTACGTTTTTTATGAGACATTAACTGCATCAACATATTGGTTAGTAGCACACCACGAGGATGAGGAAGCGTTGTTTGCAGGCCGTAAATACTTAGCATATTTGCTTACCTCGGGTTGGTTCTTATTCACTGCGACAGTGTTAACATATGTCCTTACAGGGACTACCGATTTTGTGCCAAATGGGATATTAAACATCGCCTCAGCATCACGCCCGATATTAATGATATTATTTGCATTGTTCATGCTGGGCTTATTTAAAGCGGCATGGATGCCTTTCCACTCCTGGCTTCCTACTGCGATGGTAGCGCCAACGCCGGTAAGCGCGCTTTTGCATGCGGTAGCAGTGGTAAAGGCAGGCGTATTCGGGTTCGTGCGAGTCGTATGCTATATATATGGAATAGATTTGATGAGCGAGCTTGGACTTGGCATAATACTTGCTTCTATTGCATCTTTCACCATGATTGTAGGTTCTTTCATGGCAATCGGACAGGACAATCTGAAAAGGAGATTGGCATATTCCACTATAAGCCAGTTATCATATATAATCTTTGGTGTGGCGTTATTGAGTCCTTTTGGTGCAACAGGAGCAATGATTCACATTCCGTTCCATGGGTTCATGAAGATAACTCTCTTTCTGTGCGCAGGAGCGATAATAGTTGCAACAGGGAAGACGGAAATAAGCCAGATGGCAGGAATAGGAAGAAGGGGACAAATGCCGATAACAATGATTGCATTTTCTATAGGTGCGATTGGGATGATGGGAGCGCCACCGGTATGTGGATTTATAAGTAAATGGTATCTTTGCCTTGGAACATTGCAATCAGGCATGCCGATTTTTCTGGGTGTTATCCTGGTAAGTTCCTTGCTTGATGTTATTTATTTCTTCCCGGTAATAAGAACGGCATTCTTTGATAAACCGTTGGAAACGAACGGAGGGGAGAGAGAAACGGGAAGTAAAGAAACAAAACAGCCTGTATATCTTTTCATGGTTATTCCCTTAGCGATAACAGCAATTTTCTCCGTCATATTTTGCTTCTTCCCTCATACATTCCATATCCTTGACCTTGCAGAGATGGCGGTCAGCAATATTTTTGGCGGTGGTGTGTGAAATGGAGCCACTATTCATATTTTACATCATACTTGGAGTTGTAGCATACGTTGTTCTGTGTTTTATGGCAAAAGAGCCGGCGCCCCCGCATAGAAATTTATTAATTGTGATTTATTTTTCTTGCCTTGCCGTGATTGTCGTGGCGGGTTTATCCACTCACTGGCATATCTACTTCGGATGGCAAGAACCAATACCAATAGCATTTTACGCAATATATGGATTTGCTGCATGTGTATTTCTCATTTATTTCGCCAAAGGCTTACGTCTCTGGCTTCCGAAGGACTTGGATTACTATGATAAGAAAAGGGGGGGAAGAGAATGATTGAGTGGTTGCATCCGGGACTTATACTTATCTTTGGTGCTTTCCTCATACCCCTCTTTAAAGGTAAATGGAAAAAAGCATATTTGCTTTTACCTCCCACAGCGGCGCTTATAACCGTTATTCTCATGTTAAAGGGTATATTAGGAAGTAGCGGCTCTTTCTGGCATATACCATTTTTACATTATACCCTCATCCTTGGGAGGGTGGACAAACTGAGTTTGTGTTTTGCAATGATATTTACACTCGCAGCATTCTGTATGATTCTTTACGCACTCCAAGTTGAGAGTAGCATTGAGCACATGGCATCATTTTTCTACGTGGGTAGTGCACTTGGCGTTGTTTTCGCTGGTGATCTCTTCACCCTGTATATCTTCTGGGAGATAATGGCGATTGCATCTTTGCTCCTTGTCTGGCTCAGGAAGACGGATAGAGCGCGTAGGGCGGGATTTAGATATTTCTTGTGGCACTTCTTTGGTGGTTTGTGTCTACTAGGCGGCGTAATCATGTATGTCATCAATACGGGCACCATTGAGTTTGACTACATCGGATTGGGAGGAGTGGGTGGATTAGCCTCTTATTTTATATTCATTGGATTTATCCTGAACGCAGCGGTTCCCCCTATACATGGCTGGTTACCCGATGCCTATCCAGAAGCAACCGTTACAGGTGCAGTATTTATGAGCGCATTTACGACAAAGAGTGCGGTGTATATTCTGGCAAGAACCTTCCCGGGGACTGATATTCTGATATATCTCGGGGCGATAATGACGGTATACCCTATCTTTTATGCTGTGCTTGAGAATAACGTAAGGAGGGTGCTTGCCTATAGCCTGATTAACCAGGTGGGATTCATGCTATGCGGCGTGGGAATAGGAACTCCGCTGGCAATTTGTGGCACAGTGGCTCACGCTTTCTGCCATATCATATATAAGGGACTTCTCTTTATGTCCGTAGGGTCTGTCATTCAAATGACAGGGAAGGAGAACTGCACGGACCTGGGCGGATTATATAAGAGCATGCCATTTACGACTGCGTGCTGTATGATAGCAGCAGCATCAATATCAGCATTCCCCGGCTTCAGCGGTTTCACCAGCAAATCAATGATTATCGCAGAAGCTGCACATCTTCATTTGGGTATCGTATGGATTTTTTTACTATTAGCCTCTGCGGGTGTGTTTCACCATGCTGGTGTGAAAGTCCCTTATTTCACTTTTTTCGCCAAAGACTCTGGCATAAGAACTAAAGATCCGCCTCTAAATATGATGCTTGGCATGGGTATTGCCGCCTTTTTCTGTGTCTTCTTAGGCGTTTATCCGCAACCCCTTTATAATATTCTTCCTTATGACCCAATTGCTCTTGGCTTTATGCCATACACGGGAGACCATGTGGTGGGACAAGCCCAACTGCTAATGTTCGCTTCTTTGGCTTTCTTCGTTCTCATAATCTCGGGAGTATATCCACCGGAACAAAGGAAAATCAACCTCGATGCTGATTGGTTCGTCAGAATACCTGGGATGAGATTTGTGTGGTTCTGTCAAAAACCGCTGATAGCATTTGCGAATTTCATTGACCGAAATGTATTGAGAATAGCAGATGCTTCTAAGTCTTCCCCTGACGTAGTTGCATCTGTTGAGAAGGAGGTGGATAAATTTTATCATAAAGAACTCACCTCTGCCCCCGGAGCAATTTATAAAGGGGCAGTGCGCCTTAAGACTGAGACTGGATACTTACCGTGGAATTTAATTTATATCTTTTTATCCTTCTTCTTCCTCCTCCTTATAATGTTATTGTGGGGGGTGACGATATAAATGATACCACATATTCTTCTTCAAATAGTAGTAGTGCCCGCCATAGCCTCCGCAATCATATTTTTAACCAGACCAAAAATAGGTGATAAGGCAGGCTGGATAGCGGGACTCACACACTTGTACACCACTGCTCTTCTCTGCATAGTGGGCATCAGAGTTTATCAGGGAGAAATAATTTATGAGGAATACCCACTTGGAGCAGTGGTGAATTTCAATTTTTTAGCAGACGGTTTGAGTCTACCAGTTGCATTGATAATAAATTTAATATGCACTGCCCTTGCATTTTACTCGATACACTATGTCGAACACAGAATAGAGGTAATATATGGGGATGTGGATAAAAAGACATGGCTCGTGTATTATACGAGATTTTACTTTTTGTTTACGCTCTTTTCCACAGGTTTCATGGGTGTATCCTTTACTACAAACCTTATAACAATGTATTTTTTCATGGAAATATTGACTATTATCCCCCTTTATTTCATAATGGCGCAATTTGGTTATTCTGACTTTATAGAGCGTTATAGGGTTGCGCTAATGTGTCTTTTCTGGGGAGTTGCAGGGGCAACTTTCTTCCTGATTGGAATTATTTGGGGTTATACTCAGATAGGTAGCTTTGAAATCTCGGATTTAGGAAATCTTGCAGGGAATCCACTTACTATTTGGATTGCACTTATTATCCTTATAGGTATGGCTACTAAGCTGGCAATAGTTCCTCTTCATGCTTGGATGCCCTGGGTTCACGCAGAACATCCCACGTGCATAGCTGGATTGCTTGCAGTTTATGCGAATATAGCGGTTTATATAGTAGTCAGGGTTCTCGTCTTGCCACTCCACGATGAGCTCAAAGTTTTTGTCATACCCATTATGGTGTTTGCTCTAATAACAATGGTATATGGCGCTATTCTTGCGCTGGCTCAAACAGACGTGAAACGATTATGTGCTTGCTCAACTATAAGCCAGATATCATATTCAGTATTTGGAATTGGAGCATTCACTATTTTGGGTATTGAAGGTGGAATCTTTTACTTCCTGAGTCACCTTCTGGGCAAAGCAATTTTCTTCTCAACCGGAGGTATATTAGTTTATGTAACAGGGGTTAGGGATATGAGAAAGATGGGCGGACTTTGGTCTAAGATGCCTATAACCGCTACGCTTTGGATTACAAGCTCATTAATACTCTCGGGTATTCCTCCATTAAGTGGTTTTGTAGGGAAATGGATATTGTTTACAGGTGCTTTCCAGGTTGGAATATCTGAATATCCCTTCGTGGTGCTAATTGTAATCCTGGCTGTCATGTCAACCATATTAACACTTGTCTATACATTCTTAAGAGGGATACAAATATTCTTCGGTCCGTTGAAGCCTGAACTATCAAATGATAAGATTAGGGACCCTCCTTTAACGATGAGCATTCCTCTTCTCATTCTTGCAATTGTGTCTATCATCCTCGGAGTGTATCCTAAACCCTTGCTGGATCTCCTTCACTCTGTAATAGGTTTATTGTAAATGCGTAACTATTAGCCGTATAACGAAAGAAAATATTGAAGAATGAGGTGATAAAATGCGTAAGTTGTTTATAAAATGGTTCTTTATGTCGGAGAGCGAGGAGGAGCTGGTCAAGCCTTTTACCGAGGCGGATATGAAAACCGGAAAAGGAATAGCACGGGAGATAGTCGCATGGGCCCTTCTGGTGGTATCAATAGCATTTTTTGCATTTATGGTTTTAGTAGCTATTTCCTAAGATTTTTTCGGTGGTTGGGCGGCTTGCTCCTAAACCCCTCGCAGAATAATGTGATATTTATATAAATAGTTCCCTATATAAATGGGCTAATGTGCAGCGCGTATAAGTAGTGAAGATTACGAAGTCGCTGCTAAAAGGGCACAACGGAAGAACCCCCCCCTTCACCTGTGCGGTAACGACCCCGAAGAAGACGAAAATGCGCGAAAGAGGTAAAGAAAAGGAAAGGGATTACTTCCTGAAGATACTGGATATCATCGAAGAAACTGTATTCGTGATTGACCGAGATTTGAGAATATTAGATTTGAGCAAGGGATGTTTAAATAAATTTAGAAATGGCGTGGAAAGGGAAGTAGCAATCGGGAAAAGATGTTATGAGGGTTTGTGGGGATTAGAAGCGGTTTGTGAAGGTTGTCCCGTCTCTTCTGTTTTTGAGAAGGGAGAAGTTGCTCGCACTGAACGGTCTTTCTCTCTCTCTAATGGCACGAATAGATATTTTGACATCGAATGGATTCCGGTCTTTGATGAGCATGGAGAAGTGACACGAGTAATTGGCGATATCAGAGACGTTACCGAGCGCAAGGAGTCGGAGGAGAAACTCGCAAAAATTGTTGACGGCTTGTCCATCTCCACAATCGTAATCAATAGTGAGCATAACATCACTCACTGGAACGCCGCTGTCGAATCCTTAACAGGATTAAAGAGAGAGGAAGTAGTTGGGACAGACAAGCAATGGTTACCATTTTATCCGGAGAAGAGACCTGTTATGGCTGATTTGATCGTAAATAAAGCGCCGGAGAGTGAAATTAAAGCGAGATACGGGGATAAATACAAAAAATCATCTTTGATCGAAGGCGCTTATGAAGCCTTGGATTTCTTCCCCTCGCTTGGCAAAGGAGGCAAATGGCTCCTTTTCACCGCAGCACCATTAAGGGAGCCTAATGGGAATATCGTTGGAGCGATAGAAACCTTGCAAGACGTTACCGAGCGGAAGAATGCGGAGGAAAAACTCACAAAAATTGTTGATGGCGTGAACATTCCCGCATTTGCAATCAATAAAGAGCATAAAATCACTCACTGGAACACCGCTGTCGAATCCTTAACAGGATTAAAGAGAGAGGAAGTAGTTGGGACAGACAAGCAATGGCTACCATTTTATCTGGAGAAGAGACCTGTTATGGCTGATTTAATCGTAGATAAAGCGCCGGAGAGTGAAATTAAAGCGAGATATGGGGATAAATACAAAAAATCATCTTTAATCGAAGGCGCTTACGAAGCTTTGGATTTCTTTCCCACGATGGGAGAAGAAGGTAAATGGCTATTATTCACCGCAGCACCATTAAAGGGGTCTAATGGGGATATCATTGGAGCGATAGAAACCTTGCAAGACGTTACCGAGCGGAAGAATGCGGAGGAGCAAAGCAAGACGATCTTCGAGCACGTTCGCACACCCCTGTGTCTCATTGAGGAGGACGAAACGATAACCTCGGTTAATAAAGAATTTGAGGCCTTGAGCGGGTATTCGAGGGAAGAAGTGGGGGGTAAGAAGTGGACTGAATTTGTTGCTCCAGAAGATTTGGAAAAAGTGATAAACCATTACTACAACTGGAAAAAAGTAGAGTCACCATGCTGCGACTTCAAGTTCGTTGACCGGGATGGGGAGATAAGGGATGTAAAAGTTTGCATAGTGCCTATTCCAGGTGGAAAAATAAAAGTCGCTTCCATAACGGACCTCACGCAGCTAAAAAGAGAGGAAGAACTATGTGCAATATGTGAAGAACTCAAAGAACTGGATGATATGAAGAGGAATTTTCTCAATGCCGCTTACCATGAGCTTCGGTCCCCTCTTACTCCAATCGTAGGCTATGCCAGTCTGTTGAAGTGTGATGAACTCGGTGATAAACAGAAGGATTATGTCCATAATATAGAGAAGTATGCGGAGCAACTTAGGGCGCAGATAAATCGAATGCTCGAACTCGCACGTATTGATGGCGGGGAGATGGAGATGACTATGGAAGATGTACCAATTCCGGAAATCGTAGAGGGAGTGGTTAAGAGTTTTAAACCTCTGTGGAACGAGAAAGAACAAACAATCAACACACTTGTCCCGGAGGGGATAGAAGTTCGAGGCGATAAGCTGAAGATAATTGCTATATTAACTAATTTGATAGTAAATGCAATCAAATATACATATGAAGGGGGGAGAATAAACATCATGGTTGAGGATAGAGGAGAGGATATACGTGTCTGTGTCGCGGATACAGGGATAGGAATTCCAGAGAAGCATTTGCCAAAGATTTTCGAGCGCTTTTATATGGTCAATACATCTCTGACCAGGAAGTCAGAGAGTCTTGGTCTGGGCTTATCTATCGTAAAGGAGTATGTAAAGCTGCATGGTGGGCATATATGGGCTACGAGCGAGCTTGGGAAGGGCTCGAAGTTCTTCTTCACATTACCAAAAAAGGAAAATAAAGGGTGATAAAATGCGGAAGAATAGGATATTGATTGTAGAAGATGCGCCTTATATGCGCGAGATGATAATTGAGATGTTGAACCACGCAAAGGATAGATATGAGGTGGTGGGCTTCGCTACTAATGGTAAGGAAGCGATAGAGAAATATAGCGAATTGAAGCCAGACCTCGTTACCATGGACCTGGTGATGGAGGAAATGGATGGCATTCAAGCGATCCGAAAGATAAAACAGGAAGCTCCAAATGCCTTGATACTCGTCATCACCGCAATGGACACGCCAGAGAACAGGAATATGGCAATGGAGGCGGGAGCTGATGGATACCTCTGGAAACCCTTCACAATAAATAACCTCTTGGATGTGCTTGAAAAGATGTTTGGTAAGGATTAAGCCAGAATGGTAGAAGAAGAAAGGGTTGAGGAAATATTGCGCTCTCTACGAAGAAGCAGGGTGAGAACAGAGATCGTGATGTATTTATATAAAATCTATCCGAGGGCATCGTATCCCGCGGAGATGTCAAGGAACATCGGGGTGGACCCCACGAATATCCTTGGGGGATTACGGGGAATGGGGAGCAGATTCGAGGAATCGAATTCACTCCTTAAGATGGGGCTCGTGGATAAGATAGAGCGGGAGAACATAGCATACTATCGGCTATCAGAACGAGGGAAGGAATTGATAGAGAGTTTGAAGTTAGCTTAGCTTGACTTTGTCGCATTTCAAACTTACCGCAGAGAACGCTGAGTTCGCCGAGAAAATATATGATTTAAATAAACATTATCCTCTACATCCTCTGCGTTCTCCGTAAACTCTGCGGTTAATCTGACTATGCCCAATTAGCTTTTTGCGGAGAACGAAGTCGAAAAGTATATATATAATTAAAAACCGGAAAGCTTTTTATACACATGTACATACATATGTATGTGCACATATATAGGTAAAAAGAAGGAGGCAATGTAAATGGTAAAAAAAGGGAATAAGGGCGTTGGTATATGGCGAGGATTCAGTGCGGATCCTGTGCTTGCAACGAGAGCGATGGTTGATTTAGCGGGTGCGAAGTTGCTCAGGGGTTTCAATCCCGTATACCTGAAATATGAGCGGGATTTAGAAGAGCTTAAAAAAATACATCCCGATGTCCACAACCTGGCGAAGGGGACTGCGGTGCTTTTTGTAACTGCTTTCTCGGTTCTTTGTGTTGGGGCATACCTGACGGTGGCATTTTAGTATAATATTCCCTTGAACAGAGGATAGCGTGCAAAAACGCTTGATGAGATGCAGAGTATCCTGTTAGGGGTGCCTCTGAAATGAAAAATAAAAGGAAGAAGTAGGAGTGTGGAATGATGAGAAATATTAACCGTTCGCTCAGAAGAAGCAGGGTAAGAACAGAGATTGTGATGTATCTGTATAAAATCTATCCTAATGAATCGTATCCTGCAGAGATGTCAAGAAACACCGGTATAGATCCCACAAATATCCTCGGTGGATTACGGGGAATGAGCAACAGATTCGATGAATCAAATTCACTCCTTAAGATGGGGCTTGTGGATAGGATAGAGCGAGATAACGTGACCTACTATCGGCTATCGGAACCCGGGAAGAAATTGATAGAGAGCATGTCAGCATCTCCACTTTTGGCAAACGGAAATGGAACAGGGAAGTATTTATATAGGTAAAAACCGAAAAGCTTTTTATTATATATGCAGACGTATATGTAGGTGCATAAACATAAAAAGGTGAAAAAAGGGAGGAAATGTAGATGAAGAAGAAGGGGAATATGGTCGTTGGTGCTTGGAGAGGATTTAGCGAGGATCCTGTGCTTGCAACGAGAGCGATGCTGGATTTGACAGGTGCAAAGTTGCTCAGGGGTTTCAATCCCGTATACCTGAAATATGAGCGGGATTTAGAAGAGCTTGAGAAAACACGCCCTGATGTCCAAAATCTGGCGAAAGGAACTGCGGTGCTTTTTGCAACTGCTTTTGCAGTCTTTTGTGTTGCAGCGTACCTGATGGCGGCAGTAATAGTCCCCTGAACTTGGGGCCGGGATGGCGTGAACAACGCTTGAAGCAGGGTATCCCGTTAGGGATGCTTTTGGCAAAAATAGAAGAGGATGTGAAAGATGGAAAAAATGGAAATGAAACACTTGTTTTGGATCCTGTATGTTTGCCTTTTTGTGAGTGTATTAGTGGAAGTGCTCCTTCATTTTTCCCCCCACTTTCAAGCTCATGCGGCATTCGTATGGCAGGAAATCCCGGGATTTAGTGCGGTGTATGGTTTTATTGGATGTATTTTGATTATCGTTGTATCAAAAGCGCTGGGGCATCATTGGCTTCAGAAGGAGGAGGATTATTATGAGAACCACTGAAAATTGTAAAATTCAAAGAGGTAATGGGCAATGATTGAGTGGCTACACCCAGGATTTATATACCTCTTTGGCGCACTTCTGATACCTTTCTTGAAAGGTAAATGGCAGAAGGCATATCTGCTTCTCTTACCGATAGTAGCCTTCATAGATCTTCTGTACATGTCTACGGGGGTATTCTGGCGAATTCCATTTTTGGAATACGCACTTGTTTTTGGTCGCGTGGATAAGCTGAGCTTAGTTTTTGCGTATATATTCGTTATTGCATCCTTCTGCATGACGATTTATGCACTTCACGTTGAAAGGAGCGGAGAGCATGTAGCGGCATTCTTATATGTCGGAAGCACACTTGGTCTTGTATTTGCTGGTGATCTTTTCACTTTAAGCATATTTTGTGAAATAATGGCTATTGCTTCAATGTTCCTTATCGGATATCGAGGAACAAGGGCTGCTTATGCCGCGGGATTGCGATATATAATGGTGCATATTCTTGCAGGAGCATGTTTGTTAGGCGGCATTATTATGTATGTGCAAACCACTGGTTCGATTACTTTCGATTACATAGGTTTGAATAACATTGGTTGTTACTTCATACTTACAGGTTTTCTTATAAATGCCGCTGTTCCACCACTCCATGCCTGGTTAGCTGATGCCTATCCAGAAGCCACGATTACCGGCGCTGTATTTTTAACTGCATTTACAACGAAAAGTGCAATATACGTCTTGATAAGAGGTTTTCCCGGCGTAGAGGCTTTAATATGGTTGGGAGCAATCATGGCGGTATATGGGGTTGTCTTTGCAGTGCTTGAGAATGACATAAGAAGACTTTTAGCGTATCATATCATCTCTCAGGTTGGATATATGGTATGTGGAGTTGGAATAGGAACTATGATAGCGCTAAATGGAGCAGCAGCTCACGCATTCTGTCATATCCTCTATAAAGCTCTGCTCTTTATGGGTGCGGGTGCTATAATAGAAGTAACTGGTAGAAGTAAATTCACTGAGCTTGGTGGTCTCTATAAATATATGCCTATTACCTTCTGGCTTTACATGATTGGTGCATTCTCCATTTCCGGTTTCCCATTATTCAATGGTTTCGTGAGCAAGACAATGGTTGTAGAAGGTGCTGCTTTGGCGCAACTGCCAATCATATGGTTGCTGCTTGAAGGTGCTTCGATAGGAACTTTCCTCCATACTGGTTTGAAAGTGCCATATCTTGCATGGTTTGCAAGGAAAGAGCCAGCATGTGAGGCGAGAGAGCCACCAAAGAATATGCTTGTTGCGATGGGTATAACAGCGTTTTTGTGCACACTTCTTGGTGTGTATCCACAAATCCTTTATCGGATGCTTCCTTTTCCGGTAGAATATGTGCCTTACACGGCAGGTCATGTTATAGGAATGAGCCAACTTCTTCTATTCACATTCGTAGGATTCTGGGCACTGAGGGGGATGCTTCACGGCACTCCAACAATTACACTTGATACCGACTGGTTCTACCGAAGAGGTATGAAGACTTTTGTATGGTTCTGCCAGAAGCCATTGATGACTTTTGCGAGGTCTGTGAACAATGGTGTGATGAAGGTTGTACACTTCTTCGTTTGGTTCAGCAGGAATCCTGTAGCGGCCACAAACATAATGGTAAATTCAGTAGCATTTGCGGTTTTTAGGCCTTTTAATCCGGTGTATAAGCAGTATGCGCGGAATTTAGACGAGCTGAAAAGAACGTATCCCGGAGAACCAGCGCAAAGCGTGGCAGTGGGGACTGGAGTGCTGCTCACACTCGTATTCCTCTCTTTCTATTTGATAATATATCTGGTTGCGTGAGACCCCACTTTTTAAAAAAGAAAAACACGGATATTTTAGCGCAATGATGTAGAGGTTTATGTAGAAAAAAACCGAAAAGTATTTAATGCGTTCGGGGGAACATATTCTGCGGACACTGGTAGCACGGAAGATAAGATGGAGGCGAAAAACAAAAGGTGATTAACATTGATTCCCATTGAACATTTCCCGGTGCTTATAATAGCAATATCGCTGCTTTCTGCTTTTACCATTCTTCTCGCAGGATGGGTAAACAGGAAATCATGCTGTTTCATCACTATTGCAACCATCTCCTTCCAATTCATTTTGTCCATTTACATCTTGCGTCATGTCCTTACCGTGGGAACTATCCGTTACTGGTTGGGCGGGTGGAGACCGCCCTGGGGCATAGAATATGTTGTAGACGCATTGAATGCATTCGTATTGGTCGTAATTCTATTCTTAAGCTTACTGGTGGCGATATATTCAAAGAGGAATGTAGAACATGAGATAGAGGCGAAGAAGCTCCCAACCTTCTATTCAATTTTTCAACTACTCGTGACCGGGTTGTGTGGAATAACCGTAACCGGCGACATGTTCAACCTATATGTCTTCTTAGAGATAGCGTCTCTAACTGCGTATGCGTTGATAGCCGTGGCTGGCGGAAGGGCATTGAAAGCGAGTTATAATTACCTGATAATGGGCTCCCTGGGCGCTTGTTTCTACATGATCGGCGTGGGTTTCCTTTATTCTGTCACGGGCACACTTAATATGGGCGACTTGAGAATTTTGCTACCTCCACTGTATGCGAATAGAGCGGTTCAGGCAGCTTTTGTATTCTTTGTGATCGGGGTGAGCATAAAGGCATACGTCTTCCCACTCCATACATGGCAACCTGATGCATATACCTATGCGCCTTCAACGGTAAGTGCGCTAATAGCGTCGACGATGTCGAAAGTAATGATATATGCGCTTATAAGGTTGATTTACTCAGTTTTCACGCTAAATTTCATCCTAAGTTACATAGGTTTAGATTTAGTAATATGCTGGATTGCGGCGATGGCAATAATAGCAGGTTCAATTTTTGCAATAACGCAGCGAAATTTGAAGAGGATGCTCGCTTATTCCTCAGTATCACAAATAGGATATATCATATTGGGGGTAGGGCTTTCTCCAATCTCCATTTGGGGACTTTACGGTGCCGTTGCGCATATATTAAATCACGCGGTAATGAAGGGCTGCCTATTTTTGGCTGCCGGTGCTTTCATTCACAAAGAGGGATTATGGGACATACGGGATTTTGAGGGATTGGGGAAGAAGATGCCGTACGCGAGTGCGGCTTTTACAATAGCGGCGATTTCAATGATAGGCATTCCGCCGGCCGCTGGATTCGCATCCAAACTGTTCTTAATTCTTGCATCCTTAGAAGCGTCCCAATACCCGTTCGTGGCGATCCTGCTATTAAGCACTCTTCTTAACCTTGTATATTTCTGGAGAGTAATTGATCGAATGTATTTCGTGGGGCATGGTCATGGACATGAGGAGGCGACGGATGGTGGTGAAAGCGAAGGTGGTCTTCCGCTCAGCATGCTCGTTCCCATGTTAATCCTCGCTGCTCTTTGTATTATCCTTGGCATTTTCTGGCTTACAGAACTTCCTCTGCCGTTGTTTTACGAAATTTTATCAGATTTGGGAGTTAGTGGGGGGTGACGCTATAAATGGAGTTAATGACACCGTTGTTTGCGATTCTGTGTCCGGCAATTGCAGCACCTTTGATTTTACTATCGAAGAGACATCCGAACGTAAGAGAGGGATGGACGTTAGTGGCAAGCGTAGCGACGTTCTCTTTTGTTCTGTCCATGGCACCAAAGATTTTGAGTGGGGAAGTAATCGAGTGCATCTTCTTTCAAACGATATTTGAGGGCGTCTATTTTGGATTGAAAGTAGATGCTTTTGGTCTAATTTTCGCAATCACTTCGTCATCGCTCTGGATTCTCGTTTCGCTGTATTCCATAGGATATATGCGGGCTTTGAAGGAGCATGCACAGACGAGATTTTATTTCTACTTCGCGTGGGCTATATTTGGTGCAATAGGGGTTGCGCTTTCCGCGAATTTACTCACTTTTTATGTATTCTTTGAGATATTGACCGTTTCGACATATCCTCTGGTTATACATGACCAGTCGCCGGAGGCTATAAGTGCGGGGCATAAATATTTTGCGTATTTGCTAACCGGGGGCTGTTTCTTTTTATTCGCGATAATGATGACCTATTATCTTACGGGAACTACGGATCTTATACCCGGGGGGATATCCGCTCTTGGTTCTGCATCCCGAACGATATTAATAGTGATGTTCTTCTGTTTCCTGCTGGCGTTCATGAAGGCTGCGTGGATGCCTTTCCACTCCTGGCTCCCCACTGCGATGATAGCGCCGACGCCCGTGAGCGCACTATTGCATGCGGTAGCAGTAGTGAAGGCGGGGGTGTTTGGAATAGTGCGTGTAGTTTGTTATGTATACGGTGTGGACTTGATGCACGAACTTGGGCTGTGGTTAGTTTTAGCTTGCATCGCCGGTTTCACCATGATTGTTGGCTCTTTCTTCGCAATTGCACAGGATAACCTTAAGAGGAGATTGGCATACTCCACCATAAGTCAGTTATCCTACATAATTCTGGGTGCAGCATTTTTGACATCTAACGGAATAAAGGGCGCAATGCTCCATATACCTTTCCATGGGTACATGAAGATAACGCTTTTCATGTGCGCGGGCGCGATAATGGTAGCGACCGGGAAGAAGAATATAAGCGAGATGGCAGGTATAGGTAAGCAAATTCCAGTGACTATGCTTGCTTTCAGCATAACTGCGTTAGGTATGTGTGGAATTCCACCGGTATGCGGGTTCATCAGCAAAATATATCTCTGCTTTGGTGCGTGGACGTTAGATCAATACGGGATAATATTCTTAGCGATCATCCTTACAAGTTCGTTGCTTGACGTTATTTATTTCTTCCCTATTATATATACCGCATTCTTCAGGGAGCTGCCGAAGGGAGGAGGAAGCGGAACCGGAGAAGGTAAGATAAAGGAAGCACCTATCTTCATGCTCGTTCCATTAACTATAACCGCCATCTTCTCCATCATTTTTTTCATCCACCCGAACACGCTGTTTATATTTGACCTTGTGAAAACTGCAATTGTCGATTTAGGTTTCGGCGGTGTGTGAAAATTTAGTATTTGTTTACCGCCGGGAACGCGGAGAGCGCTGAGATGTGGTAAATGATTTCCATGATACTTCGCGTTCTCTGCGGGTTCAGCGGTAAGATCTATATAATCTTAGTAATCTTTTTATATCTTTCAAGATAAATTATTAGCGATGATGAAAATGGAAAGTAGAATACCGCCTGAGATAAGGGCGGCGCTATCAACGGGGATGGGGTTTTCGCTGCTGCTAAAGGGCGAGCCTGGAACGGGGAAGACGATGCTCGCTTTTGAGATACTCGATGAGTTCGGAGGCGAAAATGCTGCATATCTTTCCACAAGGGTCTCACTTCCTGCTCTTTACAGCCAATTTCCGTGGTTGGAAGAACGTGCCGGCTTTAGCGCGGTAGATGCAACTAAGTTGTATCTGTCGTCAAAAGGTTTTACGGGATTGCGCTCTTTCTCTGACACTCTTTACAAGAAATTGGCAGAGGCAGAAAAGCCAGCCACTCTCGTAATTGATAGCTGGGAAGCGATAATATCCGGTGGTGGTAAAGAGGAGAAGAAGGAAGTGCTGGAAGCTGCATTAACTGACCTGGTAAGGAACTATGCAACGCAATACAAAATGAATCTGATACTCATAGCAGAAACAAGCGCCACAACTCCGCTCGATTATATCGTTGATGGAATAGTAGAAATGACTCGCATAGACATAGATTACCGAAGGGGAAGGCAATTGGTATTAAAGAAACTAAGAGGCACCAGAATAGACCAGCATAAATACGGGTTTACTTTAGATGGAGGCAGATTCCGCCATTTCGGGCCTTTCGAGAGGAGAAAAATAGAGAAGGCGAGAAAAATTGAGGTTGTGCCAAATACCGCCAAATACATATCTACGGGATGCGCGGGGATAGATACGATCTTGGGAGGGGGGATGGCTACGGGAAGCACCCATATCGTGGAATACGGAGATGATTTATCCCTCTTAGGTTATCATTCTCTCATCGCACACATGATTATAAACAGTATACAGCAAGGGGTTAATGTTGTGAAGATTCCGCTTAGCGGGTGGGATGAGCGGCGGCTGAGGAGGGGGATACTGCCCTTCGTGAAGGAAGAGGATTATCTGAAGTATCTCACCGTCTTCGAGATAAGGAAGGAGAAGAAAGAGGTAAGAGAGAACGTGCAAGTTTTGAAAGGCGAATCAATGGAGGAAGATTTTTCAATATTGACGGATTTCATTGCCAGTTTAGAGCCTCCGGTCGTGGTTATCATCGGAACGGACACTCTGGAGTATCAATATCGTTTGAAAGTCTCAGGCAACCTTGAGAGAATGGCAGAGTTATTCTCATACTGGGTAATGGAGATGAGGGAGGCGGAGAATGTGGGCGTATTTGGAATGCCTGCCGGGGGCGTATTGGGCACCGAGCTGGGGCACATGGCAACAAATCACTTTAAGATGAGTGTGCTCGACAGGAGTGTCATCTTTTATTGCAATCGCCCTGATACCAAATTACACTGCCTGGAAAATATCATCACCACAGAAGCACTCAAGTTAAGAACCACACCTTTTTTGTGAAGACCCCGCAAAAAGAAAGGATTGTATCAACATTATAGAAGAACAGAGATAGGCAGCAGCGCGTGCGCGTAGTAGTGTGGCATGTTCAGAGATTAATTATATAGAATGAGAACGAGGTCTACTGTGATGGTTAGTTTGGCAAAGAGGAGGGTATAAAGTAGAAAATAACATGAAAAATAGAATACCGCCTGAATTAAGTGAAGCGCTATCACCCGGGGTAGGGTACTCGCTGCTGTTAAAGGGAGAACCGGGAACAGGGAAGACGATGCTCGCTTTGGAAATTCTCACCGAGTTCGGGGGCGAAAATGCTGTATATCTTTCAACAAGGGTTTCACTTCCTACTCTTTACGAGCATTTTCCATGGCTGGAAGAACGTGCAGACTCCGTGAGCGTGATAGATGCAACCAAGTTATATCCTTCATCAAAAGGTTTTACGGGATTGCGCTCTTTCTCTGAGACTCTTTACGAGAAATTGGGGGTGACTGAGGCGGAAAAACCAGCCACACTCGTCATTGATAGCTGGGAGGCGATAACCGCGGCGGAAGAAAAGGAGAAGATAGAAGAGCTGGAGGCTGCGATAACCAACCTGGTAAGGAATTACGCAACGGAATACAAAATGAATTTGATACTCGTATTAGAAAGAACTGACACGACCATGCTTGATTATCTCGTTGATGGAATAGTAGAAATGGCACGCATAGACATAGATTACCGAAGGGCAAGGGAACTGGTAGTAAAGAAACTAAGGGGCACCAGAATAGACCAGCATAAATATGGGTTTACCTTAGATGGTGGCAGATTTCGTTTTTTCCCGCCTTTCGAGAGGAGGAAAATAGAGAAACAAAGAAGAGTAGAGGTTGTGCCAAATACTACCACACATCTATCTACAGGATGCGAAGAATTAGATAAGATTGTAGGTGGTGGATTAAGCAAGGGAAGCACCGCTATGATAGAATATGGAGATGATTTATCCCTCTTGGGCTATCAATCTATCGTCGCGCACATGATTATAAACAGTATAAAGCAAAGGAATCATTGCGTGGTGATCCCAAGTAGTGGGTGGGATGAGCGGCGGTTAAGGCGGGGGATATTGCCCTTCGTAAAGGAGAAGGATTATCTGAAGTATCTCACAGTCTTTGAGATAAGGAGGGAGAGGAGAGAGGAAAGAGAGAACGTGGAAGTTTTAGAAGGGCTGTCAATGGATGAAGATCTCCCAATATTCTCAGAGTTCATTTCTAAGTTAAAACCCCCGGTCATGGTTATCATCGGGACGGATTTGTTGGAGTTTCAATATCGTTTGAAAACACTGGGCAACCTTGAGAGAACGTTAGAGTTGTTCGCATATTGGATACCGGAGTTGCGGGAGTCAGGAAATGTAGGAGTATTTGGAATGCCTACCCGGGGTGTAGTTGGTGAAAAAGGGCTGGGTGAGATGGTAACAAATCGCTTTAAGTTGGCCGTGCTCGACAGGAGCGTTATCCTTTATTGCAATCGCCCTGATAGCAAATTACATTGCCTCGAAAATATCATCACCGAAGAAACTCTCAAGTTAAAACTCACTCCTTTTGTGTGAGGGTGTAGTGTAAAAAGAAGTTCTCTTCTATACTTTTAATCCTAAATACTATTTCGGTACTGTATAGTCCTCGTATGCCTTTTCCAAGTATTTCGCTAACACTATTGCCGTACAATAAAAAATCACTAGCATGACATATCTCAGCTCTCTAAAGACCAAATCCGGTAGCTGAGGCTCATAAATTTCCGATACGTCACTAATACCTATGCCTATCAATTCGTACCACCTTATTCCGTAGTAAAAAATAGTATAAATATTTATAGCGCAGAGACCAAGTGCAACCCCATAGCATGCTTTAGCCAAATCTAACGTTGCCTTCACCTTCACTGCTGATGCACTTATGTAACCAAAGAGAAACCAGCCCATTATGAGCAGAATAATACACGAGCACAGGCTCTCCCAAAAGGCTATATTGTTATCAATGCTTATAACTATTCGCCACAGAATCACTGCTGCTATTATCGCTATTAATGTTCGTTCATTCGTTATTACTCTGAATAAAAATTCTTTCATGCTCTTTGCAGGCTTCTTCGGTCTTTCTTTGGTTAGCGATCTGTAATTCTCGTGCATCTCTCTAAAATACCGAGCAGACCATATTATCGCACAATAAAACACCACGAACAGGACATATCTTACATCTCTAAAAATGGGATCGTGGAGCACAGAAACTTCTACGTGCAGTAACCCAACCCACCGCATTCCATAGTAAATAGCAACATAAATATTTAGAACGAGAAGGCAGATGGCGACCCAATGATAAATCTTATTTGTAACTGGCCAGCTCGTCGGTTTCCGGGACATGGAACACATGTAAGCAAAGAGAGCCCAGCCAATTATGAACAGAGAAATGCCTGAACAGATACATTCCCAAAGGGTTTCCGTCTTATCAAGGCTTACCAGTGAACGCCAAAAAAGCGCTATGCCTGCTATTACTATTAATATTCGTTCATCTGTTATTACCCTGGATATGTGTTCTCTCATTCTCTTTTTTGCTGTAAATATTCAATAATCCTGGATCTCCTTAGAATTAGAAATAGAATTCCTTTACACACTCCGACTTCCTTGTCAACAGGTCTTGAATACTAACAATGCCCACGAGCACCTCATTTTCAACCACTGGCAGTCTCTTTATGCGCTTCTTCGCTGCGAGCTTGCACACTTCGTCTACTGATACCTCTGGCTCGATGGTTACCAGAGGGAACGCCATTATTTCTTTTGCTTTCACCTCGCTTGCCCTCCTATCCTTTAATAGAACTTTCAAAGCTATGTCGCGCTCAGTAATAATTCCTGCGGGTTTTCCTTCTTTTGTTATAACTACACTCCCTATCCCCAACTCGTCCATATCTTCCGCTATTTTAGTTACCAACGTGTCTTCATCTTCAGCGATGATTGAACGTGTCATTATCTCTCTAACTTTCATCTTCCCCTTTTCACCTCTTTTCTCTTTTCCAAATGAGAAATAGGGAACTACTGAACAGACCCTCTGTTTATATCTACTTGCTAAAACACGCACTTCGGGATAAAATCTTTTTACATACTCGGGCTTTTTCGTCAATATGTTTCTAACACTTACAATGCCGATGGGGACATCGTTTTCAACCACAGGCAGCCTTTTCATGCCATTCTTTGCTACGAGCTCACATGCTTCTTCAACGGACGTTTCGGGCTCGATGGTTACCAAAGGGAAAGACATTATTTCTTTTGCTTTTACCTCGCTTGCCCTTTTATTCTTTAATAGAACTTTTAATGCTATGTCGCGCTCAGTAACAATTCCTGCGGGTTTACCTTCTTTTGTTATAACTACACTCCCTATCCCCAGTTCTGCCATATCCTTCGCTATCTTAGTGATCAAAGCCTCTTCATCTTCAGCGATGATTGGGCGTGTCATTATATCTCTGACTTTCATCAAATCAACTCGCTTATGCAGATATTCATGGCCATCCATGGGTTCTACCCCCTCGCTCACATACAGAGCGAGTTCCTGAAAAGAAGTCTTTCTCTCATGCCCTGGTTCTGAAAAGCCCTCATCTGCAACCAGATCAAAGTCAAGTTCATAGCTTCCAGGACCCGGCGGTATGAACTCTAATATTGCCACATTGCCCTCATGGGTTGCAGTGTATCTTCCCAAATACTGCCGACCAGTATAAGCTGTCTTGAAAAGTGAAATGAACTCCATAAATGACCTATCCTCTCTGAACAAGCAATTTCCTAAGCGATCTGCGATTGATAACCTGTAATTGTTGAATTGGACTCCAAGAGAGGGGTCATATTCGTACCACTTAACCGTTTCACTAAACCTGAAGATGAGCCCTATTCTGCACCATTTCTGAAAGGTTGTTATTTCAAAAGAGCCAGATATCTTTATCCTTCCATTCTTTTTATTGCCTTCAAACCTTGCCACCTCCCTTTCCGAGGCTGTTTTTCTCTTATGTTTCAGAAAGCCGGAGACAACCAAGACTCCTATGACTCTCGGAAACGAAACTAAAATACCCCTCCGCCAAGCCATAGTTTTTCCTACCCATTATATATATTGGTAGTATTAATAAAAAACAGCGCAAATAGAAAATCCCTCTTGTTCCTCGTAATTGCTCAATATCTTGTGGACGGAAATTAGGATTTATGATTTTTCACTCTTTATTGAGCATGTTCTGTTCCTCTTCAAAAATCCAAAATCTCAATACCATCGCAGCGTAGATATTACTCCTTATACGCCTTTTCTCCTTTTTTAATCAAATACTCACACTCCGAGGTTGCCCTTTCCAGATATTTGGATAACGCTATTGTTGTGCAATAAAATATCACTATCATGCAAAATCTTATGTCTCTGAAGACAAAATCCAGCGGCACCAAAGCTTCTTCTACATCTGCAAAGCCCGCTAATCTATACCACCTCATTATGTAGTAAGCAATAACATGGATGTTTATAGCGAATAGAGCAAGGGCAATCCCGTGATAAATCTTTGCAACGCTTGGTCTGGTTGTTCTCACCGCCAGCGAATTTATGTAACCCAGGAGCGCCCAGCCCAGCATGATAAGAGCAACACCCGAGCAGATACTTTCCCAGGGCGCTATCTGTTTGTCAAGGCTTGTGAATGCACGCCAGAAAAACGCTACGCCTATTATTACTATTACTGTTCGATCATCGGTTATTACTTTTAACAATGCTTCTGACACGGCCGGTTTTCGCATCTCCGGCATTTCTTCGGTTACCAGCACGTAATTATCGTGCATCTTTTTTAGATGCCCTATCGCCCAGATCATTCCACAATAAGCTAACACTAACATGAGATATCTCACATTCCTTAGGAGTAAATCATAAGGCAGATACGCTTCTCCTGCAGAAAGTAATCTGTACCATCTCATTCCATAGTAAATAAGAACGTAAACATTTAGAGTGATGAGGCTAATGGCAAGCCCCTGAGCCATCTTATTCGAGATTAACCAGCTCGTCTCTTTCCGGGACATAGAATAGACGTAAAC
>DATKWH010000061.1:0-11193 GCA_035529655.1 Bathyarchaeia archaeon
TACAACAAGACGCATCTCCGTCTCCTGATTGCTGTGCCACAACGGAGCGAACACTTTGAGGTTTTCCCCTCTGGCAATGCGTTCTATTCGCTCTTTTTGGTACGTGCTCCATAACGCGCCGGTTACAATCCCTTCGATTCCGTACGTTGCCGTTGCTTCTCTAAACGCAGCTCGAAGATCCTCCAGTTCCTTCTCCTTCTCGCCTGCTGTTTCTTTTGTCACCAAGGGCAAGCCAATCGCTTCGGCTTGCAGCTTCACCAATTCGACTGCAGGGGTGTGGAACATGTACGACTCGGGATTCAGGCTTTTTATGGTGATTAAACATTCCACCGGATAGCCTGCCTTTTGCATGCGCCAGAGCGCAAACGTGCTGTCCTTACCCGAGCTGAACAGGCATCCTAATTTGATATCTCTCGACGGGTAAAATGTCCTCAGGTAATCTCTTGTGTACCGGTAGCCGCTCCTCCTCGCTAATTTCTCTAGTGCCTTCACCACGTTCGCGCCGTACTGCACCGCTCGTTTCTTCCGGCCTGCCGCTTCCTTCAGTCCGAGATCGCGAGCGATCTCTCTTAAACTCGCCTTATCTCTATCGCCAGCCAATTTATACGCCGCGGGTATTCTCAATGCATAAGCCACGAGGTCTGGAGCCAAGAACGGTGCACGTAGCGAAATCCCGTGCGCCTTTGCCACCATATAATCACGGTACAGGTCCCGCTCGTGCATCCCTAAAAGACCGGCGAGGCATTCTTTGTTCACATCCCCCTTTTTCACCCTTTTATGACGCTCATAGCCCGCGAAGAGCTCTTCGGTGCCGAGTCCGCTGAGAACCGTATTTATGCCGTCCTCGTTCGCCATCTCGCATGCCGCATACAATGGCACAGCCACGCTTATCTTCACGCCGTCCGTATCATCAATCAGTGGAACAACCTCTTTGAGATACGCCTCGACATCGTCAACTCCTATCTTCTTTATCTTCAACGGCAATCCCAAATCCGCAGCGATAGACTTCGAATATGCTAAATCTTCCGCTTCCTTCATGCCAGGCTCGTCAACCGCCACAGTATAACAAACGAAATCAGCATCCAAATCCTTGCAGAGGTAAGCGATAAGCGTGGAATCCAATCCACCGGAAAAGAGCACGCCAAACTTCTCACCCTGTGGAATCCTCCTTGAAATACTTGCTCGCAGCAAGGTTAGCAATTCTTCTTTTATCTTCTCCTTATCCTCCGTTAGCTCAGGCACAATGGAAAAGAAGCCCCGTTTCACGAATTCCAATCGGTCTTCTTTTATGTTATATCTCAAGATGGTTCTCGGATCAAGCTCGATTGCATGGAGATAGCCCATTGCTTCTAATGCTCTTTTATCTGAAGCAAACGCAAATCCATCGGTGTGTGCGAAGCAAATAGGTCTTAATCCTATTATATCCCGGGCTATATACAGCAAATCATCACCATTTGCGTCTCTACCTATCCAACACGCAAATGCAAACACTCCGTCTATCTCGTTTAAAAAGGAATAATCTTCTTTTAGCACTGTAGGGCTCTGTCTCACGACCCAGGAAGCCCTGTAAGGGCTTAGTTTTCTTTCCAAGAAAAAGTATTCTATCAATCTCGATATTACCTCATAGCTGCTCTCCCCCTTCACGAGATATTTCGCCTTCAACTCGTCGACATTGTATATCTCAGCATCTGCTACAAACCTATTTTCACTCCCTTCTTTTGGGCAAATAGGTTTACAGGAACAACACGCAATGCAATTGTTACTACTCTGCTTCACCTTCGGTTTTAATTCGTGCACGTCTTTTGAATAAAACTCATCGCTATCAGTGCGAATCCAAAAATCTGCATCTTTTCGATTTTTCAGCACTTCTAAACCGCTTATCACGAGTTCTACTGACCGTTCATTGTTAAAAACGCCGATTATCCCGCACATTTGTTTCCTTCCTGAAAGTGTTTATAAATACGTTATCACGCTATTTTGATAAAATTTCGTTTAATCGTCCTCTATCATCTTGAAGATAGAGAAAGCGTGAATTAAGAGTATATTTTTTATTTTGCTCCTGTTTATCTTAAATTCCATTGATGCCTAACCTTTCAAATAGTAGCATAGCAATAGCGGTAAAAGGTAAAAATAAAGTCAAAAGGCACGAATTTTTCCCTTACTTACATAGAAATTCATCTTTTCAGACGTATTCTATGATTTTGAGAGGTTCATGCCAAAAATACCGCCTTGCGTAAGGCGGAGGGGTAGGAGGAAAATATTCCCTCCCTGACGTTAATTAAATCTTTTTAAGCTCTGAAATCACTTCCTTCACTTTGTCGGTCACCCAGTATTTCCGTATCGCTTTTCCCTTCGACTTCGGGCTTTCGGATATTTCGTACTTACTGTTCACGAATCCATACTCTTCCAGCGTTAGCAGATGGTACGATACAAGTCGCCTTTCCTCGCCCATCACTTTGCTTATCCCATTTATGTGCAACGGGTTCTCTGCAAGCAGCTCTATAATCCTGAACCTTATAGGATGTAAGAGCACATGCGCATCCTTCACTAACTCATCTTCCATCTTCATCATGTATCCCTATTTGAACTTTGTATATAAAAACCTTGCTTAGGTCAGGCAACATTCCTGCGTTATACTACGCAAATATGCGTTCTGGACGCACTACCGCCATCGTAATAAAGCTTCTTTTGGCAACTTTCTTTTCCAAAATCTCTTTTTGATATTTAAAAGTTATTTTTATAGGAGTTCTTCTCTGATATATACATGCGAGTGTAGAGGAGAGCGGGGTAGGGTAGTTAGGAGATCCCGTCGGGCTCATAACCCGGAGATCGGTGGTTCGAATCCATCCCCCGCTATTGAATCATGATAATTAACGCCGATTTACATATCCATTCGCAGTATTCGACTGCTACTTCTCCCCGTATGGATTTACCTACGCTGGCTACAGAAGCGTTGCGGAAAGGGATACAGCTCCTTGGCACGGGGGATTGTTTACAGCCGAGATGGTTACAGGAGATAAAGGAGCTGGAAGAGAGAAATGGCATTTTTTATTTTAAACCAGAAGACGAAGGCACAACACATACAAACACAAATTTTGTGCTTACCGTAGAGGTGGAGGATACGAGGCGGGTGCACCATTTGCTCATAGTGCCTTCGATTTCGAAAGCAGAAGAATTATACGAGTCGTTCAGAAAGTACTCACAGGATATCAATTCTGATGGCAGACCTTCGCTGAGATTGAATGGAGCGGAAATAGCGGAATATGCACGGGATGCAGAAGCACTTATAGGTCCTTGTCATGCGTTCACGCCCTGGACTGCTTTGTACGCATATCATGATTCGCTGAAGGCGTGCTACGGCGATATGGCAGGGTATATATCCTTTGTGGAGTTGGGGTTGAGTGCGGATTCATCGTATGCTGACCGAATAGGAGAATTGCACGATCTTACGTTTTTGACTAACTCGGATGCACATTCACCGTACCCTATTCGGCTGGCGCGGGAGTTTAACAGGTTTCACGTGGAGGACATGAGCTTTGAAGAGTTGAAAGCGGCGATAAAGCGAGAAAGAGGGAGGAAGCCCGTGCTTAATGTTGGATTCCCGCCACAGGAGGGGAAGTATAACGAAAGTGCGTGTATCAGGTGCTATACGCATTATTCGCTCACTGAAGCGGTTACAAGAAGATGGAGATGTGAATGCGGCGGTCTGATAAAGAAAGGCGTGCGGGACAGGGTAAATGAGCTTGCGGATTGCGATGGCGCACACCCAGAGCATCGTCCTTCTTATCTGCACTTGATACCGTTGGCTGAAGTGATAGGACTGGCAGTGCAAAAATCACCGAGTTCAAAAGCGGTACAGAAGATTTGGGAAGCGCTCTTAGCTGAATTTGGCGACGAAGTTACCGTTTTGATTGACGCTTCGATCGACTCTATTTTAGGGGCTCATTTTGATTCTGATTTCAATTTGGATGCCCTTAAGCATGTGGGAGAGGCAATAAGGGCATTTAGGGCGGGGGAAATACGGATACTACCTGGTGGCGGTGGTAAGTACGGAGTTATCGAGTTTAAAACAGATGCAAATAGGGGTGTGGAAGAATTGGAGGTAGAGCAAGAGCCAGAAAGAGGAAAAATGAAGCAACGATCTTTGCTTGATTTTTGATTGTTCTTATTCCTCTTCTTTACTGTTCGCTAAATATTAGATACAATAACATTATATGCACTAAATTTTAAGTATCGGTGTGCGTAAAGTAAAGTTGGGCCGGTAGCTCAGAAAGGTAGAGCAGCAGGCTCTTAACCTGTCCGTCGGGGGTTCAAATCCCTCCCGGCTCGTTGATATAGCGGAACGATGAAAGAGAATTATTACGACGTCATTATAGTGGGAGCAGGCCCTGCGGGCTTATTTGCTGCGAATGAATTAAAATTGGCAGGACGCGAGGGTCAGAAGAAGAGAGTTTTGGTGATAGAGAAGGGCAAGGACGTAGAGGAGAGACGTTGCTTTGTAGAAGAGGTTGGTTATTGTAACCACTGTAAGGAATGCAATATAATGTGTGGCGTGGGCGGTGCCGGGACATTTTCCGATGGCACGCTCAATCTCAGACCTGATATAGGTGGTGACCTTACCGAATTCTGCGACCACGAAACAGCATGGCAGCTCGTGGAGGAAGTGGACAGCGTGTTTCTTGAGCATGGCATGCCTGACGAGCTGTATAATGGTTCAGAGGAGGATATAGAGAATTTGAAAAGACGTGCAGCTGCGGTTGGTGGAAGTTTCATAGAAATAAATCAAAGACACATCGGGTCTGATAAAACAAAAGCAGTGATAAAAGCGTTTAAGGCTGATTTAGTGAAGCAGGGCATTGAATTTATGCTTAATACAAGTGTTGTTGACCTTCTTATAGAAGAGGAAAAAGAGGGGAAGAAAGTAACAAAGGTATGCCGAGGCGTGATAACAGATACCGGGGATACAATAAAAAGCGGATGCATCCTATTAGCGCCGGGGAGAATAGGTGCGACCTGGGTCGATGAGTTAATAAAAAAGCAGGGAATAAAAGCGGAATATGTGGATATAGACGTTGGCGTACGGGTAGAGGTACCGGCGATAACCATGAATCCGGTGACAAAGATAAACCGTGACCCGAAGTTTCATATACGAACAAAGCGCTATGACGATTTTACAAGGACATTTTGTACCAATGAGCGTGGCTTTGTCGTTAAAGAGGACTATACTGATTTTATAGGTGTGAATGGCCATTCGCTGAAGACTAAAAAGTCTGAGAATACTAATTTCGCGTTCCTCGTGCGGGTGGGGCTGACAAAACCAGTAGAAAATACCACTAAATACGGCCGGTCAATAGCCAAGTTGGCGACCACAATAGGGGGAGGTAAGCCGATAGTGCAGCGAATGGGCGATCTGAGGCGAGGGAGAAGGTCAACATGGGAGCGAATAGAGCGTAATTTAGTGCGAAATACGCTGTCGGATGTTACGCCTGGCGATATCTCTATGGCACTGCCGCATCGGATCACGATGGACATCATAGAAGGGTTAGAGAAACTGAATGAGATTATACCCGGTGTTGCTTCGGATTCAACGTTGCTCTATGCACCGGAGATAAAATTCTATGCGATGCGGATAAAAGTAAATAAGAATATGGAGACAACGGTGAAGCATCTTTTTGCCGCTGGTGACGGTACTGGATTATCCCGGGATATTGTTAATGCAGCAGCTACGGGTATACTCGCGGCGAGAGGCGTGATGAATACGTGCGGATGAATTGTGTATGCCTTATTCGGTTGAGCTGTGATACCAATCCATGATCTCAGGCGGAAGTCCAAAGCCATTTTTTTTCAACTTCGCTACCAGCAATAGTGGCAGGGGACTGAGAAGAAAAGCCGCTCTGAGATAAAATAGGGTGACCGGACTTTCAATAATGATGCTATCAGTTGCTTCAGAAAGGGTTGAGTGATTTCCCACGATCGAAAAAGTATCAGCTCCTGATGCTTCATATTCTTTTTGCCATGCGAAAAGAGGCTTGTTTTCACCACTCCAGGATACCAGTAAAAGACTGTCCCCATGTCGGGGTCTGGGCGCTAATTCCCCCGATAAATAGACTTGGTCACCCATCGCTCTTTTCACATGTTGTAACCTGATTATCGTCATCTCCGCCACATTCTTTCCTGGCCCCAATCCCCCAATTGTAGCATGACCTCGACTGCTCATTTTTTCTACTGCGCTCTGGTAGACCGCGGAATCAACGTACTGATCAATCATTCTTCCCATCACTTCCATCTCTTTGTTTATCTCTTCTATTACCCAAAGATGATCTCTACCTTCATTTAGCGCTTCTTTGATCTTTTGGAATAGCACCATACTCCCCAGCTCGTAGACATCATTCATTATTCCTTTTTTGAGGACCCAATCCATAGTTTTGGCTTTACTTTTAGGACCGCTTAGTTTTAACATCGACCCATATTTTTTACCTATTCTTCCTATTGATGAGTACGGTTTGGAAGTAACAACATCTATGGAAAACTGCTTATTACGGTCTTTCTTGTTGATATAATCAGCCAGGTCTTTTGCGGTTTCTTTTGGTGTGGTGGTTTTTCCGCTGCTTGAATTGATAACTAGGGCAATTTTCTTGTATTGCTTCTTGAGTGCCGGTACTGCGTCCAGTAGGTTCCGCCCCGGGAAATCGATGTCTTCCACTAATTTCACTTCTTTTTTTAACTGTCCTATTCCGATGTGAAGAGCGGCTTTAGACCGCCCCTCTGCTACAAGAATTAGGCACTCCGCTTCCCTCAAATTTTCGAGTAGTTTTCGGATTTTTTCTTCGCTGATACTTTGCACATTCTCAGCCGTCTCATTTATATACGGGAAGCATTCACAAATTTCCATACTCATTCAAATCTCCGCTTTTAATTAATACCCTCCAAGTTTTGCAATTTTAAAAGCACATAGTCGTAGAAATCCCAAGCATTTAAACCTTATTTCTTCCACATTCAGCACTACCATTTTCATCGCGCGCATATGGTCTCAACGCCCTCATTAAAACATTATAGAGTATTTTGAAAAAAACGGAAACATTGGAATACTCCCTAAAAGTATATAAAGAATGGAACGGAAGGACATAAAATCAAAAAGCTCTGTATTTTTTGGTGATAAATAAAGACGTGGCTGTGGAGATCGTCAGTAGGACATTCATCAAAACAACCACCAAAAATTTAACAAGTGTGATGACCAAAGATGTACTAAGAAGCTAAATAAAAGCCGATGAAACTGATTACCGTGGGGTTCTTGATTGTGCTCATAGGAATGCTGGTCATCCTTGCGGGCGTGTTCAGCATGGCCTATCAGTCCTGGAAGACAGGGGGCGTGGAAAGGCCAGAAGCAGGCGTGAGGGGTGGTGGCATCGTTATGATCGGCCCGATCCCCATTATATTTGGCACTGACGTCGGCGCGTTGAAAATAGTAATGATCTTAGCGATAGTGTTGATGATAATTGCGGCTATTCTCTTCTTTCTTCCTTTGAGGATGGTTTAGGTCTGATTACTCAACACGTAGCATAAATAGTTCCCCCTATAAGTCACGGACCCCTTTTTGAAAAAAATTGGGCATCAAGGCTGATGCTCATGGATTTGGTATTTTAGCTGGTGGGCACAATCTAATTTTCTAGTGAAATCACTAGATTTTTGATATGTTCTCTATGCGGAAATACTTATGGATTGGGACAAAATAGCAAATGCACCTATTTGGCAGGATATAAGTCAATGAGTCACATGGCTAAAATTTGAAAATCACTAGATTTTTAGACAGCGCCAGCGGATGCTTGATTTCTGTCTATTAATTCAGGTGCGGGGTATCTCAATTTAATGGTCTGTGTATTTGCGTAGTGCCTAAGTAAGATATTTGGATTGGCGAAATGGAACGCAAACATGTTATCAAGTAACACACCAATCTATCTACTGCGACCAGTCGTTCTAAGAAATAGCAGAATCAGTGCAAACAGACGATGAAACAGGTAATCCACATGTTCGCTGCGTTCTAAAGGTACCTGTGTAATCTCGCTGTGGCGAATTCTAAAAATATTACCAATACGGGTCAGTTCAGAGGCTTCCTTATTAAGTGTCTCGCGAAAAGTAGATTCGGTAGCAGCTTTATTCAGCAAAGTTGTAATTGATGCCCTTTTGTCTTTTCCTGGCTCGACGGTTTTCAGTCGTTCCCATGCATCCCATAACTTTTCGAGGGATTCTTGACGGATAGTTAGATTAGGATTAAGGTATTTTGCTCGCGCCGCCTCTAGTAGCGAGTCAAGCCCAGTATCACCTGTTCGAAATGCCGCAGACATGAGAGCCTCTCGCAATCCTTCTGGAGCTAAACGAACAATCAACCCGTCAGATCCTAACTCATAAGCGATTCCATTCCTGGAAAAAATGCGGTTGATATCATCACGGAAGGCCGCTTGACCTTCTTCAGGCTCAAAATGCAAATGGTAATGTCCAAAATAAGAATGGTAATCAGTCTTGATAGGTTTTCCTATAGCTCGATGGCAGAATTCTAAGAAATCAAGGACTGCCAAGGTCGGTAGCACCTTCTTTGCATCTAGTGGCAATGAGATGTCTGGAATTTTGGCTGCAAGGGATAGAAATAATAAATGACGGTCGCATCCACAGGTATTGTTTCCATCAGGGCACACATCAGGATAACGATATCCAAAAGAGTCGTCATTAAAGCGCTGATTTATTGTGACAACCAATCCGCCCCAAGCACCAAGGGTAATCTCTTCCTTAATTCGAGGTCGAGTGCCTAACTCTCGGTCACTGAAATACAACTTATCATCTCCAAATATAGCATAATTCATTCATATACGACATTAATCGTATAAATCATTTTATTTGACACCAACTAATATTAAGAAAGATTCTACTTGCTTTTCCACCTTTACAAATCCTTAAAAACTTCTTCCCAATAACTCACGACCTTTTCTGTTTTTTCCGCTGCTATCCCTGTATACTTCTCGGCATCGAAAACTTTCTCCTTCTGCTCGCTCGTAAATTTTCGTAAATACTCCGATATTTCTGGATCGCTCTCGACAAGCTCTTTCAACGATTTATTCTCGTTGTAAGCTTGAAAACTCGTCCTTCTGACGTATTCGTGTGCATCGGGATGCCCGTAGTACGAAAGCAGGATATACAGAGGCTCAGCAATAACAGTATCCTTAGCCCGCATAAAATTCTCCTGCATCCTTTCTCTATCCACCTCTAACCGCTCTAAAATGCTCTTCAGCTTTCGCACGCAGTAATCAAAAGCTACCAATAGCTCCTGCGTGTATCGTTGTGATGCCGAGTTTGTAAGGTCGCGTTGATGTTCAGAGATCTGGTCGAGGTGCATCGTTACGACCTGGGGCATGAATTTTTTCCACAGGCTTTTCACGCTTTCAAAACCAATCGGGTTTCTCTTATGTGGCATAGTTGACGAGCCTACCTGCTCCTCTGCCACCCGTTCCATCACTTCCCCGATCTCACTTCGCTGAAGATGCCGCATATCGTCGCATAAATTAGCTAAAACCGAGAAACTGCTGATAATAGCATGAACAAAATCGGACATTGGTTCAGGAGGAACTATCTGCGTGGATATTGCCGCAGGTTTGATGTTAAGCACTGCGAGCACCTCGCGTTCGAACGCCTCAGGTTCGTCAATTAACAAAGAGGTCGAATTATACGCACCGACCGCACCTGAGAATTTACCGACAAGGTTTTCACTCGCTTCTTTCGTCTTTAGGATCTGCGAACCCCACCGGTTCACGTACTGCGCAAGTGCGAACCCAAAGGTAATAGGCTCGGCATACTGCCCATGCGTCCGCCCTATTTGTAACGTATTTTTTTCACGCCGTGCCAGCGCCATCCATATTCGCTCCAGGTCGAGCATATCAGGAATAATGACGTTCAGCACCGCGTCTTTATACCTGAGTGCATTTGCGGTATCCACCACGTCATAAGAGGTCGCACCGAGATGCACGAACGGTTTCGTCTCGTCGCTTACCCTGCTCCTGATGACGTTAACCAGCGCCCGGATGTCGTGCTTCGTCTTCTGCTCTTCTTTGTACACCTCTGCTGCTGTTATTCTTGATGCCGCTGCTACGATCTCATCGCATAACTCTTGCTTTAACAGACCTCGGTTCGCGAACACCTGTGCAAGAGCCGCTTCTATCTTCGCTTTATACCACACGTAAGCTTCATCAGAGAGATAAGCCCTTAAATCATCCACGGCATACCGGTAATCAGTAGGAGAGAACGCAGAGAAGTCTATTGCTTCTTTCATTTTCGCACGCTTTAACATTATGACCCCATTTTAATAAAACCCTGTCTTTTTAGTCAGAGAAGTGTCTGAAAGAAGTAGTTTTTGATAGGCAGCGCTCGTCCACATCTTCTCGCGGTAAACTCCACCTGAAAGAAACCTATCCGCAACTATCAACGACCGCAAGTAATATATATGGATAGTGTTTAATTGCTTAGTTACATCGCGATATTTTTTGAGATGGGGTGGATGGAGCTAAGATAAGCCATGGATAACCTGTTTGATGGGCTGATAAGCGGTAGTGGGATATTCGTAAATAAGGAAGTGCTTCGCCCTACTTATGTCCCGGAAAAGCTACCGCATCGGACGGAGCAGATAAAAGGTTTGGCTGATATTCTCTCTTCGGCGTTAAAGGGGGAGACCCCCTCTAATATATTGATATACGGTAAGACCGGAACGGGCAAGACCTCGACGGTGAAATATGTGAGCACCGAATTGGAGGAGACGGCACGGAAGAGAGGCAGTAATTGCTCTCTGCTGTACATCAACGGCGAGATGTTTGACACGCAGTATCGGGTCTTTGCTTATCTCGCAAGGGCGTTCAATAAGCGTGTTCCGATGATCGGTTGGCCGACAGATATGGTGTATTCCGAGTTCAAGAACGGGATAGATGCTGAGGAACGGTGCGTGATTGTGATATTAGACGAGGTGGACAAGTTAGCGAGCAAAGGAGACGAAGCGTTATATAACCTGTCGCGGATAAACGGAGAGCTTAATAATGCACGGGTGAGCCTGATAGGGATCTCGAATGATCTTACCTTCACGGACCTGCTGGACCCGCGTGTGAAGTCCTCGTTAGGCGAGAAAGAGATAATATTTTCGCCGTACAATGCAGAGCAGTT
>DATKWH010000062.1:0-3049 GCA_035529655.1 Bathyarchaeia archaeon
TTGTAGATTATAGGTCGGGTTAGGGTGGAGAATATTTCTTTGATAAAAAGTTCTTTTTAAAAAGAGCTATATTATGAGGAATATAGGATATGCCAGTAATAAGATTATATTACGATGATTTGGAAAACCTTACCGGTGTGAGCATTGAGAAGATAAAGGAACGACTGCCGCTGCTGTGCGCGGATGTAGAGCGAATAGAATTGGATTATATGGATGTGGAGTTTTTTCCAAACCGACCCGATCTATTTAGTGTGGAGGGTGCTGCTCGTGCACTGAAACAATTTTTGGAGATCACGCCAGGCCTGGCAAGTTATAACGTGGAGAAGTCGGGCATCGAGATGGTTGTGGACGCTTCGGTTCTAAACGTGCGGCCGTACGTTGTCTGTGGTGTTGTAAGGAACTTGCAGTTCGATTCGATGGGGATAGAATCGCTGATGCTATTACAAGAGCAGTTGCATCGCGGGTTAGGTCGGAACAGGAAAAATGTCTCGGTAGGCGTGCATGACTTAGCGAAGGTGAAACCTCCTTTTAAGTACCTTGCCGTTGATCCGAGTTTCTCGTTTGTTCCGCTTGATTACGAGGAAGAAATGACGATGGCAGAGATTTTAGAGCGGCATCCAAAAGGGATAGGATACCGCTACATTCTCGAAGGTAAAGATAAATACCCCCTGATTTTAGATTCGGAAGGAAACGTCCTTTCTTTTCCGCCTATTATCAATGGTGAGCTCACGCGGGTAACGGAATCCACAACAGAGCTCTTTCTCGATGTTACGGGCTTGAACGAGCATGTTTCAATTGCACTCAATATTATTGCCACTGCACTTGCAGAACGAGGAGGAGAGATTCAATCTGTGGTGCTTCGCTCTCCGGGCAATAGAGTAATGGAGGTGAAAGAAACTCCATGTTTAGAGCCTACAACGATGGAAATATCGTTGAGAGAAGCTAATTCGCTCATAGGTATAGAGTTAAACGCAGAAGAATGCAAGAAGTGCTGTGAGCGAATGGGTCTTGGTGCGACGGTAAAAAACGCGGGAACAATCGAGGTGAAGATACCAGCGTATCGGTATGATATTCTCCATCCCTGGGACATTATAGAAGACATCGCTATTGGGTATGGCTACGACCGGCTAAAGCCTGAGCTTCCGGAGACAGTGGTTATAGGCGAAGTGCATCCAATAGAGGAGAAAAAGACAGCGGTGCGTAAAATAATGACTGGTTTGGGCTATTTTGAGGTGTTTACATTTTCGCTGACCTCTGAACGGAAACAGTTTGAGCTGATGCGGAGGAAAGAACGTGAAGCAGAAAAAGTAACTGTTGCATCGCCCATAAGCACGGAACACACCATGCTGAGATGCTCTATTCTTCCGAATTTGTTGGAAATCCTCGCGATTAACAAGCATCGTGACTTGCCGCAGCGGATTTTTGAGGTCGGACCGGTAGTAATGAACCTTAAGGAGAGTTACATGCTTGCGGCTGTTTCAACACATGCCAATGCGAACTTCGCAGAAGTTAAGTCAGTGGTGGATGCAGTGCTCAAGGAGATGGGGGTGGACGATGCAGAAGTGGTGGACTCGGATGATGGCGCATTCTTTGAGTACGGTCGAAGAGCGGACATAATAAAGGACGGCAAGTATATGGGCGTTTTTGGCGAACTGCATCCGGAAGTAATCACTAATTTCGGGTTGGACCATCCAGTGGTGGGGTTTGAGGTGGATATAAGTAGCCGGGAATCAAGAGAAGCCTGAGGCAGATAGCTCTTTACTTCCGATGCGTAGCATGCCTCTTTCGCACAAACTCGTAAAAACTTCTACTTTGTACTCTACACCGAAGATGCATCTTTCTTTCTGCCTTTACATATAACTTTGGCATACTCGGCATTACATTCCCGAAATCTTTATATAGTGAATAATGCGAAATATGTTATTTGCGGAGGTATTCTATATGGCGATGATAGATTTGGGGCAGACTATCCCGTACACGACTATAACGGTTTTGCAGGTATTAACAGCGATAATAGTTCTCGTCATTGGTTGGATTGTTGCAAAGCTAATTATCGCGGTGTTTAAGAAGGAGCTGGGTAAGACAAAGCTGCCAGAACTTGTGGTGGAGTTCTTAGCACGGTTCTTAAGTGCTCTACTCTATGTTGTCGTTATACTGTTAGCCGTGAGTGCTGTAGGAATTGCAGTCGGCTCGGTAGTACTCGGTCTATCAGCAGTACTAGGGTTGATTCTGGGGTTCGGTTTGCAGGATACACTGACAAATTTATTTGCCGGCGTCTGGTTGGCTGCGCTCAGACCGCTTGATAAGGACGAAGTAGTCACCACGAATGGAATGACTGGCAAAGTCAGTGCAATTGGCATGATGGCAACCGAGATTCTGGCATACGATAATAAATTCATAACACTTCCAAACAGACTCGTCTGGGGAAGCGCGATAGTCAATTATACCAGAATGCCGACGAGAAGGGTGGACGTTGACGTTGGAGTCAGTTATGGAAGTGACTTGGACAGGGCTATTCCGGTGGCGATGGATCTGATGAAGAAACACTCCCTGGTTCTGGAAGATCCGGCACCAGCAGTGGTCGTCACTTAACTGGCGGACTCGTCCGTGAACCTGCAACTCCGGATGTGGACGAAAACGGAGAACTATTGGACTGTTAAGGGCGACCTGACAAAAGGAATCTTCGAGACGTTCAAGAACGAGGGAATAGAAATACCATTCCCACAGATGGATGTGCATCTAAAACAAGAGTGAAATAAACAGACAGACAGACCTAGATAAAATAGTGTTCTACTACCTGACGCTGCTACTTGCCAAACCAAAACGGTGGAGAAGGTAAGACCTGTGAAACGGGATGAACACTCAATATACCTTTGGGAATTTAAAGGATGGGACGGAAAGAGGAGTAAATCAAAATTCTCCTCTTTATACTTTTTCTCTTTTTTTAGTTCTGTAGAACCTCCGTTTCAAAACTTCCTTTTCCGATTCGATTATCAGTTCGATTAAGTGCTCGTTTACCGCATCTTCCTTTTTCAAGATTTCACGAGCA
>DATKWH010000063.1:0-14225 GCA_035529655.1 Bathyarchaeia archaeon
GGAGACCAGTGATCTTGAAGCCGGATTTAAGATAAGACTTTTAAAAAACAGGCTAAAGTTTTGGATAGTGTTTTTATTCCTGCACGATACCCAAATGGTATTGCAGGCAACTTAGCACCTTTTGAATATTCATAAACGATGATGTAAAGAAATAAGACCTGGTTTATAAAAGGGCTCCCTCTGATTTTGAGAATAAAGATGTGTTACAATTACAATTTATCCCTAAATCCTCGCGGATTTACCCGTTTAAAGTTTTTCTGCTGTTGTTTATGGCGGAAAAACATTAATAATGGTCGCGATAAATTTTTGGCTCGATCACAGACACAGAACAAAGCCATGTCGTTCGCCCCAATATACAAGTGAGGGGCGACCGACGATTTTGAGAATCAGTGTGAAGTTAACGCAGATTCTCTAAAGTCAGCAGAAAGTGTTTTGTTTAACATCACACCACAACACACACACCCTTTAACATTAGATAGATGAGACGGGTACGTACGGCTCCCTCAGAACATGTCCCCCATACATCTATGCCCACCCAACTAAAACTAACTGTCAACTTTTGCGTACCCCTCTCCCACCCATCCAGAAGAAGTAACTACGCTACTACCATAATCTAACAGCAAGCATAACAGCAAGCACCCTTGTTCGGTAAATGGTGCTTGGATATGTTCCGAATGATGTAGATTTTTTTAAAGTTAGAGTCTGGAACAAGCCGGAAAGCGACGACTTGATGGTAGTATATCGCTAAACCCCAACATACTACGTGATATACTACCCATATACCTTATATACTACTGCATTTTAATAAGTAAAGCAAAGGACAACGGAGAGGGTGGAATAATATACTAAATACACTACAGGTATATGGGTAGTGTACGAGTGATATATATGGTAGTATACATACAGGTCAGGATGCGTAGAGCGCTCCATTGAGACCGAGCGGTAATAGTATATGAGGGGTTAAGATATACTAATGTAGGGGGGGGATAAGATGGCAAGAGGAAAGAAGAAGAGTTACAAGACGAGGTACAACATCCAGTTTTTCTTAAATAAGGCGCAGAGAAGGCAACACTTGGAAGCACATTGTTTCTTCATTCCAACAGCTTTAATGAGAAGAGATGTGCCTAAAACTTCTTTACCCTCGCCCGTCCTTGAGTGCGTAAGTGAGTGAGTAAGTGAGTGAATGAGTGAGTGCTCATCCATTGGTTCTCTCGGTCTGTATACACACCTTTTTCCCTTTCGCATCGCGAACCCTTCCTTCCTTCCGTCCTTCCTCGACTTAATTAAATTACTTTACTAACTTACACCTAGAGTGGATACTTCAGGCGAGTTGACTACGCTACTACCATAATCTAACAGCAAGCACCCTTGTGTCCACAAGATATGCCCGTATATGTTCTGAATGATGTAGATTGTTGATGATGTTTAGAGTCTGGAGCCTACTGAGAAATGACAAAAACTAAGTAGTATATCACTAAAACCCCACATACTACGTGATGTACTACCCATATATTTTATATACTACTGCATTTTAATAATTCAAGAACAAAACCACTTCGGGGCAATTTAGAACGTTTTAGCTCGCATACAGGTAGTTCCAATCCTCCAATTTAGTTCCAAATTCACATTTTTCAGATCAGATGGTAGAGGCGGATGGATCTTTCTTGAAGAATCAAACTTTAAGAAAGTTTAATTAAAAATCAAAACGCTTCGCAGACGAATTCCATTTCCGCCCCACCCCACATAACAGAGATATGGTCTTGCACGAGTAGCAGTAGTACTCAGCAAGTACAAACATCATCAGGAGGAGATATTATCTTTGATACCTTTAAAGCACTATTACAAGTCTTTTTCGAGTGAAATACCTGCTTTAACAACTGAGAACGAGGATCTGCTATGGATGATTGCAGGTGCTTCTTATGTTATGTCGAGCCGTTGAAAGCGGGAAAATTGACGGCGAGGTAAGCAACGTAATCCAAACCCCCAATAATAGATTATTCTATCCGTCTTTGCTTCTCGTCAACCACGCTCAGATGCGACACACGAACGCCTACTAATCGTATTTGCTTTCCTTTTCCTTTTCCTTTTTCGCCAATGAACACGCCCATCAATTCCTTCGCCGTTTTCCTGAGCGTGTTCAGATCAGAATGGAAAGATTTGAATGTCTTAGCCCGTGTGTGTATGGTAAAGTCGTCAAATTTGACTTTTATCGCGACTGTTTTGAAGACGAAACCTTCCGCCAGTAGTTTTTTATGCACTTTTTCGGCTAACTCGTCAATACAGCGGTATATTAGTTCCCGGTCTTTTGTGTGCTCATCCAATGTTGTTTCGTGGCTTAACGATTTCCGCTCCCATTTCTCATCCACTTCGCTGTCATCTATTCCGTTTGCAGCATGATGCAGTCGCCATCCATATTTGCCAAGCTGAACAACGAGTTTTTGCACGTCACAGCTCGCAAGTTGGTTTATCGTCTCGATACCCATCGTTGCTAATATCTGCTCGGTTTTGGGGCCCACACCCGGGATATTTTTCACCGGTAGGGGCGCTAAGAATTCTCGTACGTGCTCTTGTTCTACAACTGTCAGACCATTGGGTTTTACGAAATCCGATGCGATCTTTGCGATCGTTTTGTTTGGCGCAATGCCAATAGAACACGTTAAACCCTCCTTCTCCTGTATCTCCTTCTTTATCATTTGTGCATACTCTCTCGCATCGTTCCAGTCGCGCACTTTAGTACTGATGTCAAGATAAGCCTCGTCTATGCTCACTTGCTCCAGTTTATCCGCGTACGTCCTCAAAATGCTCATCAGCTCCGCGGATACTTTTTTGTATAACGGCATATTCACCGGTAGAAGTGTCGCATCCGGGCAGAGTTCGTATGCCTGTGAAAGCGCCATTGCCGAGTGAATGCCGTATTCTCTCGCTTCGTATGAGCAGGTGCTCACAACGCCTCGTATTTTTCTGTCGCTTTCTTCAGTTACTTTTTCTTCTTCTGGCGGGATTCTACCGCCTACTATTACAGGCAAGCCCTTCAATTCCGTATTCTCCCTCACTTCTACAGCGGAGAAGAAACTGTCCATGTCAACGTGAAGTATGATTCTCATCTGCATTCTATACCCGCTTATACCACTTAACGATCCTGAAAATAACGAACGAAAGAAATAAGCAGTAATGCTGTTGTAAAAACAGTTTTAAGTGATGTTTTTTCTTTCGTTTCCCTTAATCCATCCAACACTCTTTCATTCACTTCCTTGTCTCCCGTTGTTGAAAATACTAGCTCTTGCCGCGCCACCATACATTGTAAATATTCCATACTTATAGAAGCAATCAACATCTTTGAAACCAATAGATTTTAAGGCGTTTAGCTGATCATCTAAAGTATCTGGCTTATTATCCTTATCTTTATATCTTTGTAGAACACCATCATAAAAATTGCCTTCTATGCCCAAAGAGGTTTTTCTTTCTTCAATCCATTCTTCCCACAGTAAAAGATACCATTGCTCAATGTCCCCTGTTGGCGCAAGGATAACATCAATATTCAGAAAGTACCCATCAGCATTCAAATGGGAATAGATATACTTGAAAAGAGCTATCTTCTCATTCATGGATAAATGATGTATTGCCAGTGAGGAGATTATAAAATCAAAGTTCTGGAGTGCGATGTTTTTATCAAGAATATCCTGAAAGCTCGCTTTAATAAAATGGATTTTCTTAAACCCTTTTAGACGTTCTTTAGCTTTATTCAGCATATCCTCCGAAGCATCTATCAGGGTTGCTGCTATTGAATCATCAATTTTCAGAAGCTCATGGATAATAAACCCATCTCCGCATCCAAGGTCAAGAACAAAGCTCTCTGGTTTATTACTTATGAAATGTTTGTAGAAAGATCTCAATAGCTCAAGCAGTCTCCTGCGCTCTACGATATAAATATCCGCATTCTCTCTGTATTTTTGAGTGAACTCGGCTTTTGCCCATTGCGATTTGGCGAATTCTGTCATACTTTTACCATTTCTCCCATGCTGGATATTTCATATAACGACATGGTGGATATGTGAAGTTGCCCTATATCGGGCGATTTGGGTGAGCCCAAAGGGCGAACTGCGTACACCGTGTTGTGCGAACCCATAAAAGTCTGAGCGAGAGCGGCGAGTGCCTAAACTCACCAACCCCTAATCTTTTGTGTCATTTTCAATCAATATCCTCCAGAACTTTCTGAATTAACGGCTTGATTGGTGGTAGATCGTTATTTATCACTTCCCATACAATCTCCAGATCAATGCCAAAATATTCGTGGATGAGTTTATCTCTCATTCCAGCCATCCTTTTCCAGGGAATTTTGGAATATTTTTCTCTAAAACCATCAGGTATTTTCTTTGTTGCCTCTCCGATGACTTCTAAACTCCTTACGACAGCATTTATCGTTTTCTTGTCTTTGACAAAATCCTCAAATTGCATTCCGGTTGTAAAATCATCTACCTCTCCAAGAGCTTCAAGAATATCCTGAATATAATCCCCTAACTCTCTCTTCTTCATAGGAATGCAACCTCCCTCAGGATATGTTTTCCAATTCTTGGTTTAAGTGCTTTTTTAGAGACAAGGTCTACTTTCTTTCCTATAAGATCGCTAAGGTACTCTTCAAGCTCAAGAAACTTAAATAGCCCTATCGGCTCCTTAAATTCAACCAATATGTCTACATCACTTGTTTCCTTATCTTCGCCTCGCACAATGGAACCGAAGATACCTATTTCTTTAACCTTAAACTGCTTTGTCAAAACCTCCTTATTTTCGTTCAATATTTTTTCTATCTCCTTAAGCATTTTGCTTTCTTGATTCATCTGATCTCATCCTTCAAATTATTATATTTATATAGTCCGTGCTTTTTAAATGGGCTCTGGTATTTCGCATATCGCTCTGTATCTATAAGACTGTTAATCTTCATTTTTTATCCTCAAGCCGCTCGAGCAGCAGCTCAACAATCCTTTCGGTAACGTCAATACCGCACGCTTGGTTAATGCCTTTCCCGGAAGGTGTTGCGTTAACCTCAAGCAAAAACAATCCTTCTTCGCCTTCTATCAGGTCGACACCCGCGAAATCAGCGTCTACTGCTTTTGTCGCGCGTACTGCAAGTTCTTGCATCTTTTCGGTTAGTTCACACTTAACCGGTGTTCCGCCCTGGCTCAAATTGCTAACGAAAGAGCCGTTGAGCGAGACCCTGTAAATCGCGCCGACTGCTTCATTACCAACCACAAAAACCCGTACGTCTCGTCCCGGGTTGGGCACAAACTCCTGTAAATAAAGCACGCCTCTTTCTTTAAGTAACGCTTCGAGTTTCGATGTTAAATCAGATTGCGAGCTTTCAAGCTTCACGATTTCTTTCCCTTGACTGCCGAAGATCGGCTTCACGACCGCGCTGCCAAAGTCTTCGAGTGCATTCAGCGCAACGTCAAGCTCAGCGGTAACGAGAGTGCGCGGAATAGGGAGCTGCGTCTGTTTGAAGCGGTAAAATGATAGTAATTTGTTTGCTGCGTTCTGGATTGCCTCTGAACGATTCATAACGGGCATGGACGTTTCTAATTGTTGAAGTAGATCGAACTTAAAAGAAATCTGTTCCAGCGCGAAGCTGATGCCGACGTCTCTTACAATGAGCGCGTCAAGATCCACGTTTTTAAAATCGGGATCGAAAATAGAGAAATCAGCAGTGGAGATAGAAGCGCTTAACGTTGAAAGGTTAAGCGGCACAGCGTTTGCTCCCCTGCGCTCTATGTTCCTTACGAATGCTTGGGCTGTCCAGTCCTCAGGATCAGTGAGGATTATGCCGATTTTCGCGGGTTTTTTGTTTGCCATTCGAGCCTCCCCTTCCCCTCCACGATTCTGCTTCTCTTACTTATTAGGTATAGGTACTCAAGAATAACAAACAATCAAAGGCACTGTTGCCTTCTTCTGTTCCGACGATTTCCTCTCTTTAAGATGCGCCCCATGGTCGCCACAGATAAACAGCATTCCGTTCCGTTCGCCAACAGCCTTTGCGATTGCTCTCATATTCTCGTTTGTGATCTTTGCCGCTACACGTAAATCCCAACCTCTATGTGCAAACCGGTCAATTGCACGGAGATGAGAAAACACGAACCTTACCTCATGCTGGTGGTTCAATATGGAAATGGTATGAGTCTTTATTAACGCGTCATATTCAACTATGTCCTCCCGGTCATCAACCGCGAATACATAGCTTATTCTTCCTAAAAGCGGTTTTGTACCGTTAGTTTCGAGTACCGCAGCGGTTGGCTTCCCTGCATCGTCAAGTATCTCCAGAATGGAGTTTATTTTCGATTTGCCCACGTCTTCACTCGTGCGAATCTTGTGTGATTCGGGTCGTAACCCGGTGAGAATAGAAGCAATTGCCGGTGTTGTATGGTTGCTTACCGTTTCGCATTCAAGCAATAGACTGTCATCGCGTTTGACAAGCTCGTGGAGAACCTCTAATTCGTCTGCGAAATCGGAATAAAACTGATAATCGAGACTGTCTATCACCAACAATACCACCACCTGTGGATTACGAGCATGCATGACTTCACGTATCTGCTCTACCGGGTGAACGCGTGAAGTCAGGGAAATACCGAAGAACTCCGCCAAAGTGGGCGCTATGTTTAAGAGTGAAAGGGATTGCATAAAAGACATTCGGCACTCATTACTGATAAAATTTTTTGGGGCTGCAACACAACATAACCAAAAAAAATTAATTACGCACTTCTCCCATTTTAGGATTGTCTCCCACATGAATGATTAAAGGATCTTTAGCTTGAAATACTCCAAAATCTGAGAGCATTTTTGTGCTCCAAGTTCTTTGAAGAACGCATCGAGCGCCTCCTTTTTGCGCGTTCGGCCAAGCCAGATGACTCTGCCGATGTCCAGGCCAGGTCGCGAACCACCGTGAGTCAGATAGTTATGACCTTTCCGATATGCGATCTCGTCCTCCACACCGAGTTTCGTTGGGCTCAGATCGTCAATACCGGTAACGAGCTTGTTTAAGTACTTCTTGTCGATGCGCTTCGCGGTCTTCCAGTCGATTTTTGCCACATCCGCAGCCAGCATCCGTGACGTGAGATTCATCTTCGGGCACAGACAGCGTGCTGACGTACTCCTCGAATCGTATGGTGTGGAGGCTGTGCTGTATTTGTCTACAAAGTCCGGTTTCTCGACACCGCGATAGCCACACCTGCATCTTATCTTCCTATTCATCCCAAAGTTGGAGAAGAGCTTTTAAAAGTTTCCTCTTTCATTTTCAGTTATGGGTGGGTGATTGGCAAAAGATGAGATATTACGGGATATCAAGTTAGGCCTATTCCCTATTCAGACGGAACGGAGTTAAGGTTATAAATGTTTCTAAGATGATTAAGATGAAAAATACCGTTTAAAATTGGAGATATTAGTATCTGAAAACACCCAACAAGTTGACCGTCTCGTTAATTGAACATTATGTCCCGTTGGGCAAGTGCGGTTTGGTTATTTATAGTTATATACGGCCACTCTTTTTTCCTCTCTTATTTTCGAGAGAGATTCCGCTTATAAGCGGTAAAACTCTTTATGTTTCTGTAAAGTAAATAATCAAAATCAAAAAAGAGTAATAGATGATAAAAATGGAAATCAAAGACCTGTTAGAGATTTCGTCAGAGATACGAGAGTCTATAAGAACTTACATTTCAGAGACTGCAGATCATGGAGCGGTAATAAAAAGAAGAGAACGGGACGTAACGAGAAAGATAGACCTCTTCGCGGAAGAGGCTTTAGAGAATGCCTTACATAGTCGTGACCTCTGTGCGAGGATAATCTCAGAGGAATTGGGCGATCATGTATATCCAGAAGGCGGAGAACCGAAATTCACGCTTATCTTTGACCCTATAGATGGTTCTACAAATGCTACCCTTGGTATCCCATTTTTTTGCTCCTCTATTGCGTACTCACCGAACGTAGAGCACGTTACTTTTGACGATATTCAAGCGAGTGTGGTTGCGGCTATCTACGGAAAGACTTATTATGCGGTGAAGGGGAAGTATGCATGGGTAGATGGTACGCAACTCCCCTGTGATGTGAAAGGGAAGACGAAACGCGCTTTCTCTATCTACACCTACGGTGCGGATTCGATACCTGAAGCGATGATGCAATTCCTAAAAGGGAACAGGAATATGGTAATTCGTGTGCTGGGCAGTATCGCGTTGGAGATGTGCTTGGTTGCAGAAGGTGCATTGGACGCGGTAATAGATGTGCGTAACTTAGTAAACGGCTACGACATTGCCGGTGCTTATTTGATCTTAAAAGAGGCAGGAGGCACAATAACTGATTTAAAAGGGAGAGCGTTTGAAACTGAGGTAGGAGATACGCACATTGTATCCCTTATTGCTGCTTTGAAGTCCGATGTTTATACGCAAATGCTTGAGATCGTGTCGTCAAAATAGATGAAGAACCGTTTAAAGATTTTCAATCAATTCAAACCATTCGTCCCTCGTTAGTTTAGCGTCGCTTATTATCTTTCGAATCATCCCTTTTCCAATCTCTTCGCCAGGATGAAAGGTAATGAGCGTAGTTCTCCCGTCGGGATGGCGCATGAATAGATGACTGCCTTTTTGTCTAAGTTGTTTGAATCCAATCTTTTCAAGTGCCTTTATTACAGTTTTAGCGGGAAGTGGTTTGATCTTTTGCATCTCTATTTGACGTTCTGGACGATCTCCCTTATATTACTTTATTCGAAGCTCCTTACAAAAAGAGGATATAAAACTCAAAATTTAGACAGTAACTTCAACCTTCTGGACACCCACAAATGCTAAAGGAACCTCCTCTGCGATTCCCGATTCAACCTCTAAGTAGAGCTGTATAGCCTCCTTTATCCTTTCCCTCAACTCATCTAAGGTCTTAGCTTGCGTATGGCAGCCTTCTAGCTCGGGTACCGATGCGACGTATATCCCATCTTCATCCTGCTCGATAACGATGGTGAATTCTTTCTTCATCTAAACTCCCCTAATACCTCTGATATTTAAAAGGTTTTTCATAGAAACCGTATATATTCTTTTTCAGCATCTATGTGCTGAACCACCAAAATCAATCCGATAAGGATCTATAGTGGAAATGTAAAATGCGGATAGCGATAGTAAAGAAGGACAAGTGCCAGCCGAAGAAATGCATGTACGAATGCATAAAATACTGCCCGATGGTGCGTACGGGCGAGGAGACAGTAGTCCAAGGTGCCGATGATAAGCCGGTTATATCCGAAGAATTGTGTGAGGGGTGCGGGATATGCATAAAAAAATGCCCGTTCTCTGCCATTTCTATTATAGGCTTACCAGAGGAGTTGAAGGGCGAAGAGACGCACCGCTACGGTGAAAACGGTTTTGTACTTTACGGAATGCCGATTCCAAAGGCGGGAAAGATAACCGGGTTGTTAGGCGAGAATGGTATAGGGAAGAGCACGGCGATTAAAATATTATCCGGGTTGCAAGTTCCGAATCTTGGCAACGTGGATGCAGAAGTGAGTTGGAATGAAATAATAAAGAGGTATGCGGGGTCCGAGCTGCAGAATTACTTTGATAAACTATCAAAAGAGCGAATTAAGGTTTCTTACAAGCCACAATATGTGGATGCAATACCAAAATTCTTCGATGGGCCCGTGTCTGAGCTACTGGAAAGCACGGATGAGACGGAAGAGTCAAAGCGGCTTATAAAGGCGTTTGAGCTTGAATCTGCGATGAAGACGGATATAAAAGCGCTTAGTGGTGGTGAATTGCAGCGGGTTGCGGTAATAGCGTGTATGATTCGGGATGCTGATTTCTACTTATTGGACGAGATAACGCCGTATCTGGACATTTACCAGCGTGTGCAGGTGGCAAAAGGGATAAGGGCCGTTTTGGCGGGGAAGGCAGTGGTTGTGGTAGAGCACGACCTCGCTATCCTGGATATGCTTGCGGATTATGTGCATCTTCTTTATGGAGAGCCCGGGGGGTATGGTGTGGTTACCCTGCCAAAGAGCACGAGTAGAGGCATAAACGAATATTTGAGCGGATTCCTGCATGCGGAGAACGTTCGGATACGAGATAAGCCGATAGAATTCACCGCCCACCCACCGCGTGAGAAGCTAGAAGAAAGAAGTGTTTTTATCGAATACGATGGGTTTGAGAAGAGGTATGATGAGACTGGATTTGTATTAAATGCGAAGCCGGGCAGTATAGAGGAGGGGGAAGTATTAGGTGGCGTCGGCCGAAATGCGATTGGTAAAAGCACATTTGTGAAAGTATTAGGAGGAGAGATAGAGCCGACCACCGGCAGCATATCGTTTGATATTACCGTTTCTTGCAAGCCGCAGTATATAAAGGGCGCGTTGGATATGAAGGTAAAGGATTTTATCTACTCGCTCAAAGGAGGGCTAACAGAAGCTGATGTTATTGATGTGTTACGCCCGTTAGGGATACCAGAGTTAGAGGAGAAGAACGTAAAAGAGCTCAGTGGTGGTGAATTACAAAGCGTGGCGATAGCAGCGTGTCTTTGTCAGGATGCATCGCTATATATGCTGGATGAGCCGTCAGCACATCTCGATGTGGAGCAGAAGGTGCGGTTGATCAAGACGTTACGGCGGTATGCAGAACGAAGATCAGTAGCAATGTTGATTGTTGACCATGACATCTACCTGATAGATTTGTTGAGTGATCGGTTGATGGTATTTGACGGCACGCCGGGCGTACGAGGCGAGATAAAAGGTTGTTTCAAGATGCGAGAGGGCATGAATTTGTTCTTGAAGGAGTTAGGTGTGACCTTCAGACGTGATGAAAGCACGCTCCGACCACGGATAAATAAGATCGGTTCGGCAAAAGACCGAGAACAGAAGAAGAAAGGGAAGTACTATTATTTGTGATGAATGCGTATGAATCGTAGAAGTTAGTAAACGTGCTCTCGGTGGTCAATCCAGTTGAGGTAAACCACTTTCTCTGTTTTGTCAGGTGTAAATATGAGACGATATCTCTTTGTTATTCTTGTTGACTTCTTACCATGTAACTCACCCGAGAGCCAACCACCGACATGCAAAGGGTCTTCTTGTAATCGGTTGATTTTATTATCGAGTTCCTCGAGAGCTTTCTTGTTCTTCTGGATTTTTCTTAGCGATTCTAGAAAAGTATCAGTTCGCTTTACTATACTACCCAAGTCATTTTTCACGCTTCACTTAGCAAATCCTAAGCGAAACATCATATATAAACAGGACGTTTACAAAATTATACGGTCTTGTTCATAGCCCGTCAAGCAAATCGTCAACAGACGTAACTTCCTTAACTCTTCCTGCTTTGATATCCTGGTCACTTTTGCGAAGTGCTTCCATCGTTTTGGGATTGCTTAGAATTTCAACTGAATCTACGATTGCGTCGAGATCCTCTCGAGTAACCATCTTCTCTTCAATTCTCTTCAATGCTTCGTAAACCTCATGAATTGTAGCCGATCCAGTCATATTTTTCTATTGGTTTCAAGACTATATAACTATTTTAGTTTGTAGTGCACATAACGTTTCGCAGGCAGAATCTTATAGTTCCACACCCAATCTGCTCGCGAGTATCAAGTAATAACCAGCCAGGCCTTTCCAGTTGCCCCAGTTTTCTGCAATTCTGCGGGCCTCGTTGCCGGAGATTTTGCGATCGTCACAATAATAATGCGCGATATGCCTTCGTAAGCCGAGGTCATCTGCGGGTATGGCTTCTAATTTATGCATCCCGCGCAGCATTGTAAGTTCTGCGGTCCACACTCCAATGCCTCTTATCTTAATCATTTCCTTAATGATTGCCTCGGCATCCTCGTAGGTTTTAAAATTCTCTAAATCCAGGTTTCCCTCCACGATAGAGTTTGAAATATCGTGGATATACTCCGCTTTACGCATACTCAAGCCGCAGTTGCGGAGTTCTTCGATGGTGGCAGCCACTATATTTTCCGGTGTTGGAAATGCGTAATAGACTTTGTCATCTACCGTTAATTGCGCACCAAACGTTTTTATCACGTTTCGTTCTAACACGTGCGCCACGTTGAGCGAGATTTGCTGCTCTATTATCGAGTCAACCAGAGCTTCAAAGACAGTAGAAGCGGTAGGGCTTTTTAAGCCTCTTAATTGCCTGATTACGGTTGACATAACGTTATCGGTCTTTACTTCGTCGTAAAACGCATTGAGGTCAAGTGGCAAATTGAAAAGTGAGCGGACCAAATCTTCGATTAGGTTCTTATCGGTCGTGGTGATTGCTTCGTTTGATTGTAACTCCACAGTCAGCTCAGGGGTATCCACCGTTCCCGACGAGGTGATCGTGATCAGGATCAGGTTGTCGTTCAAGCGTACTACCTGCCAGTACTTGCCGTCTTCGTAGGTACGGATTTGGTGATCACCGCCGGAAAAAATCGTTGCACTTAAATGGAAATCAAACGGCGGAACGGGTGTTATCTTTAGGTTCATATCTCTCTACAAGCCTTGAACAGTTATAAATGCTTTTTGGAAAAGGTCGAGAGCTTTTTGGTTGACGTTTCAAGCACATATTGCTTTTCTCGAAGCAGAATTTTAGTGTAGTGTAAAAAATCTGGAAGTTTGGAGCCAACGTGGATACCGATCAGATTATACCTGCGGAATATCTGACTACGGGGGACGCAAAGAAGCTCGAAGCTCATGCTTTCGTTAAGGTGCGACCGGAATTTGCGCAAGAAGTGCAGGAAGGCGATGTCATCGTAGCCGCGGAGATTTTCGGCTGCGGCAGTTCGCGAGAGCATGCGTCACGCGCATTACTCGGCGCAGGCATACAGTGCGTGATTGCAAAGAGTTTTGCACGAATCTTTTCAGGTATCCCATTAATATTGGGCTGCCGCTGATCGAAGCAGACGTCTTCGATACGATAGACGAAGGGGATTAAAAAGAAATCCTGTTTGACGATGGCATAATAAATAACCTTACGAAAAATGAGGAATACCCGTTCAACCCACTGCCGGAATTTATGCAGAAGCTTCTGGAAAGCGGAGGATTGATTGATTACATTAAACAGTCAAAAAGGGGTTGAAACTAGAAACAGTTTGTTAATCCGCAATCCTCTAACCAATAGTTACTTTGTACTAAACTATTAAACCAAGGTTCGTGCGATGTAGAACAATTCAAAAAATCTGGCATAGAAATGAAAGGATTGATTATTTGGTGATGCCCTAAACTTCGTGGCCTCTTTTGAACATCAAAAATTCCTTCCAGGTCCAAATGTGATCTGAGATGCCCTCAGCCATGCACGGTGTCCTCTCGATGTTTCTGACACCCTTCTCGGTTTTTATCGTCAACGCGGAATTAACCCTGATTAGGTTTTTGTAGCACTGATACGCGTCTAAATGGTTATCCAACATCTCCTTGCACTTAGAAAAACACAAACTTTTCCTGACCAGCCAGCCTCGAAATGCCATGTCTCAATGTTAGATTATATCTCTCCACATAGACAGTAGTGTCTATGCCCGCCTCATCTACGTCACCAACTATGACCATTCTGGTCTTACCGACTACCCTGCCACTTTCCCGTTCCTTAATGAGCTGCCCGTAGTTAATCGCCTCAGCCTCGAAATTAGCCAGTATAGCAGTGAGATACTGATCGTTGCTGTCACTAATGAACGTAGCCTTCTTATCCTCTGTTGGCTTCTTGCCCCGTTTTCTTACCGTTTCCATTAACTAACTTATCTGCGGTGGCTTGTACCCTTTTACCGATGCTGTGCTGTGTGCCAGATGAAGTTTGGTATCTGCCTTCTTCGCTATGTATATCCAGCAGTCGCCAGGTCTATCTGCGTCACCATCTCCCCCGTCAACTTTCTTTTGAGAATTTTGAAAAACCCTAGGGATATGACCGTAAAGCAGGAACAGTCCATCACATTTTCTCGCGATAAACTCCACTTGAAAGAAACCTATCCGCAACTATCATCGATCGCAAGTAATATATATGGATAGTGTTAATTGCTTAGTTACATCGAGATATTTTTTGAGATAGGGTGGAGCTAAGATAAGCCATGGATGACCTGTTTGAGGGGCTGATAAGCGGTAGTGGGATATTCGCAAATAAAGAAGTGCTTCGCTCTACTTATGTCCCGGAAAAGCTACCGCATCGGACGGAGCAGATAAAATGTTTGGTTGATATTCTCTCTGCGGCGTTAAAGGGGGAGACACCCTCCAATATATTGATATACGGTAAGACCGGTACGGG
>DATKWH010000064.1:0-9610 GCA_035529655.1 Bathyarchaeia archaeon
GAAGCCGCAGCATCCATGCCCAAGCGTATCTCAGCCTCAGAATAGCCAGCCGCAGTTATCGCTTCTGTTATCGCATCGAGTGCCTGAGTCGTCATACGCATGGGCGGTGCATAGCCACCTTCATCACCTACGTTCGTGGCGATCTTACCGTATTTCGCAGCTAACACTGTTTTGAGTGTATGATAAGTCTCAACACCTGCTCGTAAACTATCGCTGAATCGGTCAAAGCCCAGGGGCAAGATGAGAAACTCTTGTATGCTCAGTTCGCTACCCGCATGCTGCCCGCCGTTTATCACGTTCATCATCGGTACGGGAAGCTCATACGAGAGCTTCATCCCGGCGACGTCCTCACAGATATATTCAAAGAGCGGTTTGTCTAACGAATCCGCAGCGGCTTTACACACTGCCATTGACGTCCCGACAATAGCATTTGCACCTAAATTCGACTTGTTTTCCGTTCCATCCAGTTCTATCAACTGCGTATCTATCTCTCGTTGTTCGAGAGCATTCATTCCAATGAGTGCTTTTTTAATCACGGTATTCACAGCTTCAACCGCTTTGAGAACTCCCTTGCCCTTATATCGTATCTTCTTACTATCTCGTTTCTCCCATGCCTCTTTACTCCCGGTTGATGCTCCAGAAGGCACGCTAGCCCTACCAAACCCGTTCGCTGTACTCACGTCCACTTCTACGGTAGGATTACCACGAGAATCCAAAATTTCCCGACCTTTTACTTCTCTTATCTCGATTACTGTCATGGGTATGACACCTTGCGCTATTTATTATACTTCTCCTCCAATTACCTTATCTTTTGCCATTTTGCATTATCAGAAAAAAGTACACACGATACAACGTATCACGAACCGTTCTCTGACCTAATAGACGATAATAATAGCCGGTAGTTCATTTCTTTTTCTACCGATTATTTAACTTATATTTTAGCAATGATATATTTCTGGTATAATCTCTGAAGTGGTAAAGAGGGAGAACGGTAGATGAAATTAAAGGAGAATGAAGCGGAAAAAAAGAAAAGAGTGATTGTAACAGATAGTCTCTCGGAAGTGGGTATAAAGAAGCTGCGGGAGTTTGCAGAAGTTGATATTGAATTAGACTTAAGCAAGGAGGATTTAAAGGAGCGCATTGCAGACTACGATGCGATAGTCATACGAAGTGGCACGAAAGTGACGAAGGAGATAATAGAAGCCGGGAGCACCGGCAGATTAAAAGTGATAGGCAGGGCGGGTGTCGGCGTGGATAATATAGCTGTGGAAACAGCGACGGAAAAAGGGATACTGGTGGTGAACTCACCAGAGGCAAATACTATATCTGCGGCGGAGCACACTATTGCAATGCTGCTCAGCCTATCGAGGAAGATACCGGCTGCGAATGTGTCGCTAAAATCCGGGAAGTGGGATCGAAAAAAGCACATGGGTGTGGAAGTAAATGGCAAGGTATTAGGCATAATAGGCCTGGGCAGAGTGGGTAGTGAAGTTGCGAAGAGAGTAAAAGGGCTTGGAATGAAAGTCGTTGCCTACGACCCCTTTATAACAGTAGAGAAGGCAAAAGAGCTTGGCATTACCCTTGCAAGTTTAAATGAGACCATTCAGGTTGCAGATTTTGTCACGCTCCATACACCTCTGACAAAGGACACCCGTCACCTGATCGGTGCAAACGAGTTCGCGTTGATGAAGGGTGGGGTTCGTGTAATAAATTGCGCGCGAGGTGGAATAATAGATGAGCATGCGCTGAAAGAAGCGATAGAGAGTGGAAAAGTAGCAGGAGCAGCTCTGGATGTCTTCGAGCAGGAGCCACCAGAGGAACGTGATTTGCTGGAACTGGAAGAAGTGATTGTTACGCCCCATCTGGGCGCATCCACCACCGAAGCGCAGAAGGCTGCTGCTCTGGGTATTGCAGATGAGGTGATAGATGCGTTACAGAACAAACCGGTAAGGAATACCGTGAACATGATCTACGTCGAAGAGGAGATAATGGACACCATAAAGCCTTATTTAGAATTAGGCGAGAAACTTGGGCTGCTCGCTGCGCAGCTCATACCCAAAACAGGTAGAATTGAACAATTCAACGTCTCTTACGAAGGAGAATTAGGATTGGCAGATGCAGGCATAGGGAAGAACACGCGAATAATTACGCGGGCGATCCTGAAGAGTTCCCTCTCATTGTTCACCGATGGTGTGAATTATGTGAATGCCGAGGCAATAGCAAAGAAGTTCGGGATAAAAATTACGGAAAGCAAGACGGAAGAGATTGAAGATTTCAGTTCCTTGATTAGTATTACCACGATTACACGGATAGAGGGCGAAGAGAAAAAGAAGACGGTTGCGGGCACACTCTTCGGAAAAGACGATCCACGAATAGTGAAGATAAATGGGTACAGGGTGGATGCATCTCCTTCTGGCTGCATGCTTATCTGCTCCTTCCTCGATAAACCGCGAGTGATCGGTCCTGTGTGCACGATCTTAGGCGACAGGAGCATAAACATAGCGGGGATGCAGGTGGGCAGAGAGAAGGTCGGGGGAGAGGCGGTCATGGTGATCAACGTGGACAGTATGGTTAGTGAGGGCTGTATAGAAGAGATAAAGCACGTGGAAAACATATTTGACGTGATGCTCGTGAAGCTGTAAACACAACACTTTTTCTTTTTTGAACGGCTTCGCCGTTCCATTGCGTTCAGCAATGTGAAAAAATATTTATCATCAAAGCGTTCTTTTTAAAAGAAGGGTTTGAGGAGATGAAGAAGAGAGGAAGGATGAAATTCGAGCGATATGGATGGCGGACAAAGAAGAAGCTGAGCAAAAGCTGGAGAAGACCTCGTGGGCACGACAATAAGATGCGGGAGAATATAGCGGCGAAAGGTGCGAGAGTGAAAGTGGGCTATCGGAGAAAGAAGGAAGAACGTGGATTACATCCTTCGGGAGTGCGAGAAGTGCTTGTTTTCAACACGAAGGACCTTGCTAAAGCGGAGGTTGCAGGAGATGAAGGAATGGCAGTGCGAATTGCGTCCACTGTTGGAAGGAGAAAAAGGGGCGATATAGTAGAGGAAGCTGCAAAGCTTGGTATAAGAGTGCTCAATCCTGTGCGAATCCCCTTGGAATAAATAGGCGGATTTACAATTCAAAAAGTCACCGACCCCGTTTTCGAAAAACGGGGCATCCAGAGGATGCTCGAAGGCTTGGATTTCTATTGGTTTACTTGATCCATTATTAAAAACAGGGCGCTGGATATGAAATAAAAAAGAAGTCACAATCTAAATCTCGTAATAACCATTAAAAACGAAAAAGAAGAAATTTATCTCGGTGAAGTTTCAAAAAGGAGCAAGGAGAAAAGAAATTGAATTTTCTTTGGGAAAGAAAACATAAGTTAAATATTTTAAAAGTAACGTAATTCTTTTAGTATTATGATGGTAAAGACAGAAGAGAAGACGGCTGAGGAATTGCTGCTTGTCGGGGAAGAATGCCTTGCGGAAGGGAAATTTGAAGAGGCAATAGAAGTTTACAGGGAGATCATAAAGAAAGAGCCAACGCTTCCTACAACGGCTAAGGCTTGTAATGATTGTGGCGTCGCGTACGCAAGCTTAGAGCAATACGAAATGGCAATTGGGTTCTTTAATGCCGCACTGAATCTCAAGAAGTATTTCATGGACGAAGGCATATCCACTTACTACAATCTTGGGCAGGTTTATCGAACTACGGGGGACGACGAGAAAGCAGAGCAGTGCTTCAAGCGTGCGGAGACGCTACAGCAAGAGCATAAACTCCGTGATGAAGAGGGACGACGTGTATTATCTTCTGTCTTTGATGAGGGTTAAACCTTGAATGGCCACTGGGAGTTGAGCTGAGCATGCTTGCTTGAACCCTTGCTCCAGTTGTTGATATTTTGGAATTTTGATTACGCCTTTACATGGCTTGCGGGGTGGTAGGGGCAGATTCCCACAGTTTAGGGTTTGGTGCTCAGGATTTAGGATTTCTCACTCCTTATTGAGCATATACGTATTCCTTAACTTTATCAGCAGTGCCTACAGCACCAAAAGCTTTAAAGAACATCATAGCTTCCGCATAAGCTTTGGCTTCAAGTGCTTCTTTCGTCTCTTCTGAGACATTGTATATCCTATCCTTGAATTCCTTTATTGCGAACTTACTGTACGTACCAAAAATTTCGTCATTTTTCGTTATCCCTTTCTTTGCTGCCTCATCTCTGTACTCGCTCAAAGTCCAATTCCATATGTCGTCATATAACTCAGGTTCAAAGATCTCAAATACTTCCCATGCCAGATTCTGCCAGAACGTACCAACGTTGCCTTTGAGAATCAAACCTTTAGGGAATTTTGTGCTTATAAATTTGAGCGGCGTGCCAGTAATGCCATGCTGTGCAACTCGTACTTTAAAAAGATCAATCGCTTTGGCTATCTCTACTGTTCGTTCTATATTTATCGAAACCTGCTCAATGAGATTTCCGTGCTCATCATATATATTTCCGTGCGTTGACCCATTGGCAATGGCTAAAACGTTTGGGAATACATCCCTCTTGTGCAGCTCTTTAATAAAAGTGGTTGCCTCTGCAACCGTGGTAAGGACTAATCCGTCCTTATCCTTCTTCCCTATCTCGCCAACTTCTACTTCTAATCCAAACTCTCTTTCAGCCATCAGCTCTTTAATAAAGTTGGCAAGCTCCGTGGTTACATCAATATTCCTCTGAAGCTGGCCTAAAACGGTTGGTTCGTTCAGATCGAAGAGGAAAGAAGCGTCTATTGCAAAAGAGGTATATCCTGCCGCTATTTGTGCCTCAATCAAGCTCTTTACTTCCTTCATCTCGTCTTCCGTACCCTTCTTCACCGTTATGTGGTCTGCATGTAAAGCCCACTCAGCAAAACCCACGTCCTTGGCAATGCTTCGAACGGCATTTGAGAAATCCAACGGTGTTAAGCCGGTATACCCGCCCTTTAAATTGCTCTCTGACTTTGCGAGTTCGAAGATAACTGCTGCTCTCAAATTCTTAGCCGCTCTAACTATCCCCCTTACAATGCCAGGAACGATCCTTGTATTTGCAGCCATTATAATCCCTTCTGTACCTGTACTGTACAACGCCTCGAACATCTTATTTCCCGGAATCGGTTCAAATTTCCTATCTTCTACCATGTCTTGCACCCCCATTATTTAATATTTTATTTTCGTTAAAGTATCCTCTCCAACTTCTCGATAAGATCCTTGTTTCCAATATATGTTGGAACTCTCTGAGTTATATCCTCTGGCTCGACTTCCAGTATCGAACACGTACCATTGGTTGAAGCCCCTCCTGCTTGTTCTGCTATAAAAGACATTGTATTGCTCTCAACCAATAGTCTTAACTTCCCATTTGGTTTGGTGGTTAGTGCAGGATATGCAAAGATCCCACCATAGTGAAGTATTTGATTGAAGTCTCCAACAAAAGACCCTCCGTATCTTAACTTGTACCCCGCCAGTTCTAACTCCTCAATGTATTTCCTAAACGATGGTAGCCAGTCCTTCCGCAGCCCGCCAATACCGTATAATTTACCTGGTTCTGGAAGCGTCATGTTTTCTCCTCTTAGCATGAATCCTTCTTTTGTGTGTAAGAATTCGTGAACACCGTTCTGTGCCGTATAAACCAACGTTGTTACTGGACCATACAGCATATACATTGCAGCTATTTGGCGCTTTCCTTGTGTTGGCAAATCCTCTTTGTATATTCCAACTATTGTTCCAATCAGGTTGTTGCTCTCAATATTTGATGAACCATCTAATGGGTCCAAAGTGACATTGAATATTCCAGTATCATTGAGTTTTACCAGATCAGGCTGCTCTTCTGATACCACTGCTTTAACCAGCTCAGACTTTCTTAATTCGTCAATTATGAACTGATCTGCCCATTTATCCGCAACCAGTTGAAGCTCACCAAAAACATTCTTCGTGTCCGCCTTACCCCGCCGGTATGTGAGTTCGCCACTTATCGTGGCTGCGAGATCGCTTATTTTGAGAATCAAAGAGGCTAATTCGCTGTCAATCCCACCTAAATGTTCTTTTATGGCTTTTGTCATATAATATCATTAGATTATTTTATGTTATTTATAATTAAAATATCTATGCTTTATAAAATGGCTGCCCCTAAATATGAAAAAGTATCATCCAGTGAGGATTGCCCTCAAGCGTTGCGATTCCTCAACTTTTAGAGAATGCTTCCCGCTTTTTGGGATCTTCCTCATCTTTAAACAGAATATCGAGTTCTCATAAGAAAAAAATGGAAATAGAAGACACTTACTGCGAGGCATTTGATGGGTTAGTTGCACGAGTATGCGTGACCGCGCGTGACGAGCAGAGATTGAAGCAAGCGGCTTACAATGCCACTGCACTGCCCTGCACGGTCTTTGGTGAGTCAGAAGGTGGGATAGAGCAGTGGCTGCCAGAGGAGAAAACGCCAGACGGCAGAAAAGGAGCAGTGATTCAACTATGGGTTAATTACAATGAGGGCGCTCCAGAAAAATTGGAATACGAAATATCGAAACGAATACGGCAGGGAATACTGGTCGTGCCCACGACATCTGTTTTCAATGCGCTTGATTCGCCAGAGAAGATTGATACTATGGAGAGGATAGGGCATTGCGGCGACGGCTACGAGACCATTGAGCAACGGTTTGGACGGGGAGTCGTTGTGGTGCCGATAATGATGGGCGAATTCCTCGTGGAACATTATTTAGGCTATAAAAAGGGCGTGATGGGTGGAAACGTATGGCTTTTGTGTGAAAGCATAGCAGCGGCATTAGAAGCTGGTGAAAAGGCACTCGCCGCAATAGACGACGTAGAAGGTGCGATCACTCCTTTTGATATCTGCTCTGCGGGCTCTAAACCGGAAACGAACTATCCTGAGATCGGACCGACAACGAACCATTGGTATTGCCCGACCTTAACACGGCAAATAAACGATTCGAAGGTTCCGGACGGTGTAAAGTGCATTCCAGAGATCGTTATCAATGGTATTTCGCTCGATTCGGTAAGAGAAGCGATGAAAGCAGCAATAGAGAGCGTGAGAGAGGTCAAAGGACTGGTGAAGATCTCAGCAGGGAATTACGGCGGTAAATTAGGGCGGTATAAGATTTATTTGCGGGAGTTGGTGGATTGAGTTAACACTCCTGAGTATCCATAACAAATAAACATTTTTATCTGAGGATGCAATTTAAAAGAAGTAGGAGAATCATCATTCTTCGCTTTAATTAGGAACTCCGAGAGGTAAACGTGAAATGAAGAGCTATAAGATTGCGGTTATGCGTGGCGACGGGATCGGGCCGGAGATAATAGAAGAAGGGCTGAAGGTGCTCGATGCGGTCTCCGAGCGCGAGAATTTTGAACTCGACTGGGTTGAATTTCCGCATGGTGCAGAGCATTACCTGGAGACCGGCGAGTTGCTGAACGAGGACACGTTAAAGGATTTAGAGCGGTACGCGGCGATCTACTTCGGTTGCATCGGCGATCCGCGCCTGGAACCCGGCGTCCTGGAGCAAGGGATACTGCTCGCGCTCAGGTTCTATTTTGATCAATACGTAAATCTGAGGCCGGTGAAGCTGTTGGAAGGTGTTCGCACACCGCTGGCGGGCAAAGGACCCGCAGATATCGATATAACCGTGGTGCGTGAGAACACCGAGGATTTCTATATCGGCATTGGCGGCCGTGCAAAAGGCAGCAGCAGCGGCTGCGGCAAAACGAACGACGTGTTGGAAATCGTTCGAACGCTTTATCAGGTCAAGTTCGATCTGGACATCGAGACCGATTCGGACGAGCTCGCGTACCAGATAGGCGTGGTGACGAAAGAGGGCTGCGAGCGTGTGATGCGATATGCCTTTGAGCTTGCGCGTGCGAACGGTAAGACGAAGGTGACGAGCGTGGACAAGGCGAATGTCCTGACGCACTGCTACGGGTTCTGGCGCGAGGTGTTCACCGACGTGGCGAAGAACTATCCTGAGATGGAGACCGAATTCAATTTCGTCGATGCAATCACCATGTGGTTCGTTAAGAATCCTGAATGGTATCAGGTCGTCGTGACGCCGAACATGTTTGGCGATATTATTACGGACCTTGGTGCGATGATACAAGGCGGACTGGGTCTTGCACCGGGCGGGAACATCAATCCAGAGGGCGTGTCCATGTTCGAGCCGATTCACGGCTCCGCACCGAAATACAAGGGTAAAAACGTTTCGAACCCGATCGCAACGATCTGGGCTGGTGCAATGCTTTTAGAGAATGTGGGCGAAACGCGTGCGTCGGAACGCGTTATAAACGCAATTGAAGCGGTTTTGAGAGCAGGAAAAGTGAGAACCTATGACCTTGGCGGCAGCTCGAAGACGAGCGAGGTCGGTGACGCGATTGTTGCTATGATCAAGAGTGAGAGCTGAGATACCTATCTAAATAAACCAGATTGGTATATTTTCAAATGGTGAGTAGAGTAAGTCCTCCCGAAAGGATGATGCCATGTTGACATGGGTGGGAGCGAGTAGGGAAGGGTTCACCAATTCTTTTTATTCTTTACTGCTCCCACACATTAGACTTCTTCATCGTATGGAAAGTTATTTGTGCTTCTATTTCCATCAGCAAGAATACATGTATGAAGGTTGATAACGAATACAGCGTCCACAGAAGCGGTTTGAAGATCCTGCACAGATTGTTGAGGTTGGAAATGAAGATTTAGAGATGATGAAAATAGATTTATACGTTACGTATAATAGAAACGCGCACTTATCACGCGTAAATCTGACAGAGTATATAGGATAGTTAGATGAGTGCATCAATTCAAAGAAAAAGGAGGAGCGGTAAGTAAATCTATACCGTGATTAACCCTCCATTCCCCTCTATTCTTCTTTGACGATTACCGCTTTTGAGAACTCAACTTCTAAATTTGCCCTATATTTATTCTTGACGAACGGCATGTTCACCGTATCAACTTCTTCAGTTAGCTCAGTAAAGTAATCGAGAAATTTATCTAAATCGTTAGGTGAGTTTATATCAAATCGTAAATTAATGCTGAAACGTTTTCCATCTCCACAAAAGGATTTTAGAATGTGTATCGGACCATCATAATCTTCTATGTGCACTGAGGGATTAGCCATTTTAATCTTCATCACTTTACCGTTATTACCGCTGTCTCCCTCAACAATACTGCCAGGCAATTCTTCAAATTTCGTAAAGCAACTAAGCTCTCCCTTCCTGTCATCCATGGAACGGCATACATAGTCCGCATCCAGGATAGCAGCACCCCCACTGTCGAGCTTTATCGCCTCTTGCGACATCCTAACCGCTGTCGAGGTGTTCTCGTTACTGGCTATCGGTTTAGCCCCCCCTTCCCCTATCGCTTTCATCCCCTCGTCACCATCTCGCCTTATCGCTCTTTTATCTTTCGAGATGTTTTAAAATTCAAAAAAGATAGGGTTATATAAGCTTTTCGGTTAATCAGACTTTAAAAACATCGTCAAACTCGATGGCGGAGTATCTTTCCCCTCCGTTCTTCAAAAGATGACGCTTCATTACGAAAAAGTTACAAAACCCGATGCAGTGCGTAAGATTGCATCGTTTGACCTGCGATAGAGGTGAGT
>DATKWH010000065.1:0-6761 GCA_035529655.1 Bathyarchaeia archaeon
GGCCTGCTCTATTATTGTTGAAATCCGAGATAAGTCTCTCAAGTATTTTTATCAATTTCCCCTTATCTACTCTTTGCACTGAAATTAGCAATTCATCAATCTTATATTTGTCCCAATTCTCTATTGGCCTACAGTTCCTCCTATAATTCTGTTTGTAAGAATCGCTAAGCTTTTGTTCAAGGTTGCTATATTGAAGTTCTTGAATTTTGTTCTTTAGTAGGCTTTTTCTTCTTTCATAGAATTCCGGGGTAAAAAAGTCGGATGGCATCCCATTCATTAGAATTGTTTGTTTGAAGAGCTGTTCAAACCTTTCATCACCCGGTTCAAGTTCTATTTGGACCCCGCCTATAATTACACTTACTGCTCCTCTTGTCTCTGCAAATATAACATCCCAAAAGAATAAGGACATGAGTGTCCACCAATATGTATTTTCTGTCCATAGCGCCTTGTATCCTAAACTTTTGTAATGATTTATAGCAACTTCCTCTGCAAAATACTCATTCCCATTAATAGTATATTTTGCTTTACCTTCTTGCTGATTGCCGGCTCTTTGAAGTTCAATATTCTTATAAAAGATCATAGTTTATCCTCCTTTTTGTCATTTCCCAAGGCAAAATGGCGTATAACGTGTGCGTGTTTGCGAAGACCCGCCTTTAGCGGGGTTTGAGTGAGCGAAGCGAACCGCAAACACGCTATTGAGACTGTCGGAAAAGTCATTTTGATAAGGTCTCATTTTTTCTAAATAGTCATTTTTTAACATCTAATCCTAAATTTCTATGTTGTTGTACTCACATAAAGTTCATATCTACATATACTTCCTGTTTTCTTACCCATATCCCATCCCATAACCTCCAATTTTCCCAATATTATGTACTATACAGTATAGCAACCATTGAATATTCACCTTTACTTTCCCTCGCAAGGTAAGGTGATCCATCCTTTTTTGTATCCGTAGGTTTGCAAAAACAGGTTCTACTATTTTCATCCTCTCACTGTAAATCTCTCGCCCTTCCTCTGTATCAATCTTCTTAATCATCTCTTTTGAAAAGTCCCGTTCATGTTTTTCTAATGGTATCAATAAATAACTTCTCTTAGTCTCCTTCTTCCTAAGACATTCCTCTCTTAAATTACAATCCTTACAATCTCTCTGTCTGGAGGCATATTTCTAAAAAAACATTATTTCTTCTTGTATTGAGGAGATAAATTCAGCAATAGTGGAATGATCAGGGGTGCTCCATCCGGTAATGGCTACAAAGGGACATATCAATTCTTGTCTCTATTAAATGGTGAATGGCAAATTCTAAGGTCCCTGGAACCAACTGCTTTTCTAATACAATGGGAACCATTAATGTTTGAGCAGAGGATACTGGCTTAAATCGAGCCATAAAACTACCTCCTCATAATTGCTGTTTTTTTTATTAAAAATCAATTTTTGCTATATTTTTGAAAAATATGAGACTTTTCCGATAGTCTCGTTAGGCGACGTTCACGGGAACCATTTTGGGAACAAGAGCATAGCTCCTACAGTGCACCATGATCTATCGCTGCTATTTGTTTTAACATAGCCCCCAAAGATTCCGTAAATCATATATCTACTTCTCCCATGATCTTTAAGAATCCTTAACCTAGGCCAAGCGCTTTCTCTAGCTCCTGCAATTCCTTTCGTGTCCAGTAGTGCCTCGTGAAATTGACAAGCTCCCGCCCATGCTTCGCATGCTCCTGTGCTAAGGCTGGGTCGCTTTGCACTAGATCCAACCTTGCTAAAATCAAATGTGCCTCCGTCTTCTGCACGCGGAAGGCGCATTCATCCCCAATTGTTAGCACTCGCTTTGCCCAATGTTGTGCAGGTTCTAGATCTGGCATTTGACTTCGAGCATCACGTATCTCAGCGAGTCGCGCTAACCCTACGCACACCTCCGACTCTAAATACTGATACACTGTCTCCTCTGCAATATCGAGAGACTGGCAATATTGCTCGCGAGCGTTCTCGTAGTCCTGCCTAAGGCGGTAGTAGTCACCAAATCCGCGGAGAGAGTGACCTTCCCAGTCCCGGTATTTCTTTTTCTTGGCAATTTCCAAAGCATCAGTATAGTTAGAATACGCTTGTTCCATCTGTCGCGTCCGTAAGTGAAGATCCCCTAGTTTACAGAGCCATAGGTTCTCCATTCGGATTCGAGGAATGTGACGCTGACGGCTAATCGATAGCGCCTCCGTGAGGTTTTCCTCAGCCATCTTTGTATCGCCTAATTCCAGTGCGCACCAGCCCGATAGCCCCATATATAGGTCAGATTTCTTTTTACGTTTGAGGGATTCTTCTACTTCACCGAATTGAGCAAGACTCTCCTGCGCCCCACCTAGGTCTCCACATTGGATTAGCACTTCAGTCAAATATCTCCATCCTGCTGATAGAGTTTCCTTTATGGTGCCTTTGGAGTCTTTATGAGCAGCAATCGCAGCTTTAATGCGGCGGAGTGCCTGCTCCGTTTGTCCACAGCGCGCATGAAGTTGAGCAGACACATACCACAGTCGAATCCGCTGATAGACAGCAGCGTCCCAAATAGGCGGGGACTGCTCAAAAGCCAGAATCAAAGGTTCAATAAGCCGTCGACTTGTGTCGTAATGACCCCAGTAAAGTAGGGTTAAATCCATCTTACCACGCCCATATATTTCAAACGCCTCATTATATAGGCCAGCTCCTACACATTGGTGAAGCAGTTCAAACAGTGGCTCCAAATCCGCTATCGTTTCAGGATTGTCTGGAACCGGTAATCCTGCTGTGTAGTCCTTCAACGCCAGATGTGTTTGCCTTTTTTCTTCTTGGCCCATGCGGTCGTAGAAGTAAGTTTTAATGAGCGGGTGTGCGGCATAAAGCTTCTTCCCTGTTTCCTCCCTTCGGAGCAACGAGGAATCCAATAGCCGCGACACCATCGCGCGAAATATTGAGTCATTTGGGTTGCCCTTTGTTAGAACAACAAATGCGTGTTCATCTACCCCACCACGAAAAGCACAGAGACGTGTAATGAAGAAACATTCGGGTTCTGCTAACATCTCCCAATAACCATTGAGGATGGACTGAAGTTTCTCGCCCTGCTTCGATTCAGCGGGTAGATAAACGAGGTGTCGCACTCGCTCGATGTCACCATCATAAAACCGCGTTAGGTAATCTGCTAAGACGGTCAGCGTCAGAGCATGGTTCCCGTAGTGTGCGGCGACCTCACGAAGACGATATTTCTTACCTTTCACACCCTGCTTCTGCAAGAATTCCAGTGCATCCTCAGGTGTTAAGTCCTCAAGTAGCAAGTCCTGGAAGCCCCGTGCACCCCTCAGGTCACTGACAGGAAAGCGGGTCGTAAGGATTAGACGACTATGGGGCCAGCTACACGCCCCATGGATGAACCTGCGTAACTCGTGGTCGAGCAGTTCACCGTAGCGTGGATGCCCGAAATCTGGACGCTGTACCACTTCTAACCCGTCGAGTATTAGCAGCGCCCTTCGCCCCTGTAGCAGGTTGTCAAGCTTTACCCGCTTGGCAACGGGCGAGGGAGCAGAAACAGGATCGAAGGCTCCATTGGTTAGATAGACAAGAGCAGCTTCGCAAAAACGATCAAAGGCAGCTTCCTCAAGTTTGGCCTCATAAAATGAGAACCAGAAAATGGCGTCAAAAGGCGGGGTGATGCGTTGACGTTCTTCGATAAGTTTGCGTGTTAAACAGGACTTCCCCGTGCCACCAATAGCCCGGACAGCGATCACTCGTGGCGCATCGTCCTTTTCGTCTGACAACAGTCGAGCGAGTTGGTCCAAGTCTTGCTGACGGCCGACGAAATTTTTAGGTAACGGGAAGGGATGAAATAGGAGTGGTCCTAGCTCCTGCTTAGCTGCCTGTTTTTGTGCCTCTATAAACTCCTTGTTCATCTCTTCGATTTCACGTTGTAACTCGGAAGGAAAATGTTCTACCTGCACTCTGCTCGCCTTTAGAAGAAATAGACCGCTCTTATAGATGTCTGGGTTAGGGTCCAAAACTCCTATCACAACTTTGCTTATTCTTCTATCCGCGATCCTTTTCGCACAGGGAGCTTTCGGATGTGACCGCTTCGTGCAGGGTTCTAGAGTGGTGTAGAGTATTGCCCCGGTCAAATCTATATCAGGCAATTTTCTTTCCAGGGCAGTGTATTCCGCATGATCTCCAGCGGATATTTCTCCCCGGTAAGCTGTTGCCAGGACCTTTCCGTCTTTTACAACCACTACTCCGACCTTTGGATGGATGTGGCCGTCAGGCTCTGGTATAGATTTCCTCATCTCTTCGATTGCCAATTTCATGTATTCAATGTCTTTCTCCTTCATTTTTACTCCTTCATCCGTCACGTCAAATGTCGCCTAACGGCTGGCGGATAAAAGAAGTCCGAGCCGTAGACGAGGATTTGGGCGAAGCGTAGCGAAGTCTTTTATCCGCTGTTATACGCCGTGACCTTATTCTCATAGTTTAATCCTTGTTGAAATTGTATTAACTAATAAATCCAACGTATCTAATAGCACCGATTTTTCAGAGATAGGGTATTTTTCGATCAGTTGACGTAACACTCTTTCTTTATTTTTCAAATATAAATCGTAATCGTGTATTTCTCTTCTACTTCTAAGAGATTGATTCAGATTTACAAAAGCCTCACGCGATGACTGAAGTAAACTCAAGGCGGTGGCAACGTTGCCCACATAAGGAACAATCCCAGTAATATCAATTCCTAGCGATAACGTGCTTTTCCGCAACTCCTTAGTTGTTTCTTTATACTTTTTCTTCAAAAATTCTGGCAATTCTTGTTTAAAGATCCCCTCAAAAGCCTTAGAAATTTGCTCCAATATTTCCAATGGTTCTTCTATATCATATGCCACACATTCGGGATTAGTTTCGGATTTCCTTATGACTTGAACACTCTTCTGAATTAACTCATCATATTTTTTACGGAACGAACTTTTCTCTATCGGCTTCCTCATATAATTTATGTCTTCAAAGGATAATAGATCCAGCAACTCGACAGGAAGAGTGTTTTTATATAGAGTCTCGAAAGCCAATTCAAAAAATATTTTTAAAAACACTTGTGTATCTGATAAAGTTACCCTATGCTCAGAAAAGTCAGTAAGAGAATAGTCTATATAATTTTCTTGAGGTAAAGCACTTTCACAGTTATGAAACTTTGCACCAGACATGTGATAAACTAAATTTACAAAGTCCAGAAGAATTCTTTGCTCCTTTGCTGGCCATTTTAAAATACTTTTTAAAATTATTTCACGAGTAAGAATCTCACTTTTTTCTATTTCAGTCAGTAAGGAATCCAGTTTTCCTCCCGAAAGATTAGGTAGATTTCTTCTGATGACCGAACATTCATCTCTTAAGGCTTTCAAAAGGTTTGCTTTAAACCATGAACTCTCTTCTATTAGCTTCCAGTCTACACCTTTCGTTACATAATCTTTGTAGAAATTCTTCATACTTTGTTTTAAAGATTTTTCAATTCTCTTATCTTCCAAGTAATCTGTTATATGCTGCTTATCTTCTCGTAGGGAAGGGATAACCATGTTTTTTTCAAGTAGTATTGGATTACTCCTAAAAAGATTATACGCAAATTCATGAGAGAGATGTGAACCAGCACATACAATAAAATTTTTAGTCAAAAGAAGAACCTTTAACCTTCGTTCGACTTCTCTTTTATAAGCTTTCCTATCGTGTTTAAATCGTACAATCTTATAATCGATATCCGTGAAATATGCTCTAGGACCACAAAAGTTAGCAGGGTTAATTCTCTCCATAGTTATTCCAACTCCTCCGCTTTTATATTAGAGGTCATGGCGTATAACGATTAAGATTGCTTCCGAAGTTGGAGCACAGATGAAGCTAAGGTTTTTGACTTTAATGTTACCTATGCTCAATTTCGGAAGCAACTCAGTTGAACGAAGCCGCTCCGCTGTGGCTATGGGAATTCAATCCAGCGATTTCGTCCGTTAAATTGCTATTGAAACTCTCCCTAATGACCTGCTTAGGAAGAACTAAAGGTAAATTCAAGGGTCTGGGAAATATTTTTCTCGATACGGTGTTCATAATAGAGTTGATTTTTTTAAAAAAGAGCGTTCTTCTCCCTTAACCCTCTATTCATATCCGCTATTTGAAAATCAAGCTACCCATCTCACCTTCCGGGGAGGCGCATGGCCCTGGGGAGATAAGATCTCTCTGGTGACCATCTGGCCTTTTTTACAACAAGGACAGAGGTGAGGGTCAATACCGGTTAGTTTAAAAAGTAATTCCTCCCAGACAACTGATTCGGTTGACTGCTGTTTCCCGTTTGAGGTATTCCCCAAAATCTTCTGACATCGCCTGAGCTTGGTTTTTCGATTCCGGTTACTGAGCAGCCCATAATGCCTGATTTTGACAAAGTTGTCTGGTAAGATGTGCAATAAAAACCGTCGAATAAACTCAAAGGCCTCCAGGGTCATCTGCTTGTTCTTGTTGCCATCTCCGTAATCCCGCCAACGAAAGGTGACCTTCCCATCTTCCACTTTAACCAGACGATGATTAGATATTGCTACCCGGTGGGTATAGCGGCCAAGATATTCCAGTAGCTGTTCAGGACTCCGAAACGGTGGTTTACAGTAGAGGACCCACTGTTTCCGGTAAAGCTGATCCAACATCTTCTGAAATTCTCGCTTATCGCCCATCGAACAGATTCTTCCGACAAACTTTAGCTTACCAGCTCGATAGGCCTGTTTTAGATAGAACA
>DATKWH010000066.1:0-3935 GCA_035529655.1 Bathyarchaeia archaeon
GCGAAGGGCTATCCGGCGTGGCAAATATCCTTCAGGGCATATACGGACAATCCAGATGAATGGATGGCCGAATACCACATAAGAAGCATCATAGAGGCTGCGTTCTCAAGCCTCAAAAGGTGTTGGGGTCCCGATATAAAGAGCATAAAAGGTTGGCTGAAACGTATAGAGCTCTCGCTGAAAGTATTGGCGTATAATGTCAAAAGGGGGCTTTATATAGAAAGGGCGAAGGATCTGGGAATCCCCCTTTGGGTGAACTGCCAGTAATCCCAACCCGGCATCCGCAGTGAACCCCATAACCCCCAATTAGCATATCTGCTCTTCAATGTGATATAACTTACTCTCGCTTAAGATGATAGGTATGGTGTCATCTCAATCTGTACCGACTTTCGGGATGAAGCCGCATAAAGGGGAAAGTTTATAAAGACTTCGAAGTTATGACACCTATACGGGAGGAAAGCAATGACGTATCCAAAACAAAAGGAAATAGAGATTCCTTTACTAACTGAAATAGATGGAGCAGGAGGTGAAGTTCGTCCACGAGACATTTATGATAAGGTTGCACAGCATTTCCCAGAATTGACTGAGGAAGATCTTGAACGGCGTATGGAGCGTTATCCGAGTATACACAAATGGCACAACAAAGTTCAATGGGCGCGTCAAGTACTCATAAATAAAGGAGAAATTGATGGTTCTGTTTATGGTGTATGGAAAATAACGGATCTCGGTAGACAACGCATAAGAGGGGATGTCCCACCGCCTCCAGAAGAGATTACCTTACTAGATCTAAAGGAAACACATGAAAACGCTGTGAGGACACGATTATTAGATCGCTTAAACAACTTTACGCCAACACAATTTGAACATTTTGCAAGACAACTTCTAGAAGCAATGGGATTTAATGAAATTGTAGTTACTCAACAATCCCACGATGGTGGAATTGATGGACATGGTAAACTGAGACAGGGGATAGTAAAAATCAACGCAGCATTTTAATGTAAAAGGTGGAGCGGAACAGTTCCACGCCCAGAGATTGACCGCTTTCGTGGTGTAATTTCCGGTCAGTTTGATCAAGGGATTTTTTTAACAACATCAATTTTTTCGCGGGAAGCTTCAGAGGCATCTATTCGGAGGGGGGCAGTTCCAATAATAATGGTTGACGGCGAAAGAATTGTTGAAATTATGATTGAAAATGAAATTGGAATTTCACGGCGCCCTCTTTATCTACTTGATATTGACGAGGAATTTTTCGCCATAGAGGAAGAATAGCGATGCACATCTCCCCCCCCTCATATTTTCACCCTCCCACAACACCCATACTAAAGACATAGTGAAATACGAGCGTGTAAAAACGTTAAAAAGGGAAAATCCAAGAGGATTTAGAGATAATGTCCCACACCCGCCACTACTCACAAAATTATCCTCAAAATCGGTTGAAGCACAGCACCTGCCTGATTTCAGCCGACACCCGCTAAAAAACTTCAGGCACGACTACAACTCGCACTCGCTTTATAACGTCTCGCACACGTGCCAGTTACCGTCTTGCTGGTGACCTTTTTATAAAATTGTTGTTTTTTGCAGTACATCTTAGTGTAAAAGAAAAAAAGACTTCGTAGCTTCACATCATGAAATTCCGGTTCGCGACAGGCTTAGCATATTTCAGCATGTTTCGCTTTTCTTCCTTTTTGATCCCGACCTCATCCAAATCAATTGCAGCCCGCTATTCCAAATGAAGAACCATAGTGTAAGTAAGTAGCAAAGCAGTCGCAGAGGAATAGTTTATTCCCATACTCCCGTTAGTCGCCCCATCCTGCAATTTGCCTAATGATGTGTGATTTACAGTTTTGCCCACCTAAAGAGATCCCAAAAGACACCATGCCGGTTTCTTTCCTATCTTCCGCATAGCATTGCATTACAGCTTCAATTGCGAATGCTTCCGCACATCAACTTCCAACATCGCTATTTTTCACATCATTACCCGTCATTCTTACTTGCGTTTCTATTCTCATTCTTTCTGTTATTCTTATTCTTATTTTTTTAGGGGACTCAGTCGCCCCTTACCCCCGATTACCTGACTTAATTATAAAAAGTATATAGAACTGGGAAAAAGTGGAAGTCTGTATATCAACATATTCAGGAAAGACGGAAATAGTAACTCTCTACCTTTTAGTAAGGTGAAAAAAATCGCCCAATATGTCCGAAGTGTCTGAAAATCAAGACCAATTGGACGGTTTGGACGGTTTGGACGAAAAAATCCCCTTACTAAGTGGTGGCGATCAAACAACAAGAATCGTAAACATCCAAGATTTAGATGAAGATGGCAACGTAATAGAGAAGCCAGAAGAGGAGAGCGCGAAAGAAATAAAGGATTTAGAGGAGCTACATAAAGAGCAATACGAATTTAAAGGCATTGGCAAATGTTCCAAATGTAGAAAAGAGAGAGGTTTATTTGTGTATAAAACCGAGGAAATATGTGCGGTGTGCATAAAAGAGGTGGTAAACGCAAATTGGGATAAGAGCGTGGAATCCAGAAGCGCCGAATTGGTGGGTTGAGTAATGAACACTGAGATAAAGTTGATTGAAACAGACGAAGGGCATTTTTATCGCTGCCCCATAGGGATTCTACCAAGTGTCACAACAATCTTACACGTAATCCCAAAACCTGGCTTGGAAATATGGAAACGGAGAGAACCTGCATGGCAAGAGATTTCTGAGAATGCGCTGAGAGTGGGTGGTTTGATACACGAAGCTGTGAATAGTTTGCTCACTGATGATAATCCTAACTGGATTAATATTCTTTCTAGGGGTGACAAGGAGATTCAAAATGGATTTGGAGCATTCGTTAAATGGAAATACAAAAGCGGTTTCGAGGTTCTAAGTAGTGAGTTACCAGTTTGGAGTGATCATCGTTTCGCTGGCACGATAGATTTAGTTGGTTATCTCGATGGAAAGCTTTTTCTTATTGATTTAAAGGCGGCTAAACGAATTTATCCCGACTATCTCTTTCAAGTATCCGCATATCGCCACGCATACGAGGAGCGAACTGGAGAAAGGATAGAAGGGTTAGCCATCCTCAGATTAGACAAGGCAGAAGGCTTCTACCAATTTAAAGAATATTCAGAAGAGGATTGTAATCAAGGTTTAGAGGTATTCTTATCTCTATGCAATTTCTGGCATGCCTTGCCGCAGGTGTCAAATGGTGCATTGGGTCATAAAAGGATAAACCTTTAAGTTTGAGTACGGCGATAAAAAGAAACTTTTATAAAAACCTTTCGGCGATAACGGCTTTGCACTTTTATTAGCGTTTGCACTTTTATTCGGTCAAAAATGATATTAAAAATGCAAAGCCGGCGATAACGGCTTTGCTCCAAAACCCTAAAAATCGCCAGAGTTTTGGAGCAAAGCCTGTTTACTGCAATACTTTTAAACGAAGGGCTTTACGGACCTTTATTATACTGCAACGCACATATAGTTGCAGTAAATAGATGGCTGGAGAATAGCTGAAATGGAAGGGTTGCAGGATGTATTTGAAAAAGGTGTGGCTGTCAACTTGTTGGGTGTTGATAGTAATGCGATAGCTATTCGAAAGTCAAAGCTTCCTGTATCCTTCTACTCGTGAAGACGCAAAAAAGAGAGAAGAGAGAGAAATCAAATCTCTTTTCCTATCGTCTCAATACAACTTTATCGCCGGTATCCAGTCTGTGTGAACTTTCCCGTTCGCATCTATGAACTCAGTGCATGTGATTGTTCCTCCTGTTGCATTAAACGTTGGCACTACTTGTTCTATGGTGCCTATAGTAAAGTCATCAAAACCAAAAACATCATCACCTGTTGTAGTTCCAAAGGTAAGTGTTATAAATGGATGGTCTGTATCAATGAACCCAAAATAGATCACAGTCCCGCCGGGGCTATTCACCGTATGGGGAATAGGAACA
>DATKWH010000067.1:0-5007 GCA_035529655.1 Bathyarchaeia archaeon
AATTGCAACTTCAAATTATCGATAGTGCAAAAAATACCCCATTTTCTGTCAAAGGGGAAAGATCGTATTTAGTTAACTGGAACCTCGTCTCCAATTCCTTATACCTTTTACGGATTGTTATGGGGGCTGTCCCTGCGACCTTGGACAATTCTTTTTCCTCCACCGACTCCCCACTGCTAATCGTAGCAATGTATATTGCAGCAGCGGCTGATCCCGTTGGTGACCATCCCCTGGCTGCTGCCGTTTCTTTACTCGCTTTTATTATTTTTATTGTCCTCTCCCTTATCGCATCATTCAATCCAGCTCCGAACAGAAGCGAGGCATGTAGTGCGCGGGGTCAGCAGGTGCAAGCTTTATTTCCAAGTTCTTCAAGAGGGAAAAATTTTCTCTCCTTATTTTCTTCAAAGGCATTGTTGATACGTTTGCAATCTCTTTCAAAGTTATACACATTATAATTGTGAATTGAAGAACACGATTGACTAGATAGATATTCGAGAATTTTGAAAAACCCCTCGGATGAGTATACAAATTTTTTATATGATTGTACATATAATCATATATCATGAAAACCTTAATGGACTTCGGCTTAAAAGAGGCGTACAAGCGAGTGGCAGAACTTGGAGATCGGCTGGCTGAGATTGAATCGCTGATGGATTGGGAAGCGTTTCGCCCGATTGTAGGTGATATGTACGATAAAAAGAGCGAACAAGGCGGTAGGCCAAATATTGATGAGGTGGTAATGATCAAGCTGCTCGTGCTCCAGCAGTGGTACGGGCTCTCCGATCCGGAACTCGAGAGGCAGGCTGCGGATAGGCTCTCGTTCAGGAAGTTTCTTGGATTTCCAGAGGATATCCCGGATTTTACGACCGTCTGGAAATTCAGAGAGCGGTTGACGAAGACCGGTAAAGACCAGGCAATATGGGCGGAACTCCAACGACAACTTGATGCTCTGGGTCTGGGAGTGAAGCAGGGAGTTGTCCAGGATGCGACGTTTATTACCGCTGATCCCGGACATGCGAAGGCAGATAAGCCTCGAGGAGAGGAAGCGGAGACGCGCCGAAGCCAGGATGGCTCGTGGGCAAAGAAGGGCAGCAAATCATATTTCGGCTACAAGCTTCACAGTAAGCTGGATACCGAGCACGGCCTCATTCGCGAGCTCGAAACGACCACCGCATCGACTCATGACAGTCAGGTGGACCTCTCCAAAAAGGGCGAAGTCGCGTACCGAGATCGTGGTTATCACGGTGCAGTAGCCAAGGGCTACTCAGCAACGATGAAACGAGGTGCTCGAGATCATCCGCTCGGCATCATGGATAAATTGCGGAATCTCAGAATCAGCAAGAAGAGGGCGCCCGTTGAGCGGCACTATGCAGTAATTAAACGGGTATTCAACTCCGGACACGTGCTGGTCACCACGGTGCCGAGGGTGAACGTAAAGACGATCTTCACCGCCTTTGGCTTTAACCTCTATCAGCTCTTCACGCTCAGGAAGCAGGGAATCGTCTAGCTTAGCGGTAGCTATCGACAAAAAGCGAGAAAAGGTGGAGAATTAGCCTGTTAGGCGGTAAAAAATCCGAAGAATACGTGCCAAAACTGAAAAAATGGTTTGAAGGTTACAAGGGGGTCATAAATAGAAGTAAATCAAAATTCTCATTAATAAATGATAGATATATAAAGAAAGGGAAAATAAGGGTAAAAGTAACGATGACGCTAGATAGCGCAACTGCCGTGGAATTTGTCAACATGGTCATGGGTATTATTATATTTAGCATGGCAATCGCCGCGCAAAAGAAGATCAATCTTACCATACTTAAGCGAGGATTTACGATAATAGCTATTTCAGGTTTGATGATGGCTGCTATCGCTCCCTATAGGGCATATTATACCTATGCTGATTTATACGAGTTAATCCCCATAGGGAGGGCTCTTTTGGCACTTACAAGGGTCATACTGATAGTTGGATTATACTTAGTGGGAAAAGGGATAATAAGCATATGCGGTGAAGAAAAAATTGAATATCACAGAACTTGAGCTTCCCCTGAAGGAATTGGTGGAGAGAGAAGGAGTAAATGCCGCTGCTGTGGTCTCCAAGAGCGGAGTACTGGTGGGATTTGCGAATAAGCATAAAACAGAGGAGCTGCCACCGTTATCACCAGTGGTTGCGATGATGGCGAGGACAACGGAGAAATGCACAAAACTGCTTAAAATGGGTGATGTGGTAGAGATAGGAGTGAAGACTGACAGTGGTATGGTAGTAACGGAAAAAAGTGGAGAGTTTATATTCCTCGTCGCAGTGGATAAAGGCATTGATATTGACGCAATTAAACTTCAGAGGGAGCAGGTGATGGATGTTATCCGAAGTCTCTTGTAAACGTAGTTGCTCAATATATCTCGACCGGAGATCCGAAACACGAGCTCTGAAATTAATTAATTGTTATCTATAAATCTTCGGATACTTATGCCTTTGTACATCACCCCAGTCAGTAGTGGCATTTATCATCGAATTCCAAAACCACGGTTTTTGCAAGATCTCTTGCATCATGACATGCCGCTCGCCGAAGTGAGTGATCAAACTCTCTCTCATCATTTTATAATTCGCTTCGCTTTCACTTTCCCCACGACTCTTCAGCTTCACGGTGATGGATGTAGCATCTCGATGAATATCCTTCACTACCATTCCCCTGTTCATGGTGAGGAAACACGAGGTGATTTTCGCAATGAACTCTTTTTGCAGTTGTTCACCAGATATTTGAATCGTTACTTCTGAAGGATTTTGCTCATCATCAGCATCTATTTTAATCGCTACTGGAAACCCAAAATCTGCAAAATCTGCAAGATCAGACATGGATTCGATGGCCATGATCTCCTCTATACAACCAGCCTCAGCCTCATCTGGGAGACATCCTTCCGTATACTTAAGAAACCAAATCAGCAGAGTATTAGGGATGCATATGCCTTTAACTCTCCTTTCTATTTTCTTTGCCTCTTCAAGGCTCCCAAATTTTCTTTGCATGAAATCAAAGAAATCAATAATTTCCCGTACTACCGCACTGAGATTACCTTCATTCTTCTCCAATAATCTCTCCAACTTATCCAAATCTTTCTCATACATGGAGATGTTTTTTCGTATCATTCCTATCACATATAGTATCACACATAAATATTAAAAGACAATACCTAACATTTTTTCCCTATCATTATCATAACTTTCAGATTTATCTCAATTATTCACAAAGGCTCTCAAACCCTTTTTTATGCGTGCTATGCCCTACTTCAACTCAAGTAAGTCTTAAAAAGGGGAGGCGATGAAAGAAGGATGAAAGGCGTAATTTTAGCGGGAGGGTTTGGGACCAGGTTTCGGCCGCTGACATTCACGAAACCGAAGCCAATGATCCCGTTAGTGAATAAACCCGTGCTGGAGCATGTGGTTGAGTACCTATGCGTACACGGGTTGAAGAATATCGTGGTAACAACGACCTTTCTTCGCGAGATGATTATGGAGCACTTCAGGGGGCGAGAAGATGTACCTCTATCGTTCCCCCTAGAGCAATACCCGCTTGGGACTGCAGGATCGGTGAAGAATGCGGGAATGGAGCAGGAAGAGGAACCGTTTGTGGTGATACAGGGCGATAACATCACTGATTTGGATCTGCACAAATTGATCGATTTCCATTACGAAGCTGGCGGGTTGGTAACGATCGCGTTAACGCGTGTTGAAGATCCGTGGAATTATGGTATTGCACTGCTGGAGAGCGACGGCTGCATCAGCAGATTTCACGAGAGGCCCGGCAGGGGCAAATGTTTTAGCGATTTGGCGAGCACCGGGATTTACGTAGTGGACCCTAAAGCACTGGCATTTGTGCCCGAAGGAATACCGTTTGACTTCGCTAAGGATCTCTTCCACATGCTCCACAGCAAGGAAAAGGGCAAGATGTTTGGCTACGAGCTGGAGGAAGGGGAATTCTGGGCTGACGTCGGGCAACCGCGAGGATATTTGCAAGCGATGGAGTGGATGTTGGACAAAATGCGAACGGACGTGGTCATCGGCCAAAATGTAGAGATCGACTCTTCGGGAATAATTAGTCCTTCAGTAATCGGCAATGGAGTGGTTCTGGAAGAAGGCTGCTCGGTAGGGCCTCATACGGTTTTATTTGAAGATGTCGACGTTGGCAAAAATTCGAGTTTGGAGCAGTGTTTCGTCGGTGAAGGCACGATGATCGGTGAAGCTGCTTGTATAAGGGATGCTACCATTGGCGCTCACTGCATACTTGGAAGGGACGTGAGCGTTCTTAACGGTACGATATGGCCATTTGTTGTCATACCAGACAGCTCAACTGTGGATAACATCCTTAAAAGATTCGTCAAAGTCGAGAATGGTGGAGATGGGCATGGAATAGCGAGGAAAAAGGAGGAGCGGATATTACGCACCGTGTCAGAGGAAGAGGCGTTTTACTTCAACATGTGTAAAAAAGGAAAAGTCGTTCATACTGGTTTTGTTGCTCACAAACTCGATGAGTTCGTGCAGATCGTGAAAACGGTGGACCCGAGGTCGATAGATTATCATCTCTGGGGTGCGACAGAGACCGAGGGGATCATTCCTTATCTCATTTACAACGATTTTGCAGATTGGATTCGCAATTTACTTGGAGACGTGCAGCTTGCAAACAAAGTTGCAAGACTGCAGCATGAAGATTCGCGAGATCAATTGGTGGGCATGATCCGAGAAAGGATCGCTGAATTGAACGGAGAATAGAAATGGCCATGACTGAAGAGGAAATAGGGAGGGAAAAGGCTATAACCTGGATAAAATTGAAGAAGAAGGAATTATTTAGACTCTCAATGCTTCTCTTTGCGCCCATGGGGAAGAATCCATATCTCCTGATTCGCGGTAGTAAGAATACCGTATTTATAGAGAACTTCCAAGAATTGCAGGATAACCTTGATTTGTTCACTGAAAAGGACGCACGCTGGCTTGCTTCGTGGATCGAATATCTTGGTGATAAACAA
>DATKWH010000068.1:0-5193 GCA_035529655.1 Bathyarchaeia archaeon
TGATATAATCAAGTTTTAGGCCATGTAAACACTTTTGAACGATACTAATCATTTTCTTACTTTCACGCAAACGATTGTCTGAGGTTGCTGCAATTCTGGTAATGTGAGTTAACGGCGATAAAAACTCGCTTGTTGTTAAAGTATAATAAGAAATGGCCTTGTGTGTCAATAATGATCACTCAGGTGGTGGTGGTTAAATCTCTATAAGTCCAAGAAAATGAGAGTGGCGAATATATGAAATAATTTCCTTTGGCTTTATAATGTTTTCTGGATCAAAAAAAGTATAGACTTGTGATTGTCGTATGAAATTTTCAGGTAGATACTACGCAGAATAAGTGTATCGAAGAATACATAAGTCTTAGCATAGCATGCTCTATGCAATATATAGACATGCCTACTTGATTGAAAAAACGGCTCAGGGCTATTTTTTATCCAATATCTCTCGTATCTTCTGTGATAACTCCTCCATAGTAAACGGTTTCTGGATAAACCCATCACAGCCTTTCTCTAATATCTCTTTTGCCTTGCCATCTATGCTGTAGCCACTTGAAAGGAGGACCTTTACCTGAGGATTGATCTCTTTTAATTTATCATAGGTCTCTTCACCGCCCATTTCAGGCATGATCATATCCAAAACCACCATGTCAATTGTGGCTTGGTTCTTTTGATAAAGTTCTACAGCCTCTTTCCCGCTCCTCGCTGATAAAACCTGGTACCCCATCATGTGTAGTATCTTTTCTCCAACATCAATAATACTATCCTCATCATCCACCAGGAGAACCATTTCTATGCCCTTTAATACTTCTCTAGGCATTTCATTTTCCTCTATTATCTGCTTATCCGAAGCTGCTAGGTAAATGGTAAAAGTAGCTCCTTCGCCCTTTTTACTGAAAACGCCTATGATTCCATCATGATTTCTAATGATACCATACACAGAGGCCAACCCCAATCCTGTTCCTCGCCTCATCTCTTTGGTGGTAAAAAACGGATCGAATATCCTCTGAATAGTTGCCTCGTCCATACCCACTCCAGTATCGGTGATGGTTAGCCTTACGCATCTTCCAGGCTTAAGGCTTAATAATTTGACATGTTCTTCATCAAGGAAAACATTTTCACTCTGAAGATAAAGATCCCCGCCATTAGGCATAGCCTGCCAGGCATTGACATAGAGGTTTAGGAGTACCTGCTCAATCTGGCTTTGGTCTACCTCTACTGGCCAGATATCTGTCTGATATTTTGTGTAAACCCTAATATCTTTACTGGTACGACTAAACATTTCCGAGGTCTTCTCTAAGAGCTTGTTCAGATCGGTCGGCTTTACCTCATACTTTCCTCCCTTGGCAATACCTAAGAGCTGTTTTGTGAGCTTTGCCCCGCTTTGAACGTGCTGTTCGACATTCTTCAGGCTTTCGTAATGCGGATGGTTAGACTTAATATTAAAGAGCATTAAAGAGGTAGATCCCAGTATACCCATAAGGAGGTTGTTAAAGTCGTGGGCAATGCCACCTGCGAGGGTGCCAATGGCTTCCATCTTATGGGCCTGCTGGAGTTGAGCTTCAAGACGGTTTTTTTCAGTAATATCTTCATAAATCACAAGTTGCTCTCCTGTTTCCATCGCAACGCTTCTAAAGTTTATCACCTTTTCTGAGCCATCTTTGCACATCACAGTAAATATTCGTGATCGAGCCTCCCAAATCTCTATCTTTTTCAAATCACTGATCCAGGTTGAAATAACTTGGTTTCTGTACTGTTGATCAGGATATGCCTTTCTAAACCATTCCCGCCCAGTGGGAACATCTTCCAGAGTATAGCCGAATATCTCAATAAACTTGGGATTGATGTATTCGTAGCGGCCATCGTCTCCAATTAACAGCACGCCTAATGGAGATCCCTCTACCAGAACTCGAAACTTTTCTTTTTCCCTGTGCAAGGCATCATCGGCCCTCTTGTGCTCGGTTATGTCCGTCAGCACTCCCTGTATTCCAATAACCTGATTTTCTCTGAACACCGGCTTGCTGGAAGCAGATATCCAACGGATTTCTCCAGATTTGTTCAAGAGTCGATACTCGCTTGGTTTGATCAGGCCAGAAAGAATCTCCTCAAAACGCTTTTTCATACGTGGTAAATCTTCCTCGTAGATAAACTCGGTGAAAGGCTTGCCAATTATTTCTGATGGACTATACCCTAAAACTGACTCTATCGCAGGGCTGATATAGGTCATCACTCCATTCTTATTTGTAAAGTAAATGACATCACTTATGTTTTCTACTAAGTCGCGATATTTCTTTTCGCTCTTCCGCAGCGCCTCCTCCACCTGCTTTGATGTGGTGATGTCTCGAAGCACACCCCTCACCCCCACCATCTCCTCTCCCTTGTAGATGGGGCCTGAGTGGATTTCTCCGATAAATTGTGTCCCGTCCTTGCGGAGAAAGGTCCTCTCTCCTACGGTGGTGTTCCCCTTGAAAATCTCACTAATGGCCCTCTGAGAGAGGTCTCTGTCCCTTTCAACCATGGTATCTTGTACTCGAAGGCCATTCAAAATCTCCTCCTTTGAGTAGCCAAACATGTGGGTACCTGCTTCATTCACATAGGTAAATCGTCCTTTTCGGTCAAACTCGTAGACTGTATCGAGAAGGGATTCGGTGAGGTGTTGGTATTTCTGCTCAGTTTCCTTTAATACCTCCTTCGCCTGCTTGTGCTCAGCGGCTTCCTTTTCTAACTCCTTAATCCTTTGCTCTAACTCTTTATAGGTTGGTTTCTCAGCCATAGAAAATCTCCAATTACTCACAACACAACACCTCTCTCCAGGACGAACTGATCCTTCATTCTGATGAGGCTTCATTCTGATGCTACGCCCCTATCCTTTTCTTAAATTAAAGATACCAGAGATAAGGAAGTATGCTCAAAATCATTAAAAAAATAACCCACAGTTACTTCCCATAGGGGAAAGGAAATTGTCAAGGTTTTCTTTCTAAAAAGCAGGAGGGACTACATATCGGGATTTGGGAGAGTAGGAGAAGAGCTTTTATGAGCGTGGCATAGATCTTATCACGACCTTGTTTGATTTTTGAAAATTACAGAATGAAACATGATATCAAGAAATTAAAGGTTTGATACAGAAACCTTCACTCTTGGATTAATCTTCTTTTAGTCTACCAACTTATAGTATTGTGCCAGATGGTGTATGGAAGCGTTATTTGGCTGCAATAACGGCAAATGTATGTCAGAGCAGTCGAGAAATAGTGGGAATTATGGAGGGTACGGATGTATTCTTGAGAAAAAGACCATAAGGAATCATGACAGGCTCTTTAGGGGATCCGTACGACGCTTTCTAATTTGCTCTTTAAAGTGTGCTGCGTCAGTGAACACCTCAGCCTCCCAGCCCAGACGCCGAGCTGCTTCAACGTATCGCGGATTATCGTCGGTGTAGAAAACGGGCAACCGGCCATCGCAGTAACGATTCATGAACGCCCGGTAGATAGCGGGATCAGGTTTTGCTACACCCTCTGCATAGGAAACTACCCAACCGTCAAGAAGTTCAAAGATGGGGAATTTTCTGAGAACGAATGTCCAGTGTACCTCTTCTGTATTGCTGAGGGCCACAAGGCGGAACTCGCTCTTGAGTTCAGCGAGCGCCTCCCTCATCCCGGCTACCTCGCCGGTAAAGATACGACACCAGAGCTCGAGCCATTCCTGAGACTCGAGAGAAAAACCCAGAGCGCTATTGATTGCCTGGAGTATATCCCCCCATGACTGCGTGCCCACATATACCGGAAAGAAAAGCCTGTATAGATCATCCGCCTGTGGAAGACCTACCTCTCTTCCGCACCTCTTTGAAAGCTCCTCAACCACCACCGTGGGGTCATAGTCCACAAGAACTTTACCCGCATCGAGGACAATAACAGGCTTATTATATTTTTGTATCGTCATAAAGAATGATGAGAAATAAAAGAGCTCGTGGTGGGTTAGAGAAAATTTTGTAATGAATATTCAAGGGTATCTAAGAACCAGTACCCATCTCGCATAATCGACCTGCTTTTATCTATTTTTATCTTCTTCTTAAACAGTGGACCGCCGGTTACAAAGGTATGGTATCCACCATTTTCTCCACAAACATCAATATTGTTTTCTTTTAAGTACCTCAAAAATTCTCTATCTACCTTACGGTGCAAAGTAAATATTACGTTGGCATTGAACTTCGCTCAAGAACTTTTTTTGCAAGTTCTTTGCCCAGCCCGAAACACTTTTTCTTCGCTTCATCGCTGATGGGACGCCCGCTTCCAACAGCTTCACCCACCTGTTCAAAGAAGCGACCTACAAAATCCTCTAAAGGCTGCCTCACTCTCCCGCCGCCACCGTGGGAGAAAAAAAGCACAGCCGGTTTTCCCTTGACGGGCTCGCCTGACTGGTCCCACTGATAGATATCGTCGAAGAAGGTCTTGATAGTGCCGGCGAGGTAAGAGTAATAATCTGGTGTGCCGAGCGCAACTGCGTCGGCGGCCAGGAATTGATCGAGTATTACGCGCCGCTCGTTTGTATTTATAAGCTCAACTTCCGCACCAGCCTCCCGCGCTCCCTCCGCAAGCGCTTCAGCAAGAACCTTCGTGTTCCCAAACTGCTGGCTATGGTAAATAACTAAAATTTTTCCCATTATCCTCTCCTTTTTAATACATGGTTTCAGCTAACAAATGAAAGCAAGATACTCGATCCTTTGTGGTCGTGTCATGTTTGATGCCTGGATCATGAGGAAAACGAAAACGGGGCAAGTCCTAGTTAAATAGACTGCCCCCCAGTTGAATAAGTTAAGGCATTCAACGGGGTGAAAATTCCACGGGATAAATCTTTTTTTGACTATTGTTTTTTTTCTTGCTCTCTAAAAGGAAGTATTCACCAGAATAGACGTAAAAAAAGCACCACCAACACTGAACTGATGGAGCTTTTTGAAAAACCTCATGTTGGAATTGCAGATAAAAATCCCTCCTTAAAGGGCTTAAACTATGTTGTAGCAAGCTTACGCCTGTGGTTGTGGGTTGTCAAGGAAACAATGTCGGCATGTGTTAGCTTAATGAAAATGTCCCCTCTAACTGCTGTGTTAAAATGTCCCCATTATGAAAAAGGATATTTTAACAATGAGTCAGAAAGAGAGGCAGAGGTACCATCTGTTAAAGATGGTAATAGATGGTAAGACTACCT
>DATKWH010000069.1:0-2894 GCA_035529655.1 Bathyarchaeia archaeon
TCACACCATGCTCTTCTACCGCTTCAAATACTTTTTCCTTCTCGGCTATTTTTTTCACCATAATGTCTACGGACATCTATTTGTTTACTCTTCATTTAAATTAGATGTATTATAGTAAGAATCACAGCACAAAGTGTCACAAAAATTTTGAAAGTTAAATATATACGCAAAACAAAAGGATTAATGATGAAATGAAAGCACCAGAGAGAATTACGATAGCCATGGATGAAGAAACTTTCGAGTTGTTCAAGAAGACGAAAGAGGAGTTGCGAGTATCGCAAAGCGAGTTAATGCGTGAAGCATTGAAATTTTACAGTAAGCATAAAACGCTATTTGAGTTCATCGAGGATAAGAAGGTCTACACGCATGCGGAGATGTTCTCGACTGGCGAACACATCGTACTGGATATAGACCACTGGCTTTTATTTTTGCGCTTTATCTAATCGCATCCAGATAAAGAGAAGTTCTGGGAATTGCACAAGGCAATATGCGAGGCGCACGCAGAGCAGTTCAGGCACAAATTACATCGTGCAGAATATATTCTAAAACGACTTGAAACGTGCAATTTATTTAAATTAAGCAAAACATCCAAAAATACGTTCACTTTGGTTTTAGGTTCTGATGTGCCAAAGAAATTCGTTAAGACGGAGCGTGAGGAGATATTTGACGGAATGGGGTATCAGGTAGAGATAAAAGAGGATTTTGCGAAACTGAGGGTGAAGGTCTTGCATGAATGACGATGGGAAGATGTTGACAAGAGATGAACAGCAAAGACAAAGTAGTGGTGCTCGATTTCGGTGGACAATATAGCCATCTTATCGTGAGAAGGTGTAGAGATTTAGGCGTTTATACGGAATTTCTCCCGTATGATATCCCGATTGATGAGCTTAAGCGCTTGATAGAACGAGAAAACAGGCGAGGTAAGATTAAAGGATTTATCCTTTCCGGCAGCCCTTTTAGCGTACACGACCCTGGCAGTCCCAGATGCAGTTCCGAGATTATGGGGTTGGGCATACCTATCCTCGGGATCTGTTATGGCGCACAGTTGATTGCGTATGTAAAGGGAGGAGTGGTAGAAGAAGGTATGAAGGGCGAATTCGGTAGAACAGAGCTGTACTTAAAAGATTCTGAACTGTTTGAGGGCGTAAGCGGAAATGGGAAGACAAACGTGTGGATGTCGCACGGTGACGTGATAGAGCGGTTTGAAGTTGCAGATATAATAGGCAATACGAGGAATTCACCTGTGGCGGCATTTCGCATCAAGAACAATATTTATGGCGTGCAATTCCATCCAGAGGTTCACCATACGGAGAAGGGCGATAAAATCCTGTGGAATTTCCTGTATAAGATCTGCGGCTGCGAGCGAAATTGGACGATTGATTCTTTCGTTAGCGATAAGATAAAAGAGATAAAGCGAGAGGTGGGCAGCGATGTAAGGGTGATATGCGGGCTCAGTGGTGGCATAGACTCATCTACTGCTGCGTTGCTCGTCAACAAAGCAATAGGTGATAGGCTCACGTGCATCTTCGTTGACAATGGATTATTGCGAGAAGGTGAAAAAGAAGAGGTTCTAAACAACTTTGAGAATAATTTCCACCTTAACGTAGTGTTCGTGGATGCGAAGGAGCGTTTCCTGAAGGGATTGCGTGGCGTTAAGGACGCCGAAGCGAAGAGGCAGGTAATAGGCGAGCTGTTCATAACTATCTTTGAGGAGGAGGCGAAGAAGCTTGGTAACGTGGATTTCCTTGTTCAGGGCACCATATATCCCGATAGAATAGAAAGTGCAAGGGCGAGCTCAAGAAACGCATCAAGGATAAAATCGCATCATAACGTGGGCGGGCTTCCAGAAAAGCTGGGGCTCAAGCTGATAGAGCCACTCAAGGATTTGTATAAGGACGAAGTGCGGGAAGTGGCGAAGAAACTCGGTATGCCGCTCCAGATACTGAGCCGGCATCCTTTCCCTGGTCCAGGCCTTGCAGCTCGTATAATAGGTGAAGTTACAGAAGAGAAATTGAGGATATGTCGTGAAGCATCGCACGTGGTAGAGACAGAATTGAAGAACAGCAGGTGGTATGACCTAATATGGCAAGCGTTTGCAATCGTGGGCGATGACGTCGCTACCAGCGTCCTCGGCGATGCGAGAAGCTTGGGCAGAATCGTTACGATAAGGGTGGTTGAGTCTAAGGAGGCGATGACTGCGGATTTCGTGAAGCTTCCTTATGAACTGCTGGAGAGCATGAGCAGGCGAATAACGAACGAAGTTAAGGGCGTGACCTGGGTAACCTATGCGATTTCTTCCAAGCCGCCGTCAACGATAGAGCCGTGCTGATATTTTTTCGGCTCGTGAGGTTGTAAATGCTGGACTGTTTCCCTATTCGGCTATCGCCTGTTTGCATAAGTCGAGGAAATAATGATGAATTCTTCGGTCTTCGGTGAGTTCAGGATGAAAAGAAAGCGCTATTATATTTCCTTGCTTTGCTGCCACTATATGCTCATCGAAGGTTGCTAATACTTCCACATTCTCCGCTGCACGAGTTATAGCAGGCGCTCTAATGAATACTGCATGAAAAGGTGCCTCAAAAATGCTCATTTTTAATAAAACCTCGAAGGACTCCCTTTGCCTGCCGAAAGCGTTCCTCTTTACTTTTACGTCCATCAAGCCGAGCAGTGGCTGCCCCGTCTTTGCTACATCCCCATCGCCTTCTTTCGCAAGCAATACCATTCCCGCACAGGTGCCTAATATCGGCTTTCCCTCTTCCGCAGCTTCTTTTATCTCAGGAAGGATTCCCTCTCGATCCATTAGTCTGCCTATTGTTGTGCTTTCACCACCTGGTATGACAATGGCATCGCATGAGCCCGCTGTTCCTCGATGCTTTATCTTCACCACCTCGCCT
>DATKWH010000070.1:0-10179 GCA_035529655.1 Bathyarchaeia archaeon
GTTCCAGTTCTACTGGAACTTCATAAACGAGTTCAAGCGAGGGACTTCGCCTGCGATGTTAGAAGGATTGACGGATCATACGTGGAGCTGGCATGAATTCTTTTACCTGCGATTAACTATTCCTGATTAGGACAGTGGGCGTGAAAATCAGTGTAATCTGTGGTTCACTTCAGATTGACCTCGAACAACCGCTCAAAATTACGCTCTATTTCTCCCTCTATCGTCTTTACGTCACTCTTCTTCTGCCTCGCTATCTCCTCGTACACCGCTTTTACATTCTGCGGAACATTTCGCTCTTCCTCGTCAGGTGAGAGATACGGGGCATCGGTCTCAGTGAGTAAATGTGAAAGCAGTATTTGCTTCGCCACCTTCCTCATGCTCTTGCTCCGCGGTATTGTGGTGGGCAGTGATATGTAATAGCCTTCCTCGCATATTGTCTCTGCAACTCCTGGTTTTCCGGTGAAACAATGAAAAACCGCTTTCTTTATGTCCTCATCCGAAATGATCTCCAAACCTTCTTCTATCGCCTCGCTACCCGAGCCACGCAAGTGAAGCACAGCCGGCAAATCAAGCTCCTTCGCCAATCCGAGGAACTCCACAAAAACCTCTTTCGTCCTCTTTAACTTCAGTGGGTCCCTTACCCAATGATAATCAAGCCCTATCTCTCCGATACCCACGATCTTTCGCTTGTGCTCACTGATGAATTCCGCATAACGCTCTATCTCCTGGTCCGTTTTCCCCGATACATGTATTGGATGCAGTCCGAGAGTAACGAAAATGAAATTTTCGTGCATTGCTGCAAGCTCTAACGCCTTCTTTGCGTCTTCAAGCTCCACGCCGCTTATCACCACACCGTTCAACACCTGCCTCGCATCCGCTATCACCTGCTCTCGGTCAGCGTCATATTCCTTAAATGTCAAATGACAGTGTATATCTATGATTTCAACCACCTCACACTTTCTCTTTAAAAAAGAAAGTTCGACTAAAGAAAGTTTTTTTCCGAGAATGCTTTTTCTAAAAGGGTTTAGATTTAGCACAGGTTTTCTTCTTTCACATTGCTGAAAGCAATGGAACGGCGAAGCCGTTCAAAAAAGAAAAAGTGTTATTTGAGCCCCATCTCAGACCTTTGCAACAGTAGCAAATCTTCCGTGCTTATCTTCTCTCCTTCTCTAAACTTCTCATAAATACTTTTAGCCTTCTTCCTCGCCTCCATCCTCTCCCGGAATCCCCAATCTTCTCTTATCTTCCGCCTCAATCCACTTATCACGCGGTCGAAGTCCTCCGTGTCTCGGAGAGACCGGATATAACGCTTGTGAGCTTCATCCGCTTCTTGTTGCACCTCCAAGAAAAGCCGGTGTGCCTCATCAGCCTTCTCTCTTATCCTATCCGCTTCTTTGAAGCAATCCACCATCTTATCATGGCATTCGTGAGACACTTTTACGAGGTTTATCACCTCTTCGTGGTATTTATCCGATTCTACCCTGTACTTCTGCGCCTTCTTCAGTAATTCTGTCAACTTCTTGTCCTTCTCCAGTTCCTTCTCCATTCGATCGAACTCTCGTCTCAGCTCCGTTATCCTCGCCACCAATTTCTTCTCCTTATCCTTGCTCAGCACCTCTACCTGCTGTCTCAGCTCTAACTCAGCTATTCGCTCTCTAAGCCCCTCAAAAGCTTGTATGCTCTGCATGTCATTTCGTTTCCGCTGCTTCTCTACCATGACGTAGTATGAAGACGCCTTTCTATTCAATTCGCCACGCTTCGTCTTCTTACTCGCTATCAGCCTTTCATATTCCTCTCGTTGCTGTTTAAACCCCTTAGCCCTCTCTACCGCTTCTTTTATTCTGCCGTTCAACTCGTCTCGTAATTCTGACCACTTACTTGCTTCGGAATTCAACTCAGTCCTTCGTACCTTATACTCCTCTGCCTTCTTTATTATTTCTGTTCTCCGTTCTTCTAACTCCTCAAGCATCCTTAATTATATCTTTCACCTTACCTTTATAAATACTCACTTAATTTTAGCTCCGGAAAGTTGTACGCATCCTTTCCGTCGAAGCAATACTTTACCTCCTGAAACCCTTTTCTTAACTCTTTAACTTCGTCCTTTATCTTATTTACATCCGCTTTCGCTCTTACAACCCGCGTTATAAGCGATGCGATTTCCCTCATCTCAGAGTCCTTCATCCCTATCCTCGTAAGCTCCTGCACACCAAACCTGATCCCGGTTGGCTTATCCGGATCTCTATCGGAAGGCAACAAGTTCTTATTTATAATGATATTTGCACGCTCCAATTTTTGTGCAACTGCAGCGCCACCACCGTACTTGAGAACGTCAATCGCAATTTGATGTGACTCGGTAAATCCTTTATGCTCGCACAAAACATCAAGACCATCCTCATATAAACACTGTGCTAATACTTTTGCATTTGTTATTGTCTGAGCAGCGTATGCTTTACCGAACTGTAGCATCTCCGCTAAAGTGACCGCTAAGCCCGCAACATGATGCAGATGATGATTGCTCACCGTACCGGGGAATACTGCCTGCTCTATTTTCTCCTTTATGTCCTCCTTGCACAGTATTATCGCACCCTGAGGACCCGGGAAGGTTTTATGCGTGCTGCTCGCGATAACATCTGCTCCTTCCCGTAACGGATCCTGGAATTGATTACCCGCTATAAGCCCTAATACATGAGAAGCGTCATAAACTATCTTCGCCCCAACCTCATCCGCCGCTACCCTCGCCTCCGAAACAGGATGAGGGAAAAGGAAAAGACTGCATCCAAACAGTAAGAGCGAAGGCTTTTTTAGCTTTATCTCCTTCAGCATCTTCGCAGTATCTATATTCATTTCTTTTACATCAAACGGGAATGTTTCTAAGACTAAATCTCGCATAGCCGGGATAGAATACTTTGAATGACTTATATGTCCTCCGTTAGGTACGGACAGTGCCATCATTCTGTCCCGTGGCGAAGTAAGAGCAAAGAGAACAGCAATATTCGCAGTTACACCTGAAACCGGCTTCACATTTACATGCTCAGCATCAAAAAGTTCTTTTGCATGCCGTATTGCCTTTTCTTCTATCTCATCTATGTATTTGCATCCCTGGTAAAACCTGTTTCCAACGTCCCCTTCCGCATATCGGTGCGACAAATCGGAAGCGAGAAGCATCCTTACAGGATTGCTGGTGATGTTCTCACTCGCTATCAACGGCAATGCGTTTTTATACAGTTCATGATGGTTCCTCACCGCGTCTATAACACTTTCTATCTCCCCTTGCATATCTATCGTACCATCCTTTCTTTTTCTTCCTTCCACTTTCTTGCCTTCACTTTCTATTTTTAACGTTCCAATAATATAGAAAGAACTGCCATCCTCACTGGAATACCGTAGAACGCCTGAATGAAATACTGCGCATTTTTTGTTCGGTCTACTTCTGCATCTATCTCATCAATCTTTGGGAGCGGATGCAAAATTACCACCTCTTCATTCTCCTTTATCAGGTCGGGGGTTATGCGATAAGTGCCTGCAACTTTGTTATATTCTGTGGGATCCGGAAATCTCTCTCGTTGTATTCTCGTTAGGTATAACACGTTTACGTCCCTTATAACCGCCTTTATATCAATGGATTCAAAAATATCGGCTCCTGCTTCTTTCAAGTCCATTTTTATCTCTTCTGGCATCTTTAAAGCCTCTGGAGAGACAAAAAACAGCTTTGCGCCGTATAAAGCTAAAGCATACGCCAGTGAGTGTACTGTCCGCCCATATTTTAGGTCACCTATCAACGCGATCTTGAGTTTGTCAAGCAAGTTCGCCTTTTTAATAGTGTATAAATCGAGCAATGTCTGCGTAGGATGCTGCCCCGCACCGTCACCTGCGTTTATTATCGGAACTGAGGAGAAGGCAGCAGCCATTCTTGATGCGCCTTCCTTTGGATGCCTGAGCGCGATTATGTCGCAATATTTAGAGACAACTCTTATGGTATCTACCAAGTTTTCACCTTTAGCTGCAGAACTCGTCTCGGGTGATGATAAGTTTATGACCTCCCCGCCCAACCGTTTCATTGCCACTTCAAACGATAGCCTTGTCCGGGTGCTTGGCTCATAGAAGAGATTAGCGAGTATCTTACCCTCTAATAAATCGCTCTTCCTCCCTGCTCCCTTTCCCAAACCCTGTGCGTATATCTCTAACTCCTCTGCTCTGCTTAATATATAATCTATCTCTTCCTTCGTGAAATCGCGTGTCGAAATGATGTGCCTTCTCGTGAACATCGCATATATGAGGATGTAAGAACTACCACGTATAAATAAGTAAACATCCTAAAATGTGAAAAATAAAAAATGAAAAAAAGAGGATGAAAACTAAGAGAGAGATCCCTTAGACTTGATAACTTCACATATCTCCCCTTTTTACTTACGCCTTTGCTTTCGTAACCATTGTTATTTCCATCGACGAAACGTTCGCCTTATCTCCACCTTCTCCCGTTAGTACCTCTGTTCCTATTTTTATGTCCTTCACTTCTACTCCTGGCATGAACTTATTCCTTACTACCTCTGCAGTATCCACGGCCCTTGAGATCGCTCTACCTCTTGCTTTGATTAATACCTCATCACTCAAGCCGTTATTAAACTGCGTCACTACTGCCAGGACATAACTCATCACAGGCTTATTTCCGACATATATCACGTTGTCTTCTCCAGGCATTTTTGCATCACCACTTTGTAGGTATGTTAAGGGTATATTTAAAGGTATCATATCCACCGCATTCACTTGATGCGATTTTGCCATGTACGAATGCAGAAACGGGTGCATGGCCAAGAAGAGGAGGGGGCATATATTTCTTAGCATAGTTTCCTTTCTATGTATAACACGATGAAAGCGTTGGTGTTTGAGCCTTTTTCGGGTGCATCGGGCGATATGATTATTGGCAGTCTGCTGGATCTGGGAGTGAAGGAGTCGAAAATAGCGGATGCGATTTCTGTTTTTAACCTTGAGATGGAAGTAAAAGAGGTAGAAAAGCAGGGGATAGTAGCTAAAAAAGTTGAGTTTACAACTAAAAGTAAGAAATCTGCTGAAAGAGCGATAAACGTGCGGTCATATACAGATATCGTGAGAACGATTGAGCGCAGCGGATTGAGTGAAGAGCTAATACATAACTCACTGAGCATATTTGAGAGAATTGCAAATGCCGAGGCGAACGTGCATGGCGATCCAAAGGAAAACTTAACCTTTCACGAACTTGGTGCTTTGGATACAATAGGGGACCTGATAGGGAGCACTGTTGCTTTTTTGGATATTCATCCGGAGATCATTATGAGTACACCTATTTCGGTGGGTAGTGGATTTGTAGAAACCGAGCATGGGCTTTTGCCTGTGCCTGCACCCGCGACGGTTGAAATATTGAAAAGTACTTCTTTGTTGTATCAAGGCGGGCCTTTGGCATCTGCATCTGAATTGCTGACACCGACGGGGGCGGCGCTATTAGCTCATTTTGTTCAACGCTCTGAACCTTTTTTACCCCAGATGCGTATCGAAAAAGCCGGATACGGCGCGGGGTCGCAGGACTTACCAATGCCAAACGTCTTAAGAGCAAGCTTAGGTGAAATTGAGGGGTTGTCAAGGGATGCTATTGAAGTTCTGGAAACCAACGTTGACAATGTTACTGGCGAGGTGCTGGGCAATCTTATAGAAGTGCTCATGGCAGAGGGCGCGAAGGACGTAGCAATCACTCCGGTGCTCATGAAGAAAGGCAGAACAGGGCACATTATCAAAGTGATTACCGCCCCACAAGATGCCGCTCGAATAGCACATAGAATAATGGAGGAGACCGGTTCGTTAGGCGTGAGAGTTATGCAGGTGAAGCATCGTTTCGTTGCAGGTAGTGAAGAGAAGAGGGTGAAAGTGAGGATCAGGGGTGTAGAGAAGGAAGTTGTGGTGAAGATAGGTAGGGATGCAAAAGGTAAAGTGCTCAACGTGGCTGCGGAATTTGAAGATGTGAAGAGGGTTGCGAACGAGCTGAAAATGCCCCTGAAGGATGTTATGAAGATTGTGGAAGGAACCTTTTTCTATAAATAGCATAAAGGCTTTCTTAGTGCTGGTGCATCATCGAGAAAGAACATACATATCATGCGACGCGGGGGTTGCCAAGAGGACAAAGGCGCAGCGTTGAGGTCGCTGTCCCGTAGGGGTTCGAGGGTTCAAATCCCTCCCTCCGCATCAAGCAACAAACTTTAAGAAAGTTTGATCAAAATGCTTCGCAACAAACGCTTTTCATTGTAAAAGAAAAAGGTTTTAAAGAAGGAGTGCTAAGACATTGATTAAACGAGGGGAAAAGAAAAGATGAGGCAAATGGGGGATGAAACAGTCTCTGAAGGGGAGGAGGTAAGGACAATGGAGACTGAGGAATTAGAGAAGATCTTGGAACGATCAAGGACAATCATCAAGGTAATTGGATGCGGAGGAAGCGGGACTAACACGATACAGAGGATGACAGAAGAAGGTATTTTTGGTGCTGAGCTCTTCGCAATGAATACGGATGCTCAACATTTGTTATTCGCGAAGGTAGATAGGAAGCTATTGATAGGAAAGAAGACAACGCGTGGACTTGGGGCAGGGAGTATTCCGCGGTTCGGAGAGGAAGCAGCACGGGAGAACGATTCGGATATAAAATCAATGGTTGAAGATGCGGACATGGTATTTGTCACGTGTGGATTAGGTGGTGGTACCGGGACAGGATCAGCGCCCGTAGTTGCACAAGCAGCGCAGGAAGCAGGTGCTCTTACTATCGGTGTGGTGACACTACCGTTTAGTGCAGAGGGTGAGGTAAGGAGAGAGAATATGGATTATGGACTTGAAAAACTGCGTGAAAATACTGACACATTGATTGTGATACCAAATGACAAGCTCCTGGATGTAGTGCCACGATTACCGTTAAACGACGCTTTTAAAGTCGCCGATGACGTGCTTATGCGAGCTGTCAAGGGAATAACAGAGCTGATAACAAAGCCCGGCCTTATCAATCTGGACTTCGCCGATGTGAGGACGGTGATGAAAGACGGGGGAATGGCAATGATCGGATTTGGAGAGTCTGACGGCCAGAATAAAGCAATAGAATCAGTAAGAAAGGCATTAAGCTCGCCATTACTTGAGGTCGACGTGACCGATGCGAAAGCGGCACTGGTAAACGTAATAGGTGGAGGGGACATGACGGTAGAGGAAGCAGAAGGCGCCCTTCAGGAAGTGTATAGGATGATGAATCCCGAAGCCCGAATTATATGGGGTGTGCAGGTAAGTCCGGAGCTGAAGAATATGATAAGAACGTTGCTCATCGTGACCGGTGTAAGATCAGAACAAATTTTTGAACGGAAGGATGTTAAAAAAGAGCGATTTGGCATTGAGATAGTACGTTAGTTAATCAGAGGATAGCAATGGAACTAAAGTTCGAAGACTGGGTGAAACAGTTAAAAGAGTATATACGGATATTAAAGTTGGCTAAAAGACCAAAGAGAGCGGATTTTTTCAGGGTTTCTAAAATCGCCGGTGCTGCGATGGCTCTAATTGGCACCATCGGCTTTACCATCTATCTTTTGCTGACCGTATTACCCAAGGGGTTTTGAGCTATGGGCAGGATATTCGCAGTAAAGACCACAGTTAATCAGGAGCAGGCAGTGGCGGATATGGTTGAAGGCGCGATAAAAGAGAAAGCGAAGAATGAACACGGACTAAAGGCGATCTTGGTGCCTGATGAGCTGAGGGGGTACGTGCTGATAGAAGCCGTTTTTCCAGAAATGGTAGAACAGATAGTTCAAAGTATCCCGCATGCTCGCGGGTTGGTCAAAGGTGATATGGGCTTAGAAGAGATCGAGCATTTCCTTACACCTAAACCCTCGGTAACCGGCATCATAGAAGGAAGCATTATAGAACTGGTTTCAGGACCGTTTAAAGGAGAACGTGCGCGGGTGAAGAAAGTTGACGAGGCGCATGAAGAGATTACCATTGAACTATTTGAAGCGATGGTTCCGATACCAGTCACGGTTCGAGGCGATAGCGTACGGGTGTTGAGCAAGGAGGAGCATGAGGAGGAGCAGTGAAGCGAGAAGAAGCGAAGGACTTGAGACCGGCGATCGCACAGGATTATGAAACGGGCGAGGTGCTTATGCTTGCGTACATGGATGATGAGGCGCTGAGACTTACGAGAGAGACGGGGAAGGCGCATTACTGGAGCAGGAGCCGCGGCAAATTATGGAAGAAGGGCGAGAGTTCGGGTCATGAGCAGCTCGTAAAGGATATTTTGATAGATTGTGATGAGGATACCATACTGATCAAGGTGGAGCAGATAGGAGGCGCATGTCATACCGGCTACCGGTCGTGCTTTTACCGCACAATAAACGGAGAAATCGTGGGTAAGAAGGTATTCAATCCAGAAGAGAAGTACGGTAAAAAGGAAAACGAGTGATACGATTTCGGTTTTGCAATAGAGCTATTAGTTAGTTAGATGAGCAGGAGGCGGAAGAGACACTGAAAATCTGGCTGGCAAGAGCTGATCGAGGAATATTCCGAACCTGACTTAGACGCTTGAAGATTGTGTATAACGTTCCTTGGCTTTGCGAAGTCAACAGAAGGCCGATTTTGGCGGGACATAGCAGAGCCAGATACGCTATGAAAGTAGAACCCTTCTTGAGGCTAAGTAATCGCGGGTTTCGGGGATTTAGATAACTGAATCAAAAGCCGGGCTGTATTTCACCATACCGCGTACTTTCTTCAAAGCCCCGGAAAACAATTCACAAACCAAGAACGCATCATCTGGCACCTCAAACGGTGCTTCAATGCCGTACTCTCGCGCTGGCTTGAACCCTAACCGCGGATAATACTCAGGGTGACCCACCACAATTACGATCGTATACCCGAGTTTCTTACATGCTTCCAGCCCGTGCTTGACCAGCTTAGTGCCAATTCCTTTATTTTGAAAATCTGGCACAACGGCCATGGGGGCAAGTGCTAATGCATCAACCGAAGTCTCAGGCGATTCGATGGTAATAGGACTGAAGAGGATATGGCCGACAACGCGGTTATTCTGGACGGTAACAAGAGATAATTTTGGAATGAAATAGTCGGAGTTTCGGATGGCAACAATTAACTTTGCTTCTTCCTCACCCTCAAAGGCAAGTCTGGTAATCTCGTCGATACTTGCAATATCTTCCGGTTGCTCGGGTCTTATATGGGTCATATATCCTCAAGATGCCACCGAATAGCATCTTTAATGTTCTCTAAAATTCACATAATTATCGCCTTGCGTATAACAGCCCTGTAATTCTGGGCCGAAGAGCCGAGGCAAGCGAGCGTATAGTTGTACATTGTGATTTATTTTTCAGAACCCTTTTTAGAAATTAAATCTTCGGATCTATTTACGATTTTTTCTAAAAAATTAATAATTTCACTTACTTGTTTACGAGTAACAACAAAATGACTCCCTATATCTCCCTGAATATTCGTATTTGATATGAATTTATTATCTACCTTTCCAGCTTTATGAACAAATAAATGTCTAATTTCAAAAATCTTTTTTAAAGTTACAATTTCATCATGATTCAGCATCTTATTTCCAAATTTATTTCCAAACGCCTTTTCATATGAAGATATACTATTGTCAACTTTTTGAAAATCTATTTTTTCAACAAGAAAAATCCCAATTTCGCTTTTCAATTCAAAATCTATTTGGAATAACTGATCGATAGTTATGTAAATCTCCTTATTTGCGAATCTTTTTGCAATTCGTAAATCAGAATTGATTGATTCTGCAAGTCTATCACGATAATATATCTCTGTTGCTGAAACTGAAGTTACAACTGCCTGTTCAGTAAAAACAAAATATGACGCAGAACCTCTTTCAATTGCTTTTTCTATTCCAGAGATTAATCCTATCCAAGGTGAACTAGAAGGCGGTGCTTCGGGTTCTTTAGAATATTCAACAATTAATGGCAAAACATCCATTATTTTATATGATAGCCCCAATAGAATCTTCGCCTTTTGAATGTTGTAATTAAAAATATCCCCACTGTCCTAATCAGGAATAGTTAATCGCAGGTAAAAGAATTCATGCCAGCTCCACGTATGATCCGTCAATCCTTCTAACATCGCAGGCGAAGTCCCTCGCTTGAACTCGTTTATGAAGTTCCAGTAGAACTG
>DATKWH010000071.1:0-8078 GCA_035529655.1 Bathyarchaeia archaeon
AATACATGCGCACGGCGTGATAGAGAAGAGCGATACGTTCGAGCCCGGGATAATGACACCGGAGATGGTGGGGCATAGAAGACGGATCGTGCTTGGAAAGCATACCGGGAGACATTCGATCGAGAAGAAACTATCGGAAATCGGGATGTCCCCACCGAAAGAGCAACTTGATGAGATACTCGAACGGGTAAAGGCACTTAGTGTAAGTGGTAAAAAGGTCACTGATGATGACCTGTTTACCATCGCAGAAGTGGTAACGGGCGAAGTTGCACGGCACGAGCGCGTAGTAACGCTCAAAGAGCTCTCGGTGATGACCGGGAATAATTTGATACCCACAGCATCGCTGAAAGCGGTCGTGCGAGGAAAGGAATGCACAAGTGCGCAGATGGGTGTGGGTCCTGTAGATGCCGCGCTAAAAGCGGTTCAGGAGATAATAGGCGATGAAATCGGCGGTGACATAGAACTCAAGGATTTCAGGATAGAGGCGATCACCGGCGGCTCGAATGCACTTGCAGAGGTAATCGTGGGTGTAAAGAAAGGTGATAGAGTGGTGACGGCACGGGGTGCACGGGACGACATTGTGATGGCTTCGGTAGAGGCGTATATCAATGCGTTGAACCGGTTGTTGCAAAGGTAAATACGCTACTTCTGCGTTTAATAGTCTATATTGTATTCCTTATCCACTTCTACGATTGGCATTTTGCTCTTTCCTCCTTCACTTCATCGAGAGATATAACGTCACATACGCCACACTTAAAACGGAGCCTGTAACTCAAGCAGACATACCTAACTGATTCATTCCCTGTATCGCAAAAGCTTTTGGCATTCCGATATACATCCTGCGGAGTAACTTCTCCATACGGCGTGGTCCACCCATAGTGCCGCGAAGAAGCATTTTATTGGTCAATCATCTATAAGAGTTATCTCCAAATTTTGAAAGGCAGAAGGTGAAGGCGAAAGCGAAAAGATGAGAAGAAGAAAGAAGACAGATCCGACGATTGAACGGTTAATAGAAGATTTAAAGCGGATTTCGAGGGAGCGCAGCGCGCCTCTATGGCGGGATATAGCGAAGCGATTAGAGAAGCCGCGAAGGCATTACGCTGAGGTGAATCTGAGCAAGATAAACCGATATTCCGCGGCAAATGATACGATCGTGGTGCCGGGTAAGGTGCTGAGTGCGGGTGCGATCGAGAAGCCAGTCACCATTGCAGCGTTGGGCTTCAGCAAGAAAGCGTATGAGAAGATTAGCTCGTCCGGGAAGTGCGTGAGCATTGAGGAATTGATGGAAACCAACCCAAAAGGGTCAGGTGTAAAGATAATCGTTTAATAAATCTTTTTAGAAGCAAAGGGTTATTGAAAAAGGGCAATGGGAGTAGAAATAATAGATGGGGAAGGTCTCATCCTGGGACGATTGGCAAGTGCAGTAGCGAAGAAGTTGCTGACTGAAAAGGATACGGAGATCGTGATCGTTAATGCTGAACGCGTGGTTATAAGTGGTTCTAAAGAAAGAACATTCAAGGATTACAAAGCAAAGAAGGATAGAGGGTCGAAAGAGCAAGGACCTTTCTTCCCTAAAATGCCCGATCGCATCGTAAAGCGAACGATACGGGGCATGCTGCCTTATAAGCAGGCAAAAGGAAGAGATGCGTTTTCGCGATTGAAGGTTTATCTCAGCATACCTGATGAATATGAGTCGGCAGAGCGGGGTAAAGTGGAAAGCGCCTCTGCGGAACGATTGTCTCGTAAATACGTAACGGTAGGGAAGGTGAGTGAAAAGTTAGGATGGGTACAAAAACAAAGGTAAAGAAAGTCGTGAATGAGGTGGGAAAGCGGAAGACCGCGGTCGCACGAGTAACGATAAAAGAGGGCAAAGGCGTTGTACGAATAAACAAGAAACCGTTGGAAATAATAGAGCCTGAAGTAGTACAGGCAAAGTTAGCAGAACCTTTGTTTGTCGCTTCCCAGTTCCCGGATATTGATACCGAGAGCATTGATGTGGAGGTAACGGTGAATGGTGGCGGCTTTATAGGACAGGCAGAGGCAGCTCGTACTGCTATCGCGCGTGGATTAGTGGAATGGACTGCGAATGAGGAGCTGAAAGAGAAATATCTGGAATACGATAGGAGCTTGTTGGTTAGTGACATGCGGAAGAAGGAGACAAAGAAGTTTGGTGCAAAAGGCGCACGAGCGAAGAGGCAAAAGTCTTATCGGTGAAGTCGAATGATCCCTGTCAGATGTTATACGTGCGGGAAAGTCATATCTGACGTCTGGGATGAGTATAAGGAGCGAATAAAGCATGAGAATCCGGGGAAGGTGCTGGACGAGCTGGAGATAAAGCGATATTGCTGCCGGAGGATGCTTTTAGCGCATGCAGAGCTGATAGATGAGATAGCGCCCTATGAATAAAGGAGTGAATGGTAAATAAAGATGAAGGGGTTGTAGGGTAGCTTGGTCTATCCTTCGGCGTTCGGGACGCCGAGACCTGAGTTCAAATCTCAGCAACCCCATTCTCTCACCACACAATACGTAAATAAAAAGGAAAGGTTGATATTCTTGACAGAAGGAAGAACGGAATATACGAAATACGAAAAAGCACGCATTATAGGTGCACGAGCACTGCAGATAGCCATGGGTGCTCCCGTGCTCATCGAGACAGACGAAATAGACCCGATAGACATAGCTATCGAAGAATTCGAAAAAGGGGTTGTACCAATAACAGTGAGAAGAAGCGAGGGCTAAGTAACTAACCGGGCTCTCTCAATCTCCTTCCTTTAGCGATAATAAAATTTGTGCGGTATTTAAGCTAAGTTAAGCCCCGAGTTCACCATCCCCGCACCTGTAACAACTCCTCTTCCGCCAGAGCACTCACTTCAATTCCTTTCATCGGTAGTCCTAACCCTTTAGATAGCATTGCCAGTTTCTTTGCATCATCATAATTGTTCACCGCGTCCACAATTGCAGCGGCCATCCTGGATGGAGTTTCTGATTTGAATACTCCGGAACCTACAAAAACGCCGTCTGCGCCAAGCTGCATCATAAGAGCGGCATCCGCAGGTGTTGCTACCCCGCCTGCTGCGAAATTCACTACTGGCAATCGCTGCATTTCCGCCGTCTCCTGTACCAACTCAAAAGATACTTTCAACTCTTTTGCAACGTCTTTCAGCTCCTCTTCGTTTTTCCCCTTGAGCGATCGTATATCACCCATAATCAATTTCATATGTCGAACCGCTTCCTTCACGTCTCCAGTTCCGGCTTCCCCTTTCGTCCTTACCATCGCTGCTCCTTCCTCTATCCTCCGCAATGCTTCTCCTAACTCCCGTGCACCGCAGACGAAAGGCACGGTAAATCCTCTTTTATCCACGTGATGCGTGTCCACCGGAGTTAGAACCTCTGATTCATCTACCATGTCTACACCCAGCGCTTCCAGTATCTCCGCTTCTACAAAATGCCCTATACGACATTTTGCCATCACAGGTATCGTAACCGCGTCAATGATTTCTGAGATAACCGCAGGGTCTGCCATTCGTGCTACACCTCCCGCCTTCCGTATATCAGCAGGAATTGCATGCAATGCCATAACAGCAATAGCACCTGCATCCTCCGCCACTATCGCTTGCTCCGCATTCGTTACGTCCATTATTACACCTCCCTTTTGCAAGGAAGCGAAACCTCTCTTCAAAAGCTCTGTTCCATGCCTAAGATTCTCAATTACTATCTGTCGTTTCATTTTTAACCCCTCTCATCTTATTATATCCTCATTTCCCGTTTCTTACCCCTCTTAATCTTTGCTCTTGAGTGTTCTTCTTTAATTTCAATAATTGATGTATGTAACATAAACGCTTATTTGTTTTAAAAAGGTTTAAAATGGAACTTGCTTTTGAACTCTCGGGTGAGCACGAAACACTGCCAAAGGCGGAGGTTTTCGCATGTTTAGATGCATTGCGTGTTGCGTACGAGGAACGGATGTCTTTAGGTAGAGTATTAGTGATTGATGCACAACTCTCACCAGAAAGTGAACTTCTCGACGTCTTAGCAAAGCGATTGGGGATGACGCACTATATTTGCGAAGTGAAAGGCATTAGCGAGCTGGATGAGAAGGGGATCTTAAAGATCGTTGAAAACGCGGATTTAGACGCGGTTATGGAAAAGGAGCATACATTTGCAGTGCGTGTCAGGGTTACGCATAAAAGCAGCTTGTATTCAAAAAGGCAAGAGTTACCAACGATGGTGGGTGAGTGCATAAAAAGAAAGGGGTATACCGTGAACCTTGAGAATCCAACTAAAACGTTTGTTCTCATGTTAACAGCACAGCCATGTCTTTTCTGTGTGCTTTTACATTCGGTGGATAAGAAGCAATTTGAGGAAAAGAAACCACATTTGAGACCTTTTTTCTCGCCGGGTGTTATACTGCCGAAAATCGCTCGTGCCCTGGTCAATCTCAGCGGCTTAAAAGATAAAGAGCTTTTTCTTGATCCGTTCTGTGGCACTGGAGGGATATTGATAGAAGCAGGTATGGTAGGAGCAAGGATAATCGGCGCCGATGTGCAGGATAAGATGGTGAAAGGAGCAAAGGAAAACCTGAAATTTTTTGGACTGACTGGAGATTTAATCGTAAGTGATGCCACTAAGATACCATTGAAGGATAATAGCGTTGATGCCATTGCAACGGATATGCCTTATGGCAGGTCATCATTTGTATCCGGGTTGGGCTCTTCCAAATCCCGCTCCGTATTTCTGGAACGGTTATACCAGGATGCCGGGGATGAAATATATCGTGTACTTAAAACTGGAAGAAAAGCAGTCATTGTCTCGAATACACCTTCTTTTCGGTATATTTACCATAAGCACGGTTTCCAGCTCCTCGAAAGGCATACATATAGGGTGCATAAAAGTTTAAACCGCTACATAACCGTACTTGAAAAAGAGTGATGTTGTTTGTAACCTACTTATTCTTGAGATTTAAGATAAGTAGAATAGAGTAGAGTAGTAAAAGTAATTCAAAGTATAGAAAGGAGAAGAAAATGAAAGTGCGTTTGCCAAACGGGAGTGAAGTAGAAGCGACGAATGTAGACTTCGAGACGATAAGAGAGGATTGGAATGAATATAAGCTGGAGGATGGCACGGTATTGAAGTTTAAGACGGTGGTCAGTAGCATTATTCGTACTGAAAATTATGACCCGCTGAGTGGAGACCCCGTCTATCACGTTCGTTCTACCAACATACTGCGCGTGAAAGTGCCAGACGAGTTGAAGCGATTGCCTGCTTCGAGGAAGCAAAGTGAAGAGGGCGGGGGTATGGAAGTGGGTTAGCAGTATCGCTCAATGCAAAATGCAGAAAGCAAATAAAAAACCACGAGATTTCACAAGATTAACATAAGACCAGACCAGAAATCAGAGAATAGAAGACAGAAAACATAATTCTAACCTCTGTTCTCTGGCTTCCTGTATCTTCATAATTTCTATTTGGCTTTCTTCTTTACTTCTTTACCTTTTCTCGTTGGCACTATTTCTATCTTTGCGTGCTTAAATAGAGCTTTTAGCTCTTCACCTTGTTGCAAATAATCAAGGAATAAAGCTAAAGCCGCTATTTCCGAATGCGGTTGATTACCTACTGCAATGTTCCAGTCTGCAGCTTCGTAAACCTCATAAGGCACTTTTTCTGCACCTACTACAACCAGTAAACGTGCTTTTTCATTTTTCGCTTCTTCTCGTATCTCCTCAATCACGTCGAGGATGTTCTCACCGTACATCGTCAGATGACACACTTTTCCGCCTTCTTGCTTCCAGTTCTTTATCGCTTCGCTCCACGAGACACCGGTTTTGACAAAGAAATCACCACCCCACTGTTTCGTAACTCTTTTTATACTTCGTTCTACACCCTTATCCTCGGAGGTGAGAAGCATGCCCCGCGCTCCTAATGCACGTCCAACCAAGCCGACATGCGTTGTTACCCGCTTATCGCGCTCCAAACGGTGTCCCAATCTCAGTACGACTATTTCCATCACACTTTTTCTTTTTAGAAAAAGAAAACCTGTACTAAAAGAAAAATCAAAAGAGCGTTTGCGTAAATGGTTCTTTGGTATGGCACGTTAAAGAAACAAATTTTGGCTGGAAGGGTTGGTAAGGGGGGCTTGGCCCCTTATAAAAAGGTTTAAGGAAAAAAGCATAGAGTGGAATACGAGCAAACGATCAATGCTTGAAATGAACTGGAAAGAGTTACAAGAGGGAATAAAGCGATGTACGAAATGCAGAGAGGAAGGTCTTTCTGGAGTTAGATGCCCGGATGCGAGGGCTCCAACGTTAGAGCCGAAAAACGTGAAGCTTCTTTTCGTTTCCGAAGCCCCGCCGCTCAATGCTCAGTTCTACTTCTATAACGAAAATTCAAATGATCGATTGCGAAATCGAGTATTTGGGATCTTACACGATGTGGGCTATGAACTCAACTCCATAAAGGATTTTAACGACGCTGGGTTCTATCTTCTGCCGACAGCGAAGTGCCCCTCGGCGCGAAACGGACTAAATGCAGCTCCAGGCGTGAGAGTTATCAAGCTCTGTGCAGGACTGCACCTTAAACGGGAGATAGAGTACATAAAGCCTGACGGTGTTGTTTTATTAGGAAGAACTGCCTTATTGGGGTTTTTGCACTTATGCAATCTATGGGACGTGCACGTGCACGATTCCGTAGATTTGGGAAGGGGGACGGTATCAGAAGTAGCAGGAAAGGTGTTAGAAATGAAGATTCTGGATAAAGATGTCAAGGTTATTCCTTCATACTGGCCTACGCGAAGGCATCGTAAATATCATGAAATAGGCGAGCACATAAAGCGGTTGATGGATGAGATACAGTTTTAGAGCATATTTTAAGGCGTGTAAAAGAAAGTATCTTTTATGACGGATGCTCTGTCTTCCACTTCTGAGCCCCTTGTATGGCTTCAGGATGATGTTATATTGGGTGGAAAGAAAAGGATAAAGATGGTCTATATCGCGGAATCATTACCGCCCGAGGATTTAAAAGAGACTATCGAATCGTTAATTGAAACCGGGCTTTCTGAGGTGGAGATGATGAGAGAGATATTGAAGATAGTGGTGGTGATTCTGAGAATAGATGGACGCTTTGATGCTCTTGCAAGGGAGGTAGGAAGATACCGAGAAATAGTCTTCAAGGAAGATCGCTGTATGCCCTTTACCATGATTGAAGCGAGGGCGGTTTTAAGCACGATGCGAAAATGGCAGAATGCTATAGAAAGAAGGTTAGAGGCACAGCAGGTTTAAGAAGAGAGATACAAGAATTTTACAGCCAGATGGCGGATCAGGTGATGATCCATCGGTGCTGTGGAGTGTTTTCTTTTTACGCGAAACGGCCAAGAAGAAGAAAGTGATTCCAGTTGCTGTGAAAATTAAGTTTCATTTAATAGAAGGAAAAGCTAAGATTAATATTTAGATTTAAGCTAAAGTAATACTATTAACAAGCTAACAGAGAACTAATCTAAATCGGGTTGAGGTGATGAACGAATGAGGAAGGTAAAACTATCTAATTTTATTGATTGGATGGGTGGTGTGTACAAAAGCATTGATTTGCGAGTTGCTACCGGAAAGAAAGATGCTAAATGGGTCAATGCGCTGACAGTCATACGCTTCTCTTATCAAGGACGAGAAGATATTGAAACTCAATTTGAGGGAATAGAAAACAGGATTGGAGAAATAAAAACTCATAAATTCCAGATATTACATTACGTATTCCCTTTCGAAGAATTAAATTCACTGCTTTCTAACTTTAAAACAGGAAAAATAACACTGAGAGACATAGAAATTCATTTTGGAAGTAGCATAGATTTATGTTCTCTCGAAGATCGCTTTCCTTCACATCATGAAAGGATAATAAATAAAGAAGGATATCCCTTACTAGAGTTAATTCATGGTATGCATTCCGACGTTTTTAAGGAGGAAGAAGTAGAAGAAGAAATACGAAAGTTCGGCTTTAATGATGTTCATGAAGCCGTTAGAGAATTGTTAGAAATAGAACATTTTGAAAGAACTTCTGGTTTGGAAATCGCAGTAAGTGCTCCTTTCTATGCTCGT
>DATKWH010000072.1:0-12812 GCA_035529655.1 Bathyarchaeia archaeon
TGATATCCCTTTAGAGATTGTAACAGAAGAAATTTCGCTATCCCTTGAAAGAGAGGGAGAGGCTTTTATTTACCGGAGTGAGTGTGCTGATACGAAAGTGGAGAAGATACTCCTGTTAGGAGCGGGAAAAGTGCTCATCAATCCAGTCGAACCGTTAAACAAGCCAAAGGAACTAACCTCATCTCTTCTCATCGAATTCGAAAAGAGTATTTTGGTTGAACCTAAGGCAACCAGAAAAATTTTCATCACTTATCCCATCGAAATTGGCGTTTTAATATCTGCTAATGGCGACGTGGAAGTTCTTGATATTCTCACCCTGGCACGACAGAAATTTACCCTTTACGGTGACCCGAGAAGTGGCGTTATCTGTAAATACTGGCGAAGCAAAGTTTGTTCTACAAGACCTGCAGTAAATCCGCTTCACGAGGGTGTCATAGAACTCAATATAACCAATATGACCAGCAATTGGGTTAAACTAACAAAAGCCGTTTTCAACGCGTATGGCATGAAGATATATTACCGCGATGATCTCGTGGCGATGCGGGCGACAATGAAGATCATGCACGGACACAATGCTGAGACCGATTTTATTGACGCCCCGCTTGAGGCAGGGATGACGAAGGCTATGGAGCTTTACACGGCAAAGAAAATCCAGGTAACTACAACAAAATTTGTGATGGAGGTTGGATTATGATTCCTGATATTGGGATCTATGGAGACGTCACTCTTCTTGATATCCTTAGAATCATCGTGATTCTTGCCGTTGCAGTGGTAATAGCCAAAAGCTTAACCATCAATCTCAAAAGAGGCTTCAGGGATAAGGTTAGCAAGGACCAGTTAGAGATTATGACCAAAGTTGTATACTACGGCATTATTATCATTGCAGTACTTGCGGTTCTTCCAACGCTTGGAATAAACCCCTCTGGTTTATTAGTTGCTGGAGGCATAGCAGGTATCGTGATCGGTATTGCCAGTCAGAGTGTCGTAAGCAACCTGATATCAGGGCTTTTCTTGATTATTGAGCGACCTATGAAGATCGGGCAGGCAGTGAACATAGCCGGAATTGCAGGAGTGGTAGAGGATATCCGCATTATTTCAACCACGTTAAGAACGTTTGAAGGATTATACGTGCGGATACCCAATGAGAAAGTCTTCACTACTAATATAACGAACTATGTTGAGTATGTAGCCCGGAGGCTCGAGTATATCGTTGGGATACGGTATAGCGACGATGCAGATAAGGCTATAGGGATAATCAATAATCTCCATGAAAAGCACCTACTCACCCTTAAAAATCCAACACCCGATATTTTCGTTGATAACCTTGGCGATAACGCGGTTAACATTATCGTGCGAATATGGGTACCTACGACCGAGTGGTATGGGGTAAAAAAGGAGCTTCTTTGGAAAATAAAGACGGCTCTTGAAGATGAGGGAATAGAGATAGCCTTCCCACAGCGTACGGTCTGGTTTGCTAACGAGCTCAGAAAGCAGGAGATTGAGAATTCCGAATTCGCAGAATCAGGTAATCAGTGATGCGATGGACTTTAAATATAGGAGATGCTATGGGGGAAATAGTATGATATGACCGATGAAAATGGGATACTGATAGTGATTGAGGGCTTAGACGGCGCAGGGTTGTCAACGCAGGCTGCTATTTTAGCTGAGTTTCTTAAAGGCGCAAACAAAGAGGTTTTGCTGACCAAGGAACCAACAGCTTCACCTATCGGCAAGTTGATTAAATCCGCGCTTAATCGTAACCCGGAGTTATCGTTGTTAGCATTACAATTGCTTTTTGCGGCTGATCGAGCGGAGCATTTAGAGACCGAGATTGAACCTGCGTTGAGCGCACATAAAATCGTCATCTCTGATCGGTATATTTTGTCCTCTTTAGCGTTTGGTGCTGTGGATAACGACGTAGCGTTTTTAAAAGAGATTAACTCACGATTCAGAAAGCCGGACCTTACGTTTATTATTGACACACCGCCACGGGTTTGTTTAGATAGGATTACCAGATCCAGAGACAACGTTGAACTGTTTGAGGAGGAGAAGAGGTTAGAGAAAGTCAGGGAACAGTTTTTAGCGCTTAAAAGTTACTTTAACAATACGTTTATTGTGTATGGCGATAGAGAGAAGGAGGACGTTTCAACGGATATAAAGGAAGTGGTTGAGAAGACACTCATGGATTGATCCTACCTAAAATTTTTGTAGGTATTCTTCTAAAAAGGAAAACGAACAAAGTTATAAGACAGTATATTCAGTATTTTAAGAGTGTGGAGGATGAGAAAAAAATGGAATCTGGATTGAAAATAAACCTGCCGGTGATCGTGCTGAACGAAAAGGCATACGTGGAATCTGCGGGTAATAAAGGTTTAAAACTCGCTAAAATATGCGCAGAGGTTGCAGTCGAGCAGGGTGTAAGTATTGCTATCTGTCCGCAGCAGGTGGATCTTGCGAAGATCGCTTCGTCGGTAGATATACCGTGTTTCGCACAGCATGTTGACGCTGTGGAGCCCGGCAGTCAAACCGGGTTCGTAACGCTGGAATCAGTAAAGGAAGCGGGCGCAATCGGGTCACTGGTAAATCATTCTGAGCACCGGCTGAAAATAGCTGATATAGATTTTATCATTACCAAAGCAGCGAGCTTAAACCTTCTAACTATTGTCTGTACGAATAATATCGCAGTGAGTACGGCAGTTGCGGAACTGAAGCCGTATGCAGTTGCAGTTGAACCTCCGGAACTGATAGGAACTGGTAGGTCAGTATCAAAAGTTGATCCTGCAATAGTAGAGGATACGGTAAAGGAAGTGAAGCGCGTCGATGAGAACTGCGTTGTGCTCTGCGGTGCCGGTGTGACCAACGGGGAGGATGTAAGAGCGGCACTCGAGTTAGGTGCAGATGGCGTGTTGCTGGCTTCAGGCGTCGTGAAGGCGAAAGACCCGAGAGCGGTATTGATGGATCTGGCGTCAGGATTACGGTAGGTATAAAATATGGCTAAATGCTGTCCACGTTGCGGCTCTAAAAACCTGAACTATAAGCCATGGCTTGGCGAGATATACGCATGCCGCGAGTGCGGTTATCAAGGCGCTCTGGTAGTAGAAGACGGAGAGATTGCAGACGCAATCGGTAAGAAGTTTGAACCCACATACGATAAAGGATAGAATGAAAGCAAGAGATTAAAAAGCTTTTATACGGTAAGATAAAATTTGCATGAATATAATATAGCAACATGACACTACAAAAGAAGGTACTGCTTACCATTGGCGTGACGATCGTTTGCCTAATCGTAATTCTATTTGTAATCTCGCAAATTTTTATACTTAGTAGTTTCTCTGAACTGGAGGAACAGAATACCCGGCAGAATGTTGAACGAGTTATGAATGCCCTGTCTGATGAGTTCTCCGCTATGGATGCTTTAGCTTATGATTGGGCCGCGTGGGACTATACCTACGCTTTCATTGAGGATCGTAATGAGGAGTATATCGAGTCGAATCTCGTTGATGAAAAGTTCCCCGGTTTAAGGCTCGACGTTATTCTATTTATCAACACATCCGGTCAGATCGTTTTCGGTAAGGCCGTCAATCTGGAGAGTGAAGAAGAAATACCTGTTCCGCAGAGTTTACTGGAGCACCTTTCTCCAAACGCTCCTATTATAAACCACCCAGACGTAGAGAGTAGCATTACGGGGATCGTCCTTCTTCCAGCCCCAGAAGATCCCATGCTCATCGCTTCACGCCCCATTGTAACAAGTACCGATGAAGGTCCGATTCGTGGTACATTGATTATGGGACGCTACCTCGACACAGCAGAAATAGAGAATCTGGCAGAGACAACACAATTGTCTCTCAGTGCGCATCGGTTCGACGATTCGCAGATGCCTTCCGATTTACAAGCTGCGAGACCATTCCTATCGGAAGATGATCCTATTTTCATCCAGCCACTGAACGAGGAGTCCATTGCGGGATACGCCCTGATAGAGGATATTTACGGAAGACCGGGTCTTGTATTGAAAGCGGATATGCCGCGAAGTATCTACAGGCAGGGTCAAACCACCGTGAATTATTTTATCCTCTTTATTCTATCAATTGGTCTGGTGTTTAGCGTGTTGATCCTGTTGTTTTTGGATAGATCGGTGCTCTCTCCGTTGAGTCAGCTCAACACTAGTGTTGGCAGCATAGGCACAAGCGGTGACCTCTCGAAGCGAATCTCTTTAGCAGGAAGAGATGAATTCGCGAACCTTGCGGACTCGGTCAACGGGATGTTAGAATCGCTGGAGCAGTTCCAGCATAAGTTGCATGAGAGCGAGGAGAAATACCGGTCATTCTTCAAAACCTCAAGAGACCCTGTTTTCATTACCTCCAAAGATGGTAGGTGGCTGGACATGAATGATGCTGCACTGGAACTTTTAGGGTATGAGTCCAAAGATGATTTGTTCAATGTTAGAATACCAGACCTCTATGAAGCGCCTGAGGAACGGGAAAGGCATACCAAAATAATTGAGCAACAAGGATTTGCAAAAGAGTTCCCTGTCAATCTACGAAGAAAAGATGGGAGTATCGTCAACACACTTATTACATCGGTGGCAAAGAAAGACGTAAACGGGAACGTAATAGGTTATCAGGGAACAATCCGGGACATCACCGAGCGAAAGCAAGCGGAGGAGGAACGAGAAAGCCTCCTGAAAGAACTTGAAGCGAAGAACCGGGAGTTAGAAAGGTTCACCTACACAGTCTCTCACGACCTACGGTCACCACTTGTTACCATACAGGGTTTCACCGGCATGATACAGGAGGATTTAGAACAAAATAAGGTTGGTAAAGCGGCAGACAATTTGAAATATATAGAGAACGCCACTACAAAGATGGAAAAACTTTTGAGAGACACATTGGAGCTCTCTCGTATCGGGCTTGTGGTGAATCCACCAGAGGATGTACCGTTTGGCGAAATTGTTAAAGAAGCACTGGAGCAGACCGCAGAGCAGATAAAGTCGAGTGGCGTTGAAGTTTCCGTAGCAGAGGACTTCCCCACTGTTCATGTGGACCGGATGCGGATAGCTGAGGTGCTGGTGAATCTCATTGAGAACAGTATAAATTACATGAGCGGACAATTACAGCCGAGAATAGAGATCGGGCATCGTGCAGAGGGCGAAAGCAAAGAAACGGTATTCTTTGTGCAGGATAATGGCATAGGAATAGACAAAAACCAGCACACGAAAGTCTTTGATTTGTTTTATCAAATAGAGAGGAATAATAAAGGCACTGGCGCAGGATTAGCAATCGTGAAACGAATAATCGAGGTGCATGGCGGTCGAATCTGGATAGAATCGGAGAAGGGTAAAGGGAGCACGATTTGTTTTACGCTGCCGGTTACGTGAAGATGCAGGATACAGTAAGAAAAAATAAATCCCATTCTCCAGTGGAAACGCTGCCGAAAACTTTATATATGCTCGATTTCTATTACGCAGCGGTTGTGTATGCATCTAAGTATACTTAAGCATATGGGGGTGGCAAAACGAAAGGCAACCTGGCCGTGATCCTGCTTGTTGAAGATGACGAGGCGCATGCAATACTTATAACGCGAGCTCTTGAAGATGCAAGTGCAGAAAATAAGATTTATCTGGTTAGCGATGGCGATGCGGCACTCGGTTATCTATTCCGTCGTGGAAACTATGCGGACAAGGGAAAAAGTCCTCTACCCGATTTGGTTCTTCTTGACTTGCGACTGCCTAAACTCGATGGCCATGAAGTGCTCGCTACGATAAAGCAATCGGAAGACTTAAAAAGCATACCCGTCGTGGTGTTCACCACATCGGATAGCAAAGAGGATATAGCCCAGGCATATCGCAACCATGCCAACAGTTATCTTGTGAAACCCTTCGGCTTCGGTGAGTTCTCAAAAATGATACGAGAATTGAGTACTTATTGGCTTGCACTGAACAGACATCCCGGGAAAGGCAAAGATTGATACAGACGAATATGCTCAATAAGAGGTGGGAAATCCTAAATCCTAAATCTTAAACTCTAAACAATTTAAAAATCCTAAATCCTAAAAAGGTTGGTTTTGAATTTTGAGTTTAGTGCTTAGAATTTATACCACAGGATATTGAGCAATTACATACAGGAGATTCTGGCAGGAATTAATGAATCCTTTATATAAAAGTTCATTCTCCACTCAAGAACCGTTCCAGCATCTCAGGCGCTACCTGCATATTCAGGATGCTAATCGGTTCCGTCTTCTCGTAGATATGCTTCAAGTTCTCCCGCTTCTTAAACGATGCTAAATTCCTTACTTCCTCTATTTGCTCTTCTGAAAGCTTCTCTGTTTCTATGAGCCCTGCTTTCTTCGCTCGCTTCACCAAATCCTCACCTGCTTCACTTCTCATTATCACCGTTGACCAGCCGTCCTCTGAGCCTATTGATCCTACAGATATATCAGCGAACTCCGCTGCAAAGTCGTAGCAATAGTTGCACGCTTCCCGTACACATTCCCGCATCTTCCTTATCGGCGTCTTTATTCCTTTACCTGCTTTCGTTTGGACGATGAAGCTGCCTTTCTTTATGTTGAACTTCTCGACCTCTTCTATGCTCGTACCTAACTCTTCCAGCTTTTTAGTAAGCATAGCCATGTCAAACGTTTCCGTGCATAAAAGCCCGATGAGGAGCTTCACTCTATCAGCACCGACATCAAAGCCTTTCGACAACTGGACTTTTCTCATACCCTGGATGTGGCAAGGCAACCCAACAAGTGCGATATTTTTATGGCCTGCCTCAAATGCGTCTCCAACTCCTAATACCGACGGGCATTGCGTGTATTTCGATCCAGCCGCAGCTAAAATATCCTCTTTCTTGGTTGCAACGAAAGGTTCGGGTTCCCAGTTCTCAGAGGTCTTCGATACAACCGCGGCATCTATCTCACCGTGCTCAAGCAAGAAAGCAAGCAATGCGGATACAACCCCGCCATCCTGCGCCTTATCGCGGACGGCTTCATCAGTTGCGCGTGCGGTTAGTATTTCGCCCTGGTAATAGCCTAAAAGATTATCCGTTCTTAAGTCGCCAAACACCGCCATGTCAACCTCAAAAGGAGCAAAGAACGTCCTTGGACAGAAATCATAGCACGCACCGCAGATCTCATAACACTTCTTCTTTGTCTTCGGCAGCTCATTCTCGTAGGTTATGTACTCCTTACAGAATGCACCACAAGAGCCGCAGTAGCAGCACAGCCCGTTATAGATTACTTCTGCCTCTAAATCCATTAGATTACCTTTCTCTTTCACCATTACTTCTGTTTACCTCCTTATGCTCTTTACCAATCGATTCAGCATATCCTTATATTCCTCTTCCCGCCTCGGTGTGATATTCGAAAAACTCATCCTCGCGTTCGGATGGTAATATCTGTCAATAGAGACAGCACGAATCAAAGGATCAGTTGCAAAGTTCTTTATGCACGAGAGCATCTGCGATGCGTAATAGTAGAGTATACCAAAGAAGATCACGAAATCGTAATTCCCCGTTCCATCCAATCCCGACCAGTTCGGGTCTCTTAAACAGTTGGTGAGATCGTGCAAATTGTAATACGTTACGTTATCGGCGTATTCTGTAGCTACAAAACCTCGTATGCTATGACCTGTTGCTGCTATCGGAATCCCTTTCTTACCTATTTCTATCGCTATTTCTATAAAGAAATCATCTCGCAGTATCTCTGAGCCAACAACGAGCAGCGGTCTTTCCGCATTTGAGATATAACTGCCTATCACTTCTGGCGATACAACCTCTCCCATTTCAGGGCCAGGGATATTTGCCACGTCAAACGGTATTTCCATCCCCATCTTTATTTGCTCCTTTATTTCTTCTCCCTTATCAACCGTTCTAAATTGGTCGGGTTAAATGAGGGGTCGTAGCCCCTGATCGGGCCCTCTAGTATATTCTTCATCTTCCAGTCTATCTCCCAGCCTTGCTCGTCCTCAAGCTTCTTCAATAGCGCGTTCCTCGTCGCAAGGGGTAGGTCGCTTGCAGTCCTCACGAAGAGATGCCAATCGCGAGGATACGTGTTGAGATACTTCAGGTTGAGGTCAATGTAATGCGTCAGCTTTCCAGAACGCCCTCGGTCTGTATCAGAAGGTCTTAAGCAGAGCTTTGCGATCATCGGCAACGCTTCTTCCACCGTTTCACACGCCACCAGTAAATGCTGTGGACCAGGCTCGATATAAATCTCCGAACCATCACTGGCATCTATTAGCTTCCAATCTTCTTTTAGGTCTGCACGACCGAGGAAAGCCCTTCGGTATTTTGCACTATGAGGGCCTACTACCGCGGGAACACCCAGTCTATTAAAGCCTGCTGCGATAGAAGCCGCCTTCTGTGACATCGCGCCCCACGCAACACCACATGCACCCACCCGGCTCAAAATGTAATCTGCTATCTCCTCATAATTGCCCCTCAGTGGTCGCCCTGCAAATATACTTGCCACTTTTATCGCTGCATCGTGTATATGCGCATTGGAAACGCACGAGCCTATGTTGAGCACGCCACCGGCACCGAACCCGCCGTGATGCGTCTCGTACAGTGTTTTACCTTCTTCATCCTTCCAGATACCAACATCAACAGCCATGCAGCCGGTCAACGTAACGATATAATTCCGTTCCGCGAACTCTTTTACGATAAGCCATGCATCCTTTGTCCCGTTGGGGTAATTTCCACAGCCTATCGGTGCGATAATCCCCGGAATGGTCCCCAGGACGATGGGAGCACCTACTTCTCTTATCTCGCTGTCCCATATAGGCCCTCGTCCGATGCGCATTCGCCCTTTCTCTTCTTTTAGCTGCGGATACGCCGCTTTTGTTATGACATCCACAATCGGGATATGCTTCTTACAAACCTGCTCGCACCTGCCACAGCCAACGCAGAGGTCGAACAAGTCGGAGAGTGGTTTTACGGTTCCTGTTGCGGCACTTTGATTTGCTTCTCCAATATGAAGCCCGGCAGGACATGCAAGCGTGCAATTCCCACATTCTATGCACTCGTTCACATAATATTTGAACTCTTCATCGCTGAGGATCAGGCGTAGTTTCCTCCGCTTCTTATCCATTTCCAGTGCGGTCTTCACCGCTACCTCGCCCACCTGCTCAGGATCGAGTATTACGACCCCAGGCACTCGCTCATTCACTAAATCATCCACTATTTTATCCGGATCATCATCAGTCCTATCCACCAGCCCGTGCATTGCTTTGTCGTTCGTTGCGATCAGAGGAGAGTGCACCTTCTGGCAAAGCTCTAAGATGTCTGCACGGATGCATTGCTCATCTATCACGATGACATCCGCGATTCCTGCCCGTATCACACGCAGTTGCCTGCCAAGTGCGGAAGCTATCTTCGCTTTTTTATACACCCGCGTGGTGTCAATAGAGGTACAGCAAATACCAGCGAGTTCAACCTTCTCTTCAAGTCCGTTCTCCGTCAAATAGTCGCCTATATCCGCAGCCGGAGGCACGTTATGACCGATAACAATAATAACTGGTTTATTTGTATCTATCGTTCCTATTCCTACGTCAACGAGCGGAACGTCGGGTCCTCCACCTTCAAAACTCGACGGCATACCATAACACGCAATCTGAATAATATCAGCCGCTTCTTTGTTTAGCGAATCAAGCATACCCATGTGAAGCGCTTTTGACTCGAAGTCCATGTACGAGCCTTCCTGACCAGTGTGGAGCGCATCTGCCAACTGAACTATCTGCTCTTCGATGTAATCGAATACTCTCTCAAAATCGGCTATAGTCCTCGGTTTTATGCCACATATCAATCTTGTAAGCGGCGCTTCTATATCCACTCCGGGTCCAAAATCTATAGGAACGTCTCGTCCAAACTTCTTTATCATATCGTGCAAAAGGTGTCTTCCATGACCACAATGAGCGCTACAACCCACCAAACACGCAAGAAGCACAATTCTGCCCTGCTGTGCGTCCATTCTTATTCCACACGCACCCTTTTTATTCCCGGTGAGGTCACATTTCCCGTAAGTGCAGAGACAGCACATATCGCATAACGGTGCATAAAAAGGCTTATATCTGTTCAACAGCTTGAAGTCCCAGTCTCGAAGTGTGGCTATGCTCGGCATTGGATGGGGCCCCATCGGCTCCCATTCTTCCTCTTTCTCCACTAATTCCCCTATGCTTATCCGCACGTTTTCCAAGCCGGCGATAGAGAAAATATCACCCTTTTTTAGCTCATCCATTTTTACTTTCTATCTCTGTGTGTTTTCTATTTATTTTTAAGATATTTAAATTTTTGCTGTTTTTTACGCGGTCATATATCACTACCGTATTTGTTTATCTCCGTAGAAAATCCTAAACCTCAATACATACCAATACTACCAAACAAATCCTAAACCTCAATGGGAAGCTATGGTAGAGGTGGGAATAATATTCAGCCTTTATTTAAATATCTGAATGGTAGTTGATTATAGAAAAGGTGGTAACAGTGAAACATAAAGAATTTTTAGCGGCATTTAAAGAGGTGTTTGTGTATCAAGCGCGGAGAAAACTTGGGCTTTCTGATGACTTAACTAAAAGTGAGAAGTGTTTGAGACCCTTAACCATTCCTGTTTATGTTATACTCCTCTATTTTTTCACTCAGAATCACTATGACATACCGCTCGTCCTCTTAATGCTTGTGGGTTGTGCGTGGCTGAGTGCAATAGCTATGGACTCGATTAGAATGATTTATAATCGCCGTCGTACATTGGCTGAGAGCAATAAGGGGTTCAGAGAAGTAGAAGAGTTTACGTTTCGTGAAAAACTGTTCACGTATTTAATTCCTGCTCTTGTATTAACGGGCATTTTTGCGGGGGGTATGTTCTTAATTACCTTTATTCGTATGGGTGAATTACAACTGCATGTATTCGTTGGTATGCTGAGTATACCTCTCGTGCTCCTTTATAATCTACGAAATGATTGTAATTTTAAGTTTACGTGACGCTTGTGACGTGCGTTTATCTATCCATCCACGCAGTCGAGAGGCTTTTATACCTATGGTGCCAATAATATACATTAAAGGTACTGTATCGCAATGGAAAAGAAGACGTACATCGTCGGTGGGGTAATTATTGCCATACTGCTCATCGTTGTGGTGTTGATGGCGTATAGTCCCAGCGAGGTACAGCTCACCGCAGCGGACAACGGTAGCACGGTAGAACTTGAGAGCGGTCAAGTCTTAAGCATCACTCTGAACGCGAACCCAACCACGGGCTACACATGGGAAGTGGTTGACGCCCCTGGTGAGCAGGTCATGCGGCAAGTAGGCGAAATAGAATTTATTCCGAATAGGCAGGAATCGGGTATCGTCGGTAGTGGCGGTGTGCAAATCATCCGGTTTGAATGTGTAAATGCAGGTCAGACTGTCCTTAAATTGGTCTATCACCGGCCGTGGGAAACGGATGTGGAACCTCTGGAAACGTTCTCTATACACGTGGCTGCACGCTGATATTTATGCAGAGGTGGTAAAGCAAAGGCATCGATGCAGTCCTTTGTTTAGCGTAACTATGTTGAATAAACCACAATTTAAGTAATATAGTTTTATCTCATAACCCTCTTTTTAGGAGATTATGATCATTTTTTCAGGCGGTACGGGAACACCAAAGCTGCTGGTGGGACTGGAGAAGGTATTCAAGGAAGAAGAGCTGAATATAATAGTGAACACTGCGGAAGACATCAGGATTTCAGGAAATTTGCTCTGCCCGGATGTTGATTCTGTATTGTACACCTTAGCAGGCATAATGGACAAGAAGACCTGGTGGGGCGTCAAGGATGACAGCTTTCATACGCATAACGCTTTGGAGCGGTTGCAGCATCCGGAGCACCTGATGATTGGTGATAAGGACAGAGCAACGCATATCGCAAGATCCGAGCTGCTGCGGCAAGGAAAAAGTTTGACCGAAGCGACTGCGGCGCTTGCACGAAGCTTAGGTATACCAGATCGTATAAGGATACTACCGATGACTGATGAGCCTGCAACGGTACGCACGAAGATTCTTACGCCTGAAGGCGAGTTCCATTTTCAGGAGTTCTGGGTGGTACGCAAGGGTGAGCCGGAGGTTTTAGATGTCCACTTTGAGGGCATAGATAAAGTAAAACCGTCAAAGGCAGTTGTAGAAGCGCTGGAGAAAGAATCCGAAGCGCTGGTGCTCATAGGGCCGAGCAATCCGATAACAAGCGTTGGACCTATTCTCAGTTTGAAGGGAATGAGAGAACTTCTAAAGTGGAAGATCGTGATGGCGATTTCACCTATCGTTGGCACTGAAGCGGTGAGTGGTCCTGCAGGCAAACTCATGCGTGCAAAAGGGGTTGACGTTTCTCCGTACGGGGTGTACACTTGTTACAAGGAGTTCTTAGATGTGCTGGTCATCGATAAGAACGACGAATGCTCTGTAGATACTGGAGTGGACGTGCTCAAAACGGATATTATGATAAAGAAAGATAAGGATAGCAAAAGGTTGGCGACGTTCTTGAAAAAATATTCGATGCGATAACGCGGGGCTGAAGGAATTCAGGAAAGGATACAAAGGCACGCTAAGTCTCCAAATGAGGTTCATTGTGGAGAATAAGAAATCGGGTGCGGAAATGGCGTCATAACCCCGGAAATAAAGGCAGAAGAGGTGCAGCTCAACACGCTGCTGAGACCGTGTGTCGTAAAGCCGCATTCGGCTGTAGAATTAAAAGGCATAGAAGGGTAGTTTAAAGAATTCAGGGTTAGTTCGGTTTATGAGAAGATGAAGCCGGAAGTAAGAGTGATTGATAAAACGGAAGTGATAAGGAGGAG
>DATKWH010000073.1:0-7611 GCA_035529655.1 Bathyarchaeia archaeon
GCTCCTGCTGGTTGGTCTCCCTCGTTGCCCACCACTGCAGTGACATTATTGCTCTCATTAATGTAAGCCCGAACTATATCGTCGCCACGTGTATCACCAGGATTTATGGTGATACTGGTCACGTTCAGATCAGGCTGTGCCGCGACGCTCCCAACCAGTGCCATCAGAGCTAATAGCGCAATAGCAAATATGACACTACTCTTCCAATTTTTCATTTTTTCTTCATCCCCTCCATCATCTCTTCTTTTTATTTATCTTTGTAAGATATAAAGCCACTTTGTTGATACTCTTTATAAACTTTGTTATATAAATATCGTTAAATATAAGATTAAAATTCTGATAGGTAGATTTTTTACCTTATTAAGAAAATAAAGTGTTACTAACTCTGTGCGTTCTCTTTTTAAAAACGCGTCATAGCCCTCCTCTATCTATATCTGCCTTAAAGCATCCAGAGGGCTCAATCTCGCCGCTCTCCTCGCAGGATACAAACCCGAGATAATCGAAAGAACCAGCGAAATAGCGAATCCCACCGCCAGTATCGAAGGAGTGATTGCGGTGATACTACCTGCTTGTAAGCTTGCACCCAATTCGCCACCAAGTGTACTTATCAGGAAAGGTTTACCTACGAGGTCTATCATTACGGAAAAGCCAATCCCAAGCAGATCACCAAAAATCCCGCCCATAACTCCTATAATCAGACATTCTGCAAGGAAGATCTTCATAATATCCAAATCCGATGCTCCCAAAGCCTTTGACAACCCTATCTCTTTCGTTCGCTCGTAAACCGAGATAATCATCGTGTTCACCACCATAAGAGCACCAACAACGAGCGAGATACCGGAAAAAAAGCCTAAAACAAGCGTTACTGCCACCATTAATCTGTTCACTTCGTCAATCACATCCTGCGCGGATTGTGCGTTCAACCCAATTTCCTCTATCTTCTCTCGTACAGAAGCAACAAAAGCAGGGTCATCCACTTTTACCAATAAGCCATCATAAGCATCCTTCTCATCCATCTCCATCGCTTCCGTGATGCCTACAAATACCTGGTTGTCATGCTCATCACCTGCTGATTTCAGTATACCCGCGATTTTAAGTGCCGTACTTTTGTCTTGTGGGGGCCCTTCCTCTCCATACAGCCGGATTTTAGCAACGAACTCATCGCCAACTCCTAAATCCTCTGTCACTGCTAATCTCTTTGCAACATCGTAGCCCAGCACAATCTGGGTATAGTTGCTATGCGTACTCTCATCAAACCAATTTCCACGCTCTAATTCCAGATTACTATGAATACCTCTGTATTCTGGCGTAACCCCCTTAACCGCAAGATAGGTATTATTCTGCGTGACGTACGAGTCCTTCACGTACGGCGCCACGAATAAAACGTGCTCCTCCTGTTTAATCGCTTTGATTTTTGATTCGGTTATTAATGTAACGTTTCCCGCTTCTGCACCTGCCGAAACCTCTACCGTGGTGAGATCATGTGAAGCTTTGATTTGCTCAACCGCCTGAACGCGAATTCCTTCGCCCAGAGCTGTTACGCCAATTACTGCCGCAACACCGATGGCTATACCCAGTACGATAAGAAACACCCGCAATTTCTTCCGCCTCAACTGCCTGCCCGCTAATAAAAATAACTCCATCATCGTTCCTGTTCCTGAATCCTCCCATCCAATATCCTGATCACCGTGCCCATCCTCTTCGCTGATTCAAAATCATGTGTCACCATTATGATAGTCATCCTCTCTTCATTGTTTAAACGCGTGAGCAGATCCAATATGCTTCTCCCCGTCACGGAGTCGAGGTTCCCGGTAGGCTCGTCAGCTAATATAAGCTTTGGGTCGTTGGCAAAGGCTCTTGCTATTGCTATCCGTTGCAGTTCACCGCCGGAAAGTTCCGAAGGAAGGTGATTGGCACGTTTCTCCAGACCTACCAATGCCAATAACTTCATTGCCCTCTCTTTTCTCTCGCTTTTCGACTTTAGCGGTTTATTGAAATACATGGGGTACTCCACGTTCTCCACCGCATTCAACGTCGGTATCAAATTGAATGTTTGAAACACGAAACCCAAAAATTTCCTACGCAATATCACCAACGACTTCTTATTTCTATAATCCACCTGTGCACCATCCAGAAATACCTTGCCCTTCGTTGGCGAATCCAGACATCCGAGGATATTTAAAAGCGTAGATTTTCCAGATCCTGAAGGACCCACAATTGAAATAAACTCGCCTTCTTCTATTTTCAAGTCCAAACCCTCCAATGCAACGACTTTTTCCGTACCCATCCAATAGTATTTTGTCAATCCCTGCGTTTCAACCGTCATTTCATTTTGTCTCCTCGTTTTCCGCTATCTTCTCCACGACCAGCACCGCATTTGTTACCATCATATAGTCCTGATTATCCTGAATCGCCGCAAAATTGTTCGAAGGCTTCATATAATCTGTAACATCTCGCTGGTCAACTCCTATTTGGACAGCATCGTTCGCAATATAAACATTGCTCCAAGCTCCCCCTCCGTATCCAAACAATAGTCTGACCAACTGCTTTAGTAACGGAAGCTTGCTGAGCCAGCCGCTTTCCTCATTAAAGTATAAGCTATTATGCGCGGTCTCTCCGCCTGAGCCATATCCACCAGAAGGGGCAACGGTTATTAAATGCGCTTTTCTTACAGTTTTTACGTCTATCTCTCCGTCAAAGTAAATCTTACTGGTCGCCATCTCCGGCGTGATTCCATACTCGGCATAAATCATGTCGCAACCTTCGTTGACCCAATATTCGATGTACGGGCAATCCAGATCGTGATCCTGGCACTCGTATATCACCAATAACCCGATTCCTTGAACACAAAACGTGCTCCCATTCGCATCCACATTCTTTACGGTAACCGAATAAGAATAAGAATCACCGACCTGATTTGTCTTAGCCATGTTTAAATTGCAATCGTAAACATTAACACCAGAAAAGTAATCATAGCTTCCCACAAATCCCTTCGTATCCGTATAGGTTGTAACAAAGCTCAGAACTTCCTTTTCGGCCGATACATCCATCGTGGGATACACACCTACATTCTCTTTTTTGCTCCAAACCCAGTAAACATACAGCCGGGCTAATTTCACCTCTTTAGCGCTCAAAACACTAACATCAAAATTGACGGTGTACGTTTCATTATGCTTTATACCTCCACTGTATTCGCTATCGCCCAAAGTAAAAACTACTGCGCCACGAATTTCATCATGCGAGATGGTGTTAAGCGGTTTATCCCCGGCGTATGAACCCGACGCAATAGGGGGGGGAATGGATAAAATAGAAAAGATAATCAGTGCGAGAAGAAAGCCACTAAAAATTGAATGTGATCTCATCTACGTTATTATCCCTCCTAACCTCTTTATCTTTCTTTCGTCCATTATTGCCCCTATGCGATATTTCCCTTCCATGCTCAACATACTTACCCTCTCCATTTGTTGTCACAATACCGAGATTTGTTGTTTAATATTAATAAGTCTCCACTTTTTTATATTACCCGGCCTTTTTAAAATGCGTCATCTTTCAAAAGTCAACAGCGACAAGAACAAAATCAGAAGTTTTTTCTTAGCACACCTTATTTTTAACATGTGGAGAACCTGAGAGGAACAATGGAAGACTTAAGGGAAGAGATAAGGAAATATGCGTTGCAGAACGCAGTGCGATATGGTAAATCGCCGAAGAAGGATGTAGTGCTGAAGAGGATGCTTGCAGAACATCCAGATTTGAGAAAAGATGCTAAAAATCTCTCAACAGCGGTGCAAGAGGAGATAAAGCGTATAGAATCGTTGAATAAGAAATATCAAGAGGAGGCTTTGATGAAAATAGCTCCAGAATTAATGGCTGAGATAAACGTGAAGAGAAGTGGCGAGCGTGCTGAAATTGGCTTGCCCGAACTGCCGCACGCAAAAGGCGAGCACGTGGTGATGCGGTTCGCGCCCAATCCCAACGGCGCGGCAACACTTGGCAGTGCTCGCGGCATTATTATCAACTCGGAATACGCCAGGATGTATGATGGAAAATTCATTCTGAGATTTGACGATACCGATCCGGTACTGAAACGCCCGTTATTAGACGCTTATGACTGGTATCTCGAGGATTGTACTTGGTTGGATGCCGGACCAGATGAGGTGATAGTGGCATCGGAACGTATAGATTTGTATTATAAGTATGCAGAGGAGTTGCTAAAAAAAGGCGCAGCTTATGTCTGCTTCTGCCCTGCGGAAACGTTTAAGCAGTATAAAGATCACAAACTTCCATGTCCCCATAGGACAGCGAGCGTTGAAGAAAATATAGAGTATTGGGAAAAGATGCTGAGCGGCGTTTATGAAGAGAAAGAAGCAGTGCTGCGGATAAAAACAGACATTGAAAGTCCTGATCCAGCGTTACGCGATTGGGTTGCATTCAGAGTTTTAAAAAGAGATCATCCGCGACCACAGGTTGGCGAAAAGTACATGGTGTGGCCAATGCTGGATTTTGAGTCCGCAATCGAGGATCATCTGCTTGGCCTGACGCACATCATACGAGGAAAGGACCTCATGAAATCGGAGAAGCGCCAGCGGTTCTTATACGACCATCTTGGCTGGGACTATCCCCGGACTATGCTTTGGGGCAAGATAAAAATGCACGAATTCGGTAAATTCAGCACGTCCGAACTCAGGAAAGCGATAGAACGCGGCGAATACGAGGGCTGGGACGATCCCCAACTGCCAACGCTCAGAGCACTGCGTAGAAGAGGGTTTAAGCCGGAAGCGATTCGTAAATTCTTTATCTCTATGGGGGTCACGCGAAACGACATCGCGGTGAGTATGAAAAATTTGTATGCAGAGAACCGGAAGATGGTGGATGCGGAAGCAAGGAGATACTTCTTTGTGCGTAATCCTGTTGAAATGCGATTGCCAGAAGTGGATTCTTTGGTGGCCAGGGCATTGAAGCATCCCGGTCGTGAAGAGTATCGGGAGATAGAAACTGGCAACACCGTTTACCTCAGTGATGCTGATTTCGCGAAACTGAAAGCTGGACTGAAAGTAAGACTGAAATATCTCTGCACGGTGGAAGTTGTGAGCACTGAGCCGTTAGTGGCACGGGTTGTTGATAGAGCTACAGAACCAACAACAGAGATGCCGGTTATCCAATGGGCGCCCACGAAGGGGATAAAAGTTGTAGTGAAGCGACCTGATGGGATAGAGGAAGGCATAGGTGAGCCTTTGATTGCTACTGAACTCGGGAATGTGGTTCAGTTCGAACGGTACGGGTTCGTCAGGATTGATTCTGTGGAGGAAAAAGAAACGGGAACGGAAGTAGCGGCATATTTCACGCATTAACCTTTCTTTACACTTTTTCTTTTTAGAAAAAAGAAAACCTGTGCTAAAAGAAAAAAGAAAGGAGGATTATTTATCCTCTAATTACTATAACCATATGGCTGGTAATCAACAACCTTTCTTTGGAAAGAGAGCGTGAGCAAAGAAACTTTTTATTCTGTCCACAGCCTAATCGCCAGTTGGTGAAAAAATATTGGAGGTTTGAGAACGAATAGCATGAGTGATGGTAAAAGCAAACGTAAACCAATTATTTGGCTCTTGATTTCACGATTTTTGGGCCTCGTGTTATTCTTGATAATGATAGCCGTAGTGAACTTTCTCACGCTTTTCATTCACAATGCCCGCTTTAATTCGGGCGTGCAATTCTTAAACTGGAATATTGCACTCCTGATTCTTATTTCTCTTATTTTTTTAATTGGTGAGATATTTCACGCCTTCCACTTCCCGTTAAACTTACCTGGTCCGGTATTTGATGCGATCGCCAGTGTTTTTTTAGCGGTATTTATATTACGAGTTTTTACATTCCTCGACACGGTAATTAAAGGGAATATTTTTCAGATTATTACGACATTCTCATTTTTGATATACCCAGCGGTTTTTACGATTGTTCTTCTTGGTGGTTATATCGTACTCTTTGCGCGATTATCGGAAAGCGAGTCCTCTTGACGTTGGAAAATGAGTTTAAAGAGGCGAATAAAGAAGGAGCGGTAAAATAAATCTGTAGAACTAGATGGGGGTTTATACAACGAAGCGGATACAAATTAATAGGGTCTACATGGATCGCTGGTTCTATCGAACGGAATTAGCTTATATTTTGAAAAATACGGAGTTCATTTCGTCACCCAAGCGCATCACGGAAAAAACGGTTCATGGCTGAAAGTTGGCGTGCGGGTGTTTAAGGAGCAAAATCGCTTCAGGTTTCTTTTTTAACCCTCTTTTCTTATTTTGTTTTCTTTGGCTACTATAGCCTTCAGGCTCTTTCCTTTTATCCAAATTGAGTTATCGCCAAGAGATTCCCTTCTGTATCTTCGAACCACGCAACCTTATGCTGACCCAGAGTAGCTATACTATCAACGGTTTTGATGGTCGGCGTATCATACTCTTCAAAGGGCACTCCCTTCTGTTTAAGCTCCTTCACCTCTGCTTCTACATCTTCTACCATAAATAATGCAACGGTATGATCAGCTCTGGTGGACTCTCGTTGATACAGTCCAAGTTTTGTTCCCTCGCCACATTCGTAAAGCATATTTCCTGGCAGCTCTTGTAAAGGCAAAGGCTTTAGGCCGAGTTTTTCTTCATAAAATTCCCTGGCGCGTTCCATATCCACCACCGGCAAGGTGGTTGCTATAGGTGCATTTTTTAGCATACATTCACCCCCTATTTCTTTATACCCCGCCCTCTCCTTTTTATCTTTCCAGCGGATTTGGGGGATTAACCCGCTAACAAACTGTATTGCCTTTAATGCATAAAAAGTTTTCTACAAAAAGAATTTTCTTATTCCACTATTTTCCACGTAGCACTTCCTAAAATCTTGAGAATTTTGATTTCCTCTCCTTCAACATCTTATACTGGCTCTGAAGGATGAAGATAGTGGTGTTCGGGAGGTCTGGCCTCTTTTTATGGTTAGGAGGGTTGGTAAGGGGGGCTTGGCCCCTTACTGCTCTGGCCCCTTATCGCTCGATCACCATTTCCTCTACTGCTATTCCAAAATGCCGCGCGGCTTCCGTTACATGAACCAAGACCTCATCGCCCTCCTTCAAATCGACCACTGAAATCGGCTTATCCTTGCCCATTAACTTTATCGTCTCTGCATTCTGGAGAATGATACTGCACATCCGCGTCTCACCGACTCCTACATCAACCGCCGCTTCCACAAGCATAAGCGGCCGCTTCTCTATCTTCACCCTGCCAATTACTGCTTTTCGTGCACTCCCTTCTGCATTCACGATTAACACCTCCTCGCCAGACTTCAATTCTGACAAATACCTCGTCTTTTCGCCTACCAGCACATATGCATACACCGCACCGGCATTCACTCTAAACGGTCTCGCCGCCACATACGGACTCTCTTCTGATTCCGAATGCACAAGAAACAACGCAAAAGATTGCGAACCCACAAGCATTCCCTCGCCCCGCACCATCAACGAGCAGGTATCCACGCATACCCGGTCCCCCATTTCAAGTTCCTCGACCTTTGTTATCCGCGCGGTAGCTAACGGAATAGTGCCCATTGTGCTCGCATCCCGCATCTCCACCGCTCGTTTTA
>DATKWH010000074.1:0-9793 GCA_035529655.1 Bathyarchaeia archaeon
AAGGCACTTGCCGACTGCATTTGCACCTCTGCGAACGCTCAGGAAATAGTGGGGGCAATGGATGCACCCACCATATTGTTTGGCCCTGATCACAACTTGGCATATCATGCGCAGAAGGGAACGTCAAAGACGATTATTCCTGTGCCTGAACATGGAAATTGCCCGTCACATCATCAAATCACTCTTGAAGACCTTATGAAAGCGAAAGACGCGCATCCAAATGCGAGAATCATGGTACATCCGGAATGCATTCCTGAAGTCCAGGACAGAGCGGATTACATCGCGTCAACCAGTGGCATGGTGATGATTTGCAAGGCAGTGGAAGATGAAGAGTTTCTTATAGGTACTGAGATCGGGCTCCTGCACCGGCTCGAAAAGGAAGCACCTGGGAAGAAATTTTATCCTATCTCTAACACTGCGGTCTGCCCACAGATGAAAATGATCACATTGGAAAAGATAGAAGCAGCGTTGGAGCACGAGCAGCCCGAAGTCGTCATTCCACCAGAAATCATGGAGAAGGCGAGGAAGCCCTTCGAGCGGATGCTCGCTTTATCCGTCTAAACACACCTTTTAAAGTGGGTGGAGTTTAACTGAACTAATTTGGATGGGCGGGTTGATAAGGGGGGGTCTGGCCCCTTATAAAGTAAAGTGTTTCAACGCATCTACAACCTTCTCATTCTGCTCTTTAGTGCCTACGCTAATCCGGATAAGCGAATCGCCCGCACCTCTGAATGAGGAGCAATCGCGCACGGTTATCCCTTTTTTTAGCAACGCATCAAATACTTCTGAAGACCTCTTTGGTGACACATCTACGAGCACAAAATTCGCCTGCGATAGGTACACCCTAAACAACCCCTGCAGATTCTCAATGAGGTACGGTCTTCCTTCTTTGACCAACTCGATACTTTTACGTAAGTGCTCTTTATCCTTCAATGCAGCAATCGCTGCAGTGAGCGCGACGTTGTTAACGGTGAAGGGTAATGAAACTTTTTTATAAATGCTTACCAGCCATTCTGGTAGTACGGCATAGCCAACCCGCAGCCCTGCAAGTCCGAACGCCTTTGAGAAGGTGCGTAATACCAGCACATTTTCACAGTCGTTCACTACCTTTACCAGCGACTTTTTGGCAAATTCCACGTACGCTTCGTCAACCGCAATCATCGCATTCGGTACGGATTCGGCAAGCGTACGCACGTCATCTCCAGTTATGCGGTTTCCGGTGGGATTGTTCGGCGAGGAAAGGAAAATCATGCGTGTCTTGTCGTTAGACGCTGCAATGATATCTAAAGCAGGAATGCCATAATTCGCATCGGGATTGCGTGGTAAATAAACCGCCGTCGCGCCCGCTATTTTCACCAATGACTCGTAGAGCGAGAACGTGGGTATCGGTATAAGCGCTTCGTCACCATTTTCAAAAAAGATCTTGGAGATGGTATCCATCACGCCGTCAATGCCCGCGCCTATCACTATTTTAGATACGTCAACACCAATATACCGTGCTATCTCATCTTTAAGCGCTTCCTCATTTTTTTCCCACGGATAGATGCTCAGGTTCAACTCTCCGGCTTCTAACGCTTCAACCACAGCGCTAACCACCTCGGGGCTGGCGCCTAACGGGTTTTCATTGGAACTCAGCTTTATCGCTCCCTTTACCAACTTCCCTGGCTTGTATTCTTCTATCTCCTCTACTGACGGTCTTACAGGTAAACGCATATTGGTATTCATAGGCACTACGAATAGATATAGGATAGGTAGTTTATATAGTGGGGGAAAGGAACGAGAAATAAGCGTACTTCTAGATTGTTTGAGCTAAAAAGCAAAATTTGAAACAAAACTTCTTAAGAGGATTTTGACGTTTTTTGTTTTTTCAAAACCCCTAAAAAGCTTTCTTTTTTTCACTACAAATACTGAGCAAAAGGGAAAAGTTTATATGCCTTGGGGTTATGAGAATAAGATAGAAGGATATATGCGATCGATCTCGGGTATATTGATGTTATGAGAAGTACTAAAAACGAAAATGAGGAAGATTGCAACATGAAGTTCGTGTTGGATACAAACATTTATCTCCATTATAAGCTTTTTACCGAACGAGATTGGAAGACTCTGTTAGAAAGCGATGATCTAACGTTAGTAGTCCCTCCGGCTGTTATAGATGAACTTGACGAGAGAAAATATAGTGCTCCCGACACACGAATAAAAAGGAGAGCTCAAGAAGTAATCTCAAAATTAAATGAAATTAGCGAAGGCAAGCCAGTACCCTGTGGAATCCAAGTAGACTTTTCAGATTCTTCTATCGAAGAGGTAGATTGGGAAGCCCTCCGACTGAACTCGTCAAACTACGATGATAGAATTATAGCTGCGACTCTTGCCCTAAAAGATAAATCTACTGGTGATGAGGTCTTGATAGTGACCGCAGATTTTGGAATGAAACTTAAAGCAAAAGATCATGGCATCAAAATTGTATCCCCACCAGATGACTGGAAAAGAGAAACTAAGGATTCTCGTGATAAAGAAATTGTAGGACTACGGAATAAACTTCAGAAATTTCAGAATGCAATGCCTGAAGTCCAGCTACTTTTGTCTACGGGTGATAAGTTGGAACCGGTTATCAAAATATCTAAGGTCACACTTTTGGAAGGCATTCTTACTGATGAAGATATTGAGAAAGAATTAGATAAAGAAAGAGAAGAATTAAAGTCTAAAGGGGCGGTGCATCCCTATTTAAAGAATACAATGTGGGATATTCCTCCAAGTGAGAGCAAAAGGTATGATGGAGAAGTAGATGAATACATGGATAAATACTCAAGATACCTTACTGATTGAAAAAGTGTTCAGGAGTTGCGTTTAACGATTGAAATTTCACCAGTCTTGACTAATGAAGGGAACTCGCCAGCCGAGAACATCGATATTTTTCTCTATTTTCCTAACGATTGGATCAATTCTCCTGATGACATTGAACTGCTCAAAGAGGCAGATCTTCCAAAATTTCCAGAAAAGCCTTACAGACCCGTGCCTCCTCAATCAGTTTATGGACAACTCGGGAGTTTAGCTCAATTTTCTCCTTTATCTAACTTGATACCACAACCAATCTTTCCTTATGTGAATAGAGGCCCTGTTAAGCAAATTGGTCCAGAATTAAACAACTCGAAGATGTCTGTACACTATTGGCTAAAAAATCTAAAACATGGCATGGAATGGCATGCAGAACCAATATTTGTTTGGTATATCACAGCTGATGTAATAACTACGTTTCAAATTAAATATTCTATTCACATTGGCAATCACCCGGAGGTAAAAGAGGAAGATTTGGTTGTAGTAATTGAAGATAAAGAATAGACAAAAAGTTAGCGTGCAGGTTTATTAAGAAGTGGATGTTACGGAACTGAATGGGAAATAACATGAAGAACCCCCTCCTTAATCTTGCCTTCAGGATACTGATTTCAATTTTGACCTTCATAGTTGTAACCTTCTTTGTCACATGGTTACTCGAGAGTCAAATTTTCTTTTCACTTTTCATCGGCATCCCCGTGGGTATTATCAGTGCAATGGTAGCATTTGTGATTATGACACGGTATCAAGCCAAAAAATAGTACAGGCCCTTCGTCTACGGCCACAATCAATGTTTTTGCTTCTTCTTTCTAAACAACGATGGTAACGGGACGATGTAGGTGCCGTTCTCCTTTATCCTCAGTACGATCTCCTTTCGCTCTAACAGTTTATCCAGATTGAGTTCGTATACGCCAGGACTCAAAATCCTTAAGCTTTCTATCCTCTCACCCTCTAACGGCTCTCGTTCCTCTATTTCTATCCGATCCACCAACTCCGCTGCGCTTATATCCTCTCCGCCCTTTAAATAAAGAAAAAGCTTGCCACCACACGCTGGGCAGCCCTTCAACATCGCTTCTGTTATTCTTTCAAAATTCTTCCCGCATTTCAGACACTTATGCATCTTCTTTTTTTTATCTTAATTACTTAGATCAGACCGCAGAAACGACTGCGCTTATCAAGTCCTTATCCTTCTTTATCGTGCGCATCACCTTCGCAGGCCCGATCACGGTGAGTCGCGGCTTTCTCCTCAGATTAAAAAAACTCCGCTTTGCCTGATAGCCACTTATCTCTATGCCAGGGAAATCGTCGCTTACCTCAGTCATGGTGAGTTCTATGAGTTTCATCTGCTCTTCCGACGTCAGACCGCCCTCTAATATCACTATATTACCAGACTTCACGCCATCCAGTATAAATCTCAGCTTCTCAGTCGAACTCATCGAATTTATTTTATCTTCAGATATCAGATCCATCTTTATTTCCATCGTTTAACTCCTCCCATTAGCTCGAAACCGTCCATTTCACCTGAACCTCCTCGCCATTTCCCTATACAACTCACCCATATTCTCCCCTTTTAATGCCGATATGGGTATGACCGTGTGCTGAGGAAACGCATCTGCTATCCTCTGTGGCGCTGCCTCCGCGAGGTCATTTTTATTCGCAACAACGATCACCGGGATGCTCCGTGCTTCTAAATTACCGATGATCACAATGTTCGTTTGCGTATACAGATCTTCGGTCGCATCCATCAGGAGCAGAACGCCGTCAATATCATCGAGCCATTTTATCGCTTCTATAACACCTTCCGTCGCCTCTTTTGCCCTTTTTTTCGCTTCCTTCTCTTCTAAACCAAAAGCCATGAAATCGTGAAAATCTATCTTTGTCGCTAATCCAGGCGTATCAACGATATCAAGCTTCAATTTTGATCTTCCCTCTCGCGGCTTTTGCTCTGTGGCTGATGTTACGTTTGAGTCGGGGTTTGCGTTAAGGTACGGGTTCTGCACGGATTTCGATTTCAAGTCTATGAGTACCCCCTCCCTTCTGACTGCTCGTCGCGTCTCATGGGGAACCTCAGTGGACACTCCAATATCCTCGTTCTCATCCACAAACGTATGGATTATGGCATTTGCCAATGTGGTCTTCCCTGCATTCGGCGGCCCGTAAATGCCAATCTTTGCCGTTACCTTCCTGAAAAACAAAGCTCTTAGCAGCCGTGATAAAATGCCCTTCCTCCTTTTCCTCAACTTCATCCCTTCTTCCTTCCTTCTTTTCTATACCATAATACTTTTTACTCGAAGATACGCTTAAACTTAATATTACTATATCCCTTTGCTTTTCATAACACTCACATTCAATTTAAAAGTTTCGTAAAGGCGTTGGGGAAAAAAACTGAGAAAGGGTAAAATAAGGAAGTTCGTCGAGCCGAAGAGGAGAAAAAGTTGAATAAACCAGGAGAACCGGAAGAAGTAATACGCGTGCGTATTCCGCAGAAAAGGAAGAGGGAAGTCTTAGGGATAGTAGATAAGATGTTAGGAGGGCGACGAGTAATAGTCCAGTGCTTGGACGGAGTTGAACGGATGGGGCGAATCCCTGGTAGGTTGAAGCGGAGGCAATGGGTTGCCGTTGGTGATGTGGTAATAGTTGTGCCCTGGGACTTTCAGGATGGAAAAGGCGAAGTTGTCTACCGATATAAGCGACCACAAGTAGAATGGCTGAGAAAGAAGGGCTATTTGAAATAGAGAAGTGGGTGAGCGGACGGCAATTACCCAAAGGTAAGCGCAGGAAGAAGGATTATCGTGATCGTAAAACAGAGCAATACGTCTTCGACATCCCTACGTTGGAAACGCTGTATAAGTTCTCAAATAAAGGGATAATAACCGCGTTGGGAGGACCTATAAGTAGGGGTAAGGAATCTGTTATCTTTCATGCGTTAGGCGCTGAAGAAGAGGAACTGGCGATAAAGATGTATAAAATAAGCACCGCCAACTTCAACGCCATGCTTGATTATATTATTGGCGACCCGCGGTTTGAAAATATAAAGAAAGATCACAGAAGCATCATATTTGCATGGGCTCGTAAAGAGTTCAAGAATCTCAACCGGGCTTTTGATGCCGGTGTTCGGGTTCCCCAGCCGATTGTCTGCGATAAAAACGTGCTGATAATGGAGTTTATAGGAAAAGAAGGGATAGCAGCGCCACGATTGAAAGAAATTCCCGTAGACATCCTCAAAGATGATTTTGAACCCGAAGAACTTTTCCTGCGTATCATTACCTCCATAAAAACCTTGTATGAGAAAGGAAAGCTGGTGCATGCAGATCTCAGCGAGTTCAATATCGTGATGAAAGGCTATGTGGAGCGAGAACTTGAAACAACCGCAAACACTAGTGCAGAAATTGAAATCGAGCCTGTAATAATAGATATGGGGCAATCCCTGCTTTTAGACCATCCTCATGCCGATAAGTTTCTCCTGAGGGACGTGAGAAATATCGTTATATACTTCAACAAACTTGGTCTAAAGTACTCAGAAGATGAAATAATGCGGATGGTGAAGGGCTAAAAGAGCTACAAAGTAACCAACCATGACGAATCAATAAATCTCAGAGCAAAGTTTAAAATACAAAGATTTGTAAAATGATTAATACGTACAATCTGAGCAATCAGTAATTAAGGAGCAATAAACAAATGATGACCCAGCACGTTAAGATTCCTCAGGATAGAATAGGGGTACTCATCGGTCATAACGGATTCGTAAAAGACGATATAGAGAAGAAATCGGAGAGTACGATAACCGTAGATAGTAATGAAGGAGAAGTGCGTATAGAAGGCATAGAGGGCGGAGACCCAGTAAAAACGCTACGAGTGGCTGAGGTGGTAAAGGCGATTGGTAGGGGGTTTTCTCCAGAAAGTGTTTTAAAACTACTTGATGACGATTTACTCCTCTTTGAGGTCATTTCTCTCTCTCATCTCTCTCAAAAGACCTTAAACCGGGTGAAAGGACGTGTAATAGGGCGAAATGGAAAAACGAGACGGACAATAGAGAACCTTGCAGATGTTAAAATCTCGGTTTACGGGAAGACTATAAGCTTGATTGGCTATGCATATCAGATACGAACTGCGCATGAAGCAATAGCGAGGCTGATACATGGTGCACATCATAGCTCGGTATATCGTTTCTTGGAGAGGAAGCGGAGAGCGGAGGGAGAATGGTGAGGTGATGGTGAATACCTGCGAATTATAGCGAGCGAATACCTAAGAATCATCTGTGTAGCAAAAATCATAAGTCATAATTTTTAATTAATTTAATATCTAACGGAAAGATGGAAGAGGCGCGAGGATACGAGGAAGAGAGGAAGAGGCTGGTTGAACTTCTCCGGAGACAAGGAGTCAGTGAAGGTGTTTTAAGAGCAATGATGCGTGTCAAAAGGCACCTTTTTGTACCTCCTCATATCATTGACCAGGCATACGGCGATTATCCGTTGCCCATCGGAGAAGGACAAACGATAAGCGCACCACACATGGTTGCGATGATGTGTGATTACTTAGAGCTTAAAAAGGGCGATAAAGTGCTTGAAATTGGCGCTGGGTCCGGGTACCATGCCGCGGTTATTGCTGAGATAATTGGCGATGAAGGGCATGTCTATTCCGTAGAAAGGATCAAGTGGCTGGTTGAGTTTTCGAAGGAGAACTTGAAGCATGCAGGATATAAGAATGTGAGAGTGATACTCAGTGATGGAACCCTTGGGCTGTCTGAACATGCGCCATACGACAAAATAAGTGTGACCTGCGCTGCTCCTGATGTGCCGCCGCCGTTACTTGAGCAGTTGAAAACCGGTGGAAAAATGGTTATACCTATCGGGAAATACCGGCAAGTGTTGTATTTGGTGGAGAAGAAAAACGGAGTAGAGCGGGAACGAAAATGCGATGTTGTTTTCGTGCCTTTGTTAGGAAGATATGGTTTCAAAACGGATTAACAGGAGTGAAGAATATCAGATGAACGGACACATGCTCTCACCGGCAAGCGGGAAAATATTAAGAATCGGAGAGGAAAGCAGAACGATCACCATATTTATGCATCTTCATAATGTGCATATCACTACCGCGCCATTAGACGGCGTGGTGGAAAAAATAACACCCGAAAGGGGCTTATTTAAGCCAGCTTTCTTCCGTAGCAGCGATTTCAACACGAAAAATACCTTAGAACTGAGCACAGAATATGGCGATATGAAAATAGTGCAAATAGCGGGATTTCTCACACGAAAAATAATCTGCGAAGTTGAAGAAGGGCAGGAAATAAGGAAAGGTGAACGGATAGGTAAGATTTGTTTTGGCTCTCGTGTGGATATAAGCATCCCCGGCGGGTTCGAGATACTGGTGGAAGAAGGTGCCCGCGTTAAATGCAGGAAAACAATTATAGCTTCTTTTGTGTCAAAACCATAAATTAGACAATTAGAGCGAAAATAAAAAAAGAAATAGTGGGTTGTGGATTTTTCAAACCACAACCATTTATTTTTTGTCTATCTATATTGCAGGCCCAAGTGCGGTATAGAATGCTTCTATATTGGGTAAGACGTCACCAAGGGGCACGTTCGTACCAAACATTACTGTTCGTCCCATAAGCTCACCGATGAGCACGACGATAAACAGAACAATTGCTATCATCGAAGCTGTCGCCATGCTCTTCTTCTTCAGTGGCAATGCAAGTGCTATGGTGCATATGAGAGCCAGACCAACGCCTATTACCCATCGTGCCATGTATAGCGTGGAGTATTCGCCAGATAACATGCTTAGCGTTTCATGTTGCGCAACTTGTGCATATTCGGTCTCCGCGACTTCTAACATGCCGGTATTTAGAATAAGTCCTACGGCAAGCACAATGACCATCACCAGCGCGATCCCCATCGTAATCCAGAGCATACGTGCTAAAGGCTCGTCTCCCTCTTTTTTCATCGTATATTTCACTGAAAGAACTGCTGCTACTGCCGTTACGCCTGCAAGCAGAGCGGTAACGTAGAAGAATAGTATCGTCGTTGGCTGATTCAAAGAAGGCAGCGTGTAAATCATGTATGCAGCTGCACTTATATAGGGGAACGCAAGTCCCACCACTGCAGCTAAGACTCCAACAGGCTTCCTGAGTGGCATTAGCTTCCCTACTATCGAAGGTATCACTGGGAATCCTTTGAGACTACCGTATTCCGGCTCTAATAGCCACATCGCGGTATATATCACGGCTAAGATGACAAAAATCGTAAGCACCAGTACTTCTTGACTCAGCAATGATGAACTCACGTTTTTAGTCATCGTAAACATCGCTTGGATCGGCCGTGCCTCGTGTGAAAGTATACCAATCAAGCCGATAGCGGCAACCGGGACACAGATCCATGCCCCGGTCTCAAAGAACTTCGCATCCTCTTTACTCTTTGCAAGGAAGTCGGCGATTAGCATTGCTATCAACGCACCCACTGACATCTGAGTGAACACCGTGAAGACCACGTATGCTGTAACTGCACTACTCATTGTTACCTATCCCTCCTTACACCCGCTCTTGCCAGGCCATTATGTTCCGAGCCTTCGCTTCTCTATACTGTGGCAATATGTCGTTTATATCTCCTCCGAGACGGCACTTTGTCGCGCAGAACTGTGCACACTTTGGCTGTGGCGATTTCAGTGTGGCTCCCGGTACGAAAGGCGTCACGCATAACGTGCACTTATCCATTATCCCTTCATATTCCGCGGCCGCACCAGTCAGGTCATGTGGATACTGTGGAGCGCCAAATGGGCATGCCCAACCGCAATATCCGCAGCCTATGCACTTGTCCTTATCCATCAGAACGACACCGTCCGCTCGCTGTTCGATCGCCTTCACTGGACATGCAGCCTCACAGGGTGGATTCGTGCAGTGCATACAGGAGACTGGGATATTCCTCTCTCCGGGTACTCCCTCGTTGATTGTCACTATCTTCACTCTGGC
>DATKWH010000075.1:0-10788 GCA_035529655.1 Bathyarchaeia archaeon
AGCTTCGTTTGCTATTCGTGTTGCCTCTTCTTCTAGCAGTCTTGCCAACTCCATACTGGCATCTTTGCTAATTCGTTCAGCTCCCGCGTTCCTAAGTAACCTTTTAACGGGTGTGATTGGTAGTTCAGCCATTTTTATCACTATGATTAGATAACGGGGGAGTATATAAGCTTTTTGGTTATCTGACCACTGGAACATCGCCAAAGTCGATGAATGGGCGTTTAGGCCTCTCTTCCTCAAGTGAACCTGCCCTTTGTCGAAAAGGATAAGGAAGAGATGAAGCGGTGGGTGGAAGGGTGGGTGTGAGCACATTAGGGATAATAGGAGGTATTAACGTGAACTACTGCTAAGGTATATAATTATGACATTAGAACCAACATAAAGGAAAGAGAAAGTGTAAAAATGCAATTGGTGATTAACACCTATGGTTCTTATCTGAGGAAGAAGGAAAATTGCTTTTTGGTAAGAAAGGAGGATAAGGTGTTTGAAGTCTCGGTGAATAAAGTTGACAGCATTTTGATCACTACGGCTGCTTACATTTCCACGGATGCCATCAAGTTTGCGGTTGATAACAACATAGACATCGTTTTTCTCGATTCTTACGGAGACCATTATGGGAGGATCTGGCATCCCAAGCTTGGAAGCACAACGTTGATAAGAAGGCGACAACTGGAGCTTTATGACAAAGCGGAAGGACTGCAACTTGCAAAGAAATGGGGCATTCAAAAAATCGATAATCAAATAGAGTTATTGAAGAAGTTGAAGAAGACTCGTTCAGAGAAGAAGGGCGAGTTGGAGAAGCGTATAGAAGAAATAGAGCAATTGCAGGATAGAATGAAGGGTTTAAAAGGCACGATTGAAGAAAGAAGACAAACGATTTTAGGTATAGAAGGAATGGCATCAAGAACCTATTTTGAAGCGCTCTCTTCAGTTGTTCCGGAGAAATACAAATTTGAAGGGAGGAGCAGGAATCCAGCGAAAGATGAGTTTAATACCATGCTGAATTATGGGTATGGCGTTCTGTATTCAATGGTGGAGAAGGCGTGCATTATTGCGGGTTTAGACCCTTATATCGGCTTCCTACACACAGATAACTACAACAAAAAATCGCTGGTCTTTGACATAATAGAGATGTTCAGGACGTTCGTGGATGAAACCGTAGTACATTTGTTTAGCAAACGAAAGGTAAAGGCGGAGTATTTTGATACGATAAAGAACGGGTTGAGTTTGAATAAGGATGGAAAAGCGGTTCTGATAGAAGCGCTAAACGAGACGTTTGAAACGACCATAAAGTATAAGGGGCGGAATATAAAGACGAAGAACGTAATTCAATTTGAGTGTCACAGGATTGCAAACAAACTTTTAGGAAAAGTTTGATCAAAAACGCTTCGCAGTTTTAGGAAAAACTCTTTCTTTCTAAGGAAAGAACCTGTGCTAAGAAAGATTTTGCTTCGCAAAAAAAATTAAGGTAAATTTGGTCAAAACCAAAATACGAAGGGTTAGAAATGCTTGTGTGGGTGATATACGATATATCGGACGACAGGATAAGAGGGAACGTAGCGAAGATATGCAAAGGTTACGGGCTTTACAGGGTGCAGAAGAGCGCTTTTCTTGGCGATTTGAACAGAAACGAAGCGGATTCAATCGCTATGGAGTGCGAAGAGATTATAGAAGAAGCGGATTCGGTATTCGTGTTCCCGATGTGTGACGATTGTTTCAAGAAGATAAAACTTATTGGTGAGGGATTTGACAAGGATCTGGTAAGCGATAAGATGGTTACGAAAATCTTTTGATTCAACCCTTTTAGAAAAAGCGTTGACGGAAAAGAAAAAATGAGCATGATAGTGGAATCTGAATTGGAACTGGAACCAGAAGTGTTTATCACGGTCTCGGACGTGATGGAATATCTGTTCTGTCCGCGGTTCATCTATTTCATGCACTTTTTGGGGATACCGCAGCATGAGGAGAAGAGATACAAAGTCTTAAAGGGTAGAGCGTTGCACGAAGCGAGGGAGAAGGTGAATAAGAGCTATATAAGGAAGAAGCTGCAGTGCATGAGGAAGGATGTCGCGGTTTATCTTGTATCGAAGCGTAATCATTTGAAGGGCGAGGTGGATGAAGTGCTGTTCCTGGAAGATGGAACGGCAGCGCCGCTGGATTACAAGTTCGCGGAGTTCAAAGATAAAGTGTATAGGACGCATAAGTATCAGTCGGCATTGTACGGATTGATGATTGCGGATAATTACGGCGTGGATGTGAATAAGGGTTTTGTGTGTTATACGAGGAGCAATCATTTGGTGAAGGAGGTGAAGCTCAGTGATAAGGATTTTGAACGTGCAATAGCGCTGGTAAACGAGGTGTTAGAGATTATTCAGAAAGGCTTTTATCCTGAAGCGACAAAGAATAAGGTGAGGTGCGTGGACTGCACGTACCGGAATATCTGCGTGTGAAGGCGAAAGGAATGGAAACCGAAACTATACGTGTAGAGGTAGAATTGCCAAAAACGTTTTCTTTGACAACAAAGGTTAAAGAAAAAGGATAGAAGCTGGTCGGGAAAAAGATTTTTAAGTGCAAAATAAGATTATCTTGGTAATGGGTATGATAAGAGTAAAGGCGGTTTATGAGAATAAAATATTGAAACCTTTGGAGAAGCTTGAATTGGAGGAAGGGGAAGAGGTAGAGATAGAACTGAAGAGAAGGGGTGAAAAAAAGCGAGATATTTTGAGATATGCCGGGATCTTGAAGGATCTGAGCGAGGAAGAAGAAAGAATATTTCAAGAAGCGGTAAAAAGGAGAAGTCTTTTTGGCAGGGCACTAAAACTATGAGAGAATCTCTTCTGGATACAAGTATACTCATCAGTTTTCTAAAGGGGGAGCAGAATGTTGTTACTAAAGTAGAGGAATACTTAGAAGAATTCAACATAATCAGTCTCAGCATAATAACCTATTATGAGATACTTCGTGGTCTAAACTATCTGGGAAATGAAATAAAGATTAGAAGTTTTGACGAATTAATGGACAAAAGTGAGATGATAACACTTGATAGAGAGATTATTAACAGGGCATCAGAAATCTATGCGGAATTGATGAGAAGAGGAGAATTAATTGAGGATGCGGACATACTTATAGCGGCTTCTTGCCAAGTTAAAGGTATGGTTTTGGTAACGGACAATGAAGAACACTTTAGAAGGATAGAAAATTTGGAAGTGGAGAATTGGCTGAAGGGATAATAGATCTCAGATTAAAGAAAGGAGAAATATGCGTGAATTGCACGTACCGGAATATTTGCGTTTGAGGGTGAGATAAGGTGGAAGGAAAAATGGAGAAGCGGATTACCGGAAATGTTGATGTCTTTACAGGCAATTTTATAGCAAAAAATATGCATATCTGTATATATACAAATTTGTATTTTGGACGGTGAAAATTGGTGGTTTGAATGATTGAGGCGATAAGGCAGATTGGGGAGTATGCACTCGAAAAAGAAGGAAAAAGCCTTGATAATCCCTCTGATCTCTTAGATACTTTAACACAAGATCCAGCGAGTTCGGAGGCTTATAAACACATTCTTGCTATAAAACTAAACAAAAGGGATACCGGTTTTGAATTTGTTGACGTAGATCTTGAAGAATATTCTAAAAGCAAAATAAGGCAGTATCTGTATAGAAGAGGATCGGGAAAAGGTCCTGATATTACACCTACATCAAGGGTTACAGGGATCGAGAAAGCCTTTGCCACAAATAAGATGTTACCTTGGTTCTCAAAAGTGCTCGAAGACAAAACGCTCAATCTTAAGGATGAAGAACTCGAATTTTTGAGAGAAATGAACGATTGCTTCATCGAAGACAAAGACCTCATTCTATCAAAATTGAGTGAATTGAGTAAAGAGATTAATAAAAAGAGAACAGCATAATAACCATCGTAATCGGGGACAACGGCAAGAGATACATAGGTGATTATTCTGTTTTTAGGGAAATACTCAAAGCAAGGGCGTTGTCTGGTTACTATCAAAAATATAACAAAGAATCAAAATTTGGAGTTTGCATAGCTACTATGACGTTAGAGATTGGCATAGATATTGGAGATATTGATGCAATAGTCCTCGCGGAGATCCCTTGGAGTATATCCTCGTTACTTCAACGTATTGGGAGAGGAAATAGACGAACTCAGAAGAATAGAGTTTTCGCTTTATATGATTCAGAAGATGAGAAAGTGTTATTGGAAGGGATGTTAAATGCGGCTATTGATGGTTACGTTGAAGCAGTTGATTATTCACCTGACTTATCTGTAGTGATTCAACAGATATTTTCATCTCTTTATGCTCAACCTAATGGGCTATGGGATAAGCATTTTTTGGAGCTTTTTAACGATTTTTGTTCAGCAGATGACCTAAAGGGCATCTTGCAGCATCTTGCAAGTCAAGACTGGATAGAAAAAGTAAACATGATCTGGTATGCGTCGACCAAACTGATGGACTTAGGAGAATGGGGTAAAATTCATTCTAACATTCCTGACTCAAAGGCATTAAAAGTTATTGATATTAACTCACAACAGATCATTGGAGAAGTACAATATCCAATTGATGAAGTTTTTGTCTTGGCTGGGAAGGTCTGGAAAATAATTAATGTGCGCCACGATAGAATATATGCGAAGCATGTGAAGGCGAAAGCACTTCCGGTAAAATTCAAGCCCCATACTTCAAATGGCGCTTTTTATTACCTTTTGCCAAAAAAATTGAGAACGAAAACTGAGAATTTATAATACCTATGATAAACGAATGGAAATTATCTGTTTTAGCCAATTTTTGCGTAAAGGAATTATGCCCCCCCCATCTTATCTTCATCTGAAAAAAGCGATGCGTATATACAAAAAAATTACGCGATAATCCAAGCTTGTTGTGAATATTTTTTACCATAAAGTATTTATGATATAAAAACACAGAAATTGGAAACGAAGGACGGAGAGAGGTTTAATACAGAAGTTTTCGGTACTATTTTAATTATATTTTTCAGACTTGTAAAAACATTACGAGAGATTGAGACTCCCTATGCTCGGTACAGAACACTACCTACAATCACATTACTGATCTCGAAAACCCGCATCGGCTCTGAGCGCACCACGCAGCCTAATCATCCAGTTGGTGAACATCCCAGTGCTCTATCCATCAAGAAATGGTGAGAAAGGGGTTTAGCAAATAAGATAAATCAAAACCCTTTTATGCAAAAAGCATCTGCATAACAGCAATGACACAAATAAAAAAGCCAAAAGGCGATTTTTTAGATGATGTGTACACTCTTCTGCACCCGATGCGGTTTAGGATAGTAAAACTACTTGCCGAGAAGCCGATGAATATAACCGAGATAAGCAAAGCGATGGGTGAAGATGGACGACCCGTTGCTACTAATTACAATTTAAATATCCTGGAAGAATACGGATTCGTTAGCAGTAAGTACGAAATATCAGAAGCGAAGAAGTCAAAGGGGAGAGCCCTGAGAATATACACGGTGACCGATAAAGTGGACGCCGTGCTTTCGGAGTTTAAGAAACGTTAAACACGGTCATCCGTGATACTGAGGGAGCTAAAAAGTGATGAAGATGCAAAGGCGAAGGGACTATGAAATAAGCTTTAACTGAACGGTGAAGGTTGTTAATCTATAGCATAGCAGCACCTTTAAATTACTAACAACGTCTAATATTGTTAGAGGGGGAAAAAATGCCTATTGTTCATGTAAACGTCTGGGAAGGTTTCGGAGAGGAAAAAGCCAAAGTCTTGATTCAAAATATAACCAAAGTCTTTGTGGATTTGGGCATCCCGGCACACGCTGTGGAAGTAATCGTGCATGAAATCCCAAAATCTCATTGGGGCATTGGCGGAGAACCCGCTTCAGAAAAGCTCAAAGATGTATCTCCCTGAGATATTGCACAAAGCACAGAAGCTGAAAACCCTCAGCGGTTATGAGCGCACCTCGCAACTTAATCCGCCAATTGGTGAACATCCAGAGTTCTACTTGACACAACAAGAGGCTTTTATAGCGGCGGGGTACGTAAACAAAAGTTCGAATGTTTTATTTTTATTTTATCGTGACGATTTGCCCTCACTCTGCAGGCAGCAGGCAGTGAGGTGTGTTGCTGAGCGAAAAGCCACCTGTCGTCGTGTTGCACCAGCACTGCAGTATATCGCATGGTAAAGCCTATTCACAAACGGGCGAGAAATAGAGACAAGCAAAAGGAGTTGTTGTCACAATCCAAAAACACATTTTAGAGGCGGCGTAAAATATAGAAAGGCACCAAAAGGTTACCTTTCAAAACGAGGTTTGTTCATACTCAAACGCCGCCTTCAATATCCTATCCTCTTCGAAATGCTTGCCCACGAGCTGCAAGCCTATAGGTAAATTGTTCGAGAACCCGCAGGGAATAGATATTGAAGGAACACCCGCCAGGTTAATCGAGACCGTGTTAACATCCGCGAGATACAGAGAAAGCGGGTCTTTTATCCGCTCGCCAAGTTTAAAAGCGACAAAAGGCATCGTTGGCATCGCTAATATATCATGCGTCTTCAACGCGTCTTCAAATTCGCGTTTTATCAGTGTGCGTACTTTCAACGCTTTTAAATAATATTTGCCGTAATAGCCCGCTGAGAGCGCGTACGTGCCAAGAATAATCCGCCGTTTCACTTCCTCGCCAAAGCCTTCGCCACGGATTCTCGAGAACGTTGTATGCCAGTCCTCGTCCTTGCCCGTCCTGAGCCCGTACCGGAGCCCGTCAAACCGCGCAAGATTGGATGACGCTTCAGACATCGCGATGAGGTAATACGAAGCAAGCGCGTATTTCAAGTTTCGCATGCTTATCTCCTCGTAGGTGGCACCTAACTCCTCAAATGTGTGGATCGCGTCCCAAACGGACTTCTCAACGTCTGGAGAGCAGCCCTCGAGGAAATCTGTTGGCACCCCGATCCTCATACCCTTAATCTCCTCACTTCCGCTTCTCGTTCCGTTTAACCACGAGAAGCAGTAGTTCATGGGTGCGTTGTTTTTTATCTTTATCTGCGTACTGTCCCGTTCATCCTTCGCGGATATTACGTCTAAGAGCATTGCGGTATCTTTTACCGTTGATGCCATCGGCCCTATCTGCTCCAACGAATTAGCGTATGCGATAAGCCCGTAACGTGAAACGAATCCATACGTGGTTTTCAGTCCTACAATGCCACAGAATGAAGCAGGGCATCTGATGGAGCCGCCGGTATCAGAACCAAGCGCGATAATCGCTTCTCCTGCGGAGACTGCCGCTGCACTACCGCCTGAAGAGCCTCCGGGCACCCTGGTGAGATCGTGCGGGTTTTTAGTCGCTCCGTAATAACTTGTTTCCGTGGACGTGCCCATACAGAACTCGTCCATATTCGTTTTCCCAATAATTATCGCTCCTTCTTGCTTCAGTGCCTCTATTACCATAGCATCGTAGGGTGGAACGTAACCCGTAAGAATCTTTGATGCACACGTGGTTTGAATGCCTTTTGTGGAGATGCTATCTTTGATGGCTATGGGCACTCCGAGCAGTTTTTTTCGCTCTAATCCCTCTTCTCCACGTATTTTATCCACATCTCTCGCAGTTTCAAGTGCGTTCTCTTTGTTTAATGTGATATAACAATTCAATTCACTTTTCTCTATCCTTTCGTAGATTTTCGATAGTAACTCTTCACAGGATATAGCCCCACTTTTTATGCCCTCTACGACTTCCATTGCTGTTCGCATGTTCTCTTTATATCTATTTTTACGTAACTTTATATACCACTAATCACACTTCTTTTTATAAATTATTCTGGATATGGATGACGAATGAAGAATACGAAGACGAAATCGCTGTGCCCGCAGTGTCTTAGAGTTGTTGATGCGGAAGTGTATGAGGAAGATGGCAAGATACTGATGAAGAAGAACTGTGAGGCGCATGGCGAATTCGATGATATTTATTGGTCGGATGCGGACCTTTACGAGAAATTTGCACAGTGGGGAAGTAAGGACAATGAGGGGTCGTCTGCGGGTATTCAAATTACAGAGAGCGATAAAGGCTGCCCGTTTGATTGTGGGCTCTGCCCCGAGCATAAGAGTGCGACCATGCTCGCACTTATTGACCTCACGAATAGGTGCAATCAGCGATGCCCGATCTGCTTTGCAAATGCCGCAGTCGCCGGTTATCTCTACGAACCGACGATGGGGCAACTTGAGGAGATGATGAAACTGCTCAGGAGTGAAGTGCCGCCATGCCCAGCGATTCAGTTTGCCGGTGGCGAGCCCACATTGCGAGATAATTTCGTGGAGATTGTAAAAATGGCACGTAACCTTGGCTTTTCTCATATTCAAGTGGCGACGAATGGCATAGCAATGGCAAAGAGCGTGGAGTTCTGTAATGAGCTAAAAGAAGCGGGCTTGCATACCGTTTATTTGCAGTTTGACGGAGTAACCGAAGAGCCTTATAAAATATTACGAGGCTACCCTGCCTTAAAAACGAAGTTGAAGGCAATAGAGAATTGTTGGGCGGGAGAAATAAAAAGTGTTGTGCTTGTGCCCACGCTTATGGAAGGTGTGAATGACGACCAGATGGGAGATATGGTACGATTTGCGGCTAAGAACTTGCATATTGTAAAAGGGGTTAACGTACAGCCAATCGCTTTCGAGGGCCGAGTGGATGAATCTGAACGGAGGAAAGGAAGAATAACGATTCCCGATTTCATAAAACTCTTGGAAGAGCAAACAGACGGTGAAATACCACGTGAGAGTTTCTATCCCGTGCCGTTTGTCCTTCCCATCTCGTATTTCGTGGAGGCGTGGAAAAGAAAGCCACAGTTAGAATTATCAGTGCATCCTCATTGCGGCGCCGCAACGTACGTATTTGTTGAAAACGGGAAGTTTATACCGATAACGGAATTTGTGGACGTTGAAGGGTTCATGGAGTTCTTAAATGAGAGCGCAGAAGAGACCGGCAAGTCGAAAATTGGTAAAATAAAGGCAACAGCAGCGTTAATATCAGCGATAAGGAAATTTATCGATAATGATAAGGCACCCGAGGGTCTTGATTCTATGGCCTTACTTACAAATATCCTGGGAATAGGTAATCGAGAAGCTCTTGCTGAGTTCCATCGTAATGCGCTTTTTATCGGTGTAATGCACTTTATGGACCCTTATAACTACGATTTGGAACGCGTTAAGCGATGCGGGATACACTATGCCACACCAGATGGACGTGTCATTCCTTTCTGTACTTACAATGCCATTCACCGGCAATCAGTGGAGCAAGCATTTTCTACGCCACTGCATGAAACATAATCGGAATGAGAAAGAACTTTAAATATAAAAAGAATAAACATAAAGATGCCCCTTTCGAAGAGTAGTTTGACCTCGCTAACCAAGCGGAGGATGATTGCTATGGCAAACAAGGGGCGACAACCAAAGCCGTATTGCACGGTCCCTGCGGTAGCCGAAATTCACGATGATCGATGGCGATGACCGTTTAGAGGAAACCACAATACGGTACAAACAAAAATTAAGCACAATGTTTATCAACCTTTTTCATCTTTTTAAGAAATCAGAATAGATGCAGTGATAGGGATATAAGTATGGGTGAAGAAAAAGAGGTTGATAGCGCGGTTTTGAGCGATGAAGAGAGGGAGATGGAGCGGATAAGAGATAGAAAGATGCGGGATATGGAAGAGAAGGTAAAAGCGAGGAAAGAGGGCGGAGACAAGGGAGGGGGAATAATAGACCATCCTCTGACGATAACCGACGGTACTTTTGTAGAAGCGGTAAAAAAATATCCTCTGCTAGTTGTGGATTGCTGGGCGCCCTGGTGTGGTCCTTGCAAAATGATTGCACCAGTGCTCGAGGAAATGGCGAAGGAATACGCAGGTAGAGTCGTGTTCGGGAAACTGAACGTGGATGAGAATCCAAGAATAGCTACGGAATACGCAATAATGGCTATACCCACGCTCTTCATCTTTAAAAATGGCGACCCCGTGGATGTTATACAGGGAGCTCTGCCAAAGCCGTATTTGGAAGCGAGGATAAAGGACTGGTTGTGAGTGAAAGAACCTTTCTTTTGAACGGCTTCGCCGTTCCATTGCGTTAGCAATGTGAAAAAAATGCTTTGCCAAAGAAACAACGAATGCGTAAAATGTTGTCCGGTAGAAATGGCAAACAGAAGGAGTTAGAACTTGTGAAGCGGTTTGCCGATTTTGGATTCCAGATCCATCCAGAGGCAATTGAACTGCTCGCACACTACGATGGCAATGGAAAAAGCACCTGGCATTTCGACCTCGATGCAATAGCAGAAAGCGTGAGTAGATCTTTGGACCCGTCAATTTGTGTAATTTCTCCAGAGCAGATAGCAGACTTTATCAAAGAGAAAGGCGCACGAGATGATGATGAAAAAGAAAAGAATGTAGTCAAACAGCAGACGCACGAGGAAGCGCCAACTATACTAAAATCGTTCCCTGAGTTTGGTAAAGCTGCGGATCATAAAGAGTTCTTACCGCATTTCATTGACCGATATGAGCGAATAAGTGGAATAATAAAAAAGAGGGTAAAATGCGGGCAGATACGGTTTTTAAAAAGTGGAATGGGTAGCGAAGATATTTCAGTGGTGGGAATGGTCTCTTCTATAAACAAAACGGCAAAAGGAAATATCCGGGTGGAATTGGAAGATCCTACCGGGAGCCTATCAGTCATCGTGCCACATCAAGAAGAGATAATCTCTGATGAGGTAATAGGCGTTACCGGTTTTTTAGCTAACGAGGGGTATTTT
>DATKWH010000076.1:0-5521 GCA_035529655.1 Bathyarchaeia archaeon
CAAAATTTGATAGCGGAACTAATCGAAAATGAGAACATATCTTGACTGCATTCCCTGTTTTGTTGATCAAGCACTCCGTGCAGGACGAATAGCAACGGATAATGAAAAGATACTAAAAAGGATATTAGATGAAGTTGGAATGATGCTCAGAGACATTCCCCTTGAAAGCACGCCACCGGAAACAGGAATGCTCGTATACGAGAAAGTACGGGAAATCACGGGAGAATTTGACCCTTATAAGGAACTAAAAATCGAAAGTGCTGAAAAAGCTTTGGCATTATATCCTTATTTGAAGAGGATAGTTGAAACGTCGAATGATAAGCTCCTTACAGCAATAAGAATGGCGATTACGGGTAATGTGATAGATTTCGGTCCAAATAGAGATTTTGATATCGAAGAAGAGATAGATGACGTGCTCAACAAAGATTTTGAGATATACGATTACGATAAATTCAAAGATGGCTTAGATAAAACCAATGAGATTCTGTATCTCGGTGATAATGCGGGGGAAGCTGTTTTTGACAGAATTTTAATAGCGGCATTGAAAAAGCTAGTGACATATGTCGTTAGGGATGTACCGGTGATCAATGACGTGACCTATGAGGACGCTATACAGGCAGGTATTGATGAAGTTGCGAGTATAGTATCATCCGGAACGAGTGCGCCTGGCACTATCCTTAAAACATGCAATGCGGAATTTAAAGAGGCGTATAACAACTCGAATTTTATAATAAGTAAGGGGCAGGGAAACTACGAGGGTCTCTCTAATGAAAAACGCCCCATCTTCTTTCTGTTAAAAGTAAAGTGTCATGTTATAGCTCAAGATATTGGTGTTAACGTTGGAGATATCGTATTGAAGGGAATGAACGTTTGAAAATTCTTAGAAAAAAGTAATCGCACCACTCAATATACTTTTTATTATCGTTAAGGCGTTGAACACCACTCATGGATTTCTTCAATCTGTGCTAATCATCGCCCATTTATGGGCCCGAAGGGATTCGAACCCTTGACCGCCCGGTTATGAGCCGGGCGCTCTAACCATGCTAAGCTACGGGCCCCTTATCTCTTAGTAGTATAGCACCGTTTCATATAAATAATTTTATATGTGTATGAACCAATAGAGCTAAATGTAGCCTAGTATAAGTCATATCTTAGCAGTTAATGAAACGATGAAAATAGCTTTTTACCATCGCACTGTAAGTGGTGGAATAAAGACGCACGTTGAAGCACTCTCGCACGAATTCGAGAAGTTGGGACATGAAGTAAAGAGGATAGACCAGTTTTCGCTCGGCTCGCATATGCTGGGTAATTCTGCGGGGGGTATTTCGTATGGTTTTGACTTCGCACTCGGAAAGATAAAAAAAGAGGTGGCAGATTGCGACGTTCTCCATATACACCACGCGGCTACGTTCTCTGAATATTTCCTGCCCTTTTCTTCCATCTGCTCTGAGGTCAACATTGTCAATACGTTCCATATTCAAGCAGGGGAGGGTCTCAGCGGTGAGGTCGCAAAAACACTTATATCAATGCTTGTTACTCTTTATACCGGTCGTTCAAAGAAATTCATCTCGGTAAGTGCAGAAATTGCCGAGTATATTCGCCAGCATTGCTATGGTTATGGCTATGGGGATAATGGTAACGGAACTGAACTCGTGGTTATACCAAATGGCGTGGATGTCAATCGTTTTTGCCCTGCAGAGAAGGATGAAAAAGAAAGCAACGAGAGGGAAAAAGGCATCTGTATAGGCTATCTTGGACGATTGTCTCCTGAAAAGAATGTCATAAATATGATAAAGGCAGTGAAGGCGTTGGACGTAGACAACGTCTGTTTAAAGATTGCGGGTGCTGGCCCGCTGTATAGCAAAGTGAAAAGGCTGGAAGACGAACGAATAAAGGTTTTAGGGTATGTTGAAGACGCTCCGTCTTTCTATCGAGGCGTAGACATTTTCTTATTGCCTTCTAAGCTTGAAGCACAGCCAATTGCACTGCTCGAAGCGATGGCGTCTGGGCTGCCGATTATTGCCACCGATGTAGGGGATAACAAGCATTTTGTCCGTGGGAATGGCATAATCTGTGGCACATCAGCGAAGGAAATAGGAGCTGCAATAAACGCGATGCTCCGGGAAAACTGGGAAAAGATGGGCGTAGAGTCAAGGAAATTGGTTGAACGGGACTACACGTGGGATAAGATAGCAGCACGGACACTGGACGTGTATAAAGCCACGCTATAATCTTAACAAGCCTTTCAATACGTATCCGCAGGGGCTTCTTTTCACTTAGCTTAAACGTTTCGCGATTTTACCGTTTTTGTGGCCTGATATGGCCAATCTTAAAATTTGTGATGAAGCCTCTCGCCTCCTCCAAACAGCGATCTTTACTAAGAACCGCCTTTTCCAACATGTATTTTTCATCAGAAAACCCGACATAAACGGCTAATTCCACATCCTCTCCTTTACAATAAGCATGCACCCCTACTGGAAGCGAACACCCGCCACCCTTTACTTTTAATACTTCCTTCTCCACATCCGCTTCCACGCGCGTGTCCGCATCGTCCATGCGCCTCACTATTTCGCTCTCCGCCGACCCTTTTCTCGTAACGACCGCAATTATTCCTTGTCCTGGTGAAGGCAAACGGGTCACAATCGAGCCGTTAAAATTGCTCGGACACAACCACGCAGTGCTTGAAATTGACCTTCATCCGAAACAATGGGTGCTGCCGGCATTATTCCTTCGGAATTCGGTGATACGTTGTTGAAGCTGATGCACTAGCGGTAAAATTATAAAAGAAAGCTCGACCAAAGAAAAATAGTTCTTGATAAAACTTTTCTCTAAAAAGTTTTTATCAACGCTTTTCCTAAAAGGAGTGAGACGAGAATGGAAGACAGCGAACCACTGAAGATTTTGGAACGGAACGTGGAAGAGATAATAACACGGGAAGAATTAGAAGAGGTTTTGGCGTCACACTCAAAGTCTGAGCGTGAATTAAGAGCGTATGTAGGATTTGAACCGAGTGGGAGTGTGCACATCGGGCATTTGCCTATACTAAACACCTTGAGGGAACTGCAGCGTCTTGGCGTTCATGTCATTGTGCTTCTCGCTGATTTGCATGCGTATCTGAATGAGAAGGGGAGTTTTGAGCAGATAAGGGAGACCGCAGAGTACAACAAGCGATGTTTTGCAGCGTCAGGGTTAAGCGAAGAGACTGAGTTCATTTTTGGCTCGTCTTATCAAATGGAGGAAGAATATATGATGAATGTCTTACGGCTTGCAACGATAACCACGGAAAAGAGAGCGAGAAGGAGCATGGACGAAGTCTCGCGTAGCACGGAGGACAGAAAAGTCTCACAAGCGATCTATCCGCTGATGCAAGCGGTGGATATTGCATATCTCAATATAGACATTGCAGTAGGCGGGATAGACCAACGGAAGATACACATGCTCGCACGGGATAACCTCCCGAAGCTGGGCTTTAAAGCACCTATCTGTATTCATACGCCGCTTTTAATAGGGTTAGATGGCGATAAGATGTCCTCATCCCTGAGAAATTATATAGCGGTGGACGAGCCTGAAGAGAGCGTGGAACAGAAGCTAATGAGTGCTTTTTGTCCACCTAAAATCGCGGAGGGCAATCCGATACTGCAGACCTTTAAGCATACGATATTTCCGAGTCCCGAACAGAGTGGCGAAGTGACGATAGAGAGAAGCGAGAAATACGGTGGAAATGTCAGTTACGAGAGCTATGAGAAGCTCGAACTCGATTACGTGCAAGGGGAGTTACATCCGGCTGATGTGAAAAGTAACACTTCAAGCTGTTTAAATGAGGTGCTGGAGCCTATTAGAAAGAGATTGCGGTAGTAGGATATTTTTGATTGGGTGCTTAATTTTGAAATTTTTCATTCCAAGGGCAAACTTTATCGTTCTACATACCGTCCCCGGCGCTCGATTTCCTCTGCTCTTTTGAGTACTTGCGCTGCCTGTGGAAACGTCTGCTTGTAGCCCTTTATGAACGACTCTTTTAATTGCCCGTATGATTCGTGCGTGCCTTCAAGACTTTGAAAAAATACATGGACGTCTACGCCCCGTGCTTCTGTGCTCGATTCGATAAAGGATAGCCCGAAATCTATAAAATAAATGTGATCCCCTACGATAATATTGGAAGTGGTCAAATCACTATGAATTATCCCGTTTTTGTGCAAGATGCCAACGAACTCACCTATTCGCTCGCTTATATCCTCGTTAATCACCTCCCGCGCGAGATTACCTTCTATCCTCTCCATCACTAATTCATAGTCGTTGACGTCGAAGATGATGGGAGTGGGCACGCCTTTTCGTCTCGCTTCTGAAATTAATTTCGCTTCGCTCTTCGTTCTTTCTTTCCTTATTCGCTTGTCCAACTCTTTTACCCGGTATCGCTTCTCTATTCTCCGTTTATACACGAGGGCCCCCTCTATCTCCACGATCGCTTCAGCGCACTGGAACCACTCTTTAGATGAGCAAGCTGAGGAACTCATTGTTAATTGTTACATGATCTCTTCTCTTCTAAGAAAAAGATATCGCAGTGAATGTTTTTCCTCTGAGAGAGGAATACAGTGTACTACGCAATCAGAGGAGTCATGCTACAGTTTTATATGCTCGTGAATCAATCTTTAACTTGGGGTGAAGAGTAAAATGGAAGGAAAGTTTCCATCTGATTGGGAGAGGGTGCCGGGAGAGAAGATTGAGTATCGAAAGAAGATCGGTTCATTTGAAATGAGTGCTGTTGAAACGGAAGGGTTTTGTGATAAATGTCAAGAGAAGGGCTTGGGTTATTCATTCAAGACAACGGATAGCCGCGGTGATTATATGGGGAAATCAGGGGCCTATTGGTGCCCTAAGTGTGGCGAGGGAATGAAACCAGAAGAATACGAAAAATTCGTAACGAGTGAGTTAATAACTCCCGAGATGTAGGTAGCTCACCGCTGGAACTCCATGCTCCGCCATGGATAGGGTTGCGCTGCTGTAAGAAGGCACGCACACCCTACTTCTTTTTTTCTTTTTAGGTTTCTATCAAATAGCGATATGCACTTAGTGCTGCTTTCGCTCCTTCTCCCGCAGCCACGATAATTTGCTTCTCCGGTGCATTGGTTACATCACCAGCCGCGAATACGCCCGCAACGCTCGTCTTACAATCACAATCCACTTCAATCTCTTTTAATTCGTTAAGTTTTACCACATCCTTTGCGAATTCAACATTGGGAATAGCTCCAATCTCTATAAACACACCTCCAACATTGAGAGCGAGCTCCTTATCGCCCTTTATATCTCGGATAACTATACTCTTTACTTTACCCTCCCCTCTTATCTCCTTGACTGCATAGCCCGACAGGAATTCAACTTTACCAGATTTTTCCGCCTTCTCTACCAATATCGGGTCTGCCCTTACCGAGACCAAAACTATACTGTAAACCTTTCTTGCATATTTAGTAAGGTCGTTTACAGCAGTAATAGCAGGATTACCACTACCGATTACCGCTACGTCCAT
>DATKWH010000077.1:0-5910 GCA_035529655.1 Bathyarchaeia archaeon
AATACGTGCTTGCAATATTTCGATCTTCTTTTCCAATTCTTTACGATTAAACAGCTTGTCAAACCTGCGAAGCATTTTGATAAAACTTTCCTAAAGTTTTATTTCTCAAAAATGCAGATCAATCCCAACTGACCGCATAAAGCTGTCTCGCGCAATCGCCATCCTTTCTCAGCATATTTATTCAAAGTCTCTTCAATTTTACCTTTATCTATCTCCTTCTTGACCTGTATCTTTTCTATTGGGAAGAACTCCACTTTGTATTTATGGCCTTTCATTTTTACTTTTCATCCCCTTTTCCACTCTCTGCTTCTGCTTCAGCTTCAACCTCCGTTTATAGTAGCTTAAAGGATGATTGATCTTCTCGCACACGTCATCACTGTCAACGCAGTTTCCATAGGTCCGCATGGTCGAACATGACGGTGCTGTGTACTTGGTACTTCCCTGATTTCCTGCTATGTGCACCACCTGATACCTCGTTCGCTCCTCATCGAAATCCGGCGAGTTCTTATAAATCTCTATGATTTCATCCACCGTGAGACCGAGGTTCAATAAAAAAGCAGTAACGGCAAATCGTGCAGTGTGCGGCACGTTCACACCGTCCTTTAAATTCGCCAGAATAGCAGTGATACAAGGCGGAAAACAGCTTGGATCCTTTACACGAAAGCCTGTACTTGACTCAAAACCGCTGTCACCAAACTTCTTACGCCGTTCCTCCAATTCCGCTTCTATATCTTTGGTGTATTTACGTACCGATTCGCATAGCGTTGCGGGAACGTCCAACGGCAGGTCTTTGCTTATCCGTGCATATATCGCCTCCTGGATAACGCGTAGAAATTCGCCCTTTCTCAAGTTCACCTGCCCTTTCTCCAGCCCGCGATTCACCAGTTTCCAGCGTTTATCACGCAGATTAGACGTAAATCGCAGATAATCAACGAACGGCATCTGCACCTGCGCGTGCTCCATATGTGATAATCGCGGGAAATCTACTTGTATTTCAAACTCCTGCGCCATCTCGTAAATTAAATCTGTGCCCACGCTGGAGCCAGTGCTGGAATCATCCAACAGTTTATTGTACGCCGATTTAGCTTCTGATAATGCATATCTACGCACAAGGTGCGCATTACCGATACAGGACACCAGAATACGGGCAAAGGGATAGGATAACAATTCCATCTCCGCCTGTGCAGTGCTCATGATAACCGGCTTTCGGACTGCTCCTTCCTGTATTGCTTCACGGACTCGTTCTTTACCCCGCACTCGTGCACGTTCAAAAGTGGCTGCAGTGATCAAATCATCCAGCGTAACTCCTAACGCTTCCACATAATTCGACGCTGCAGACAGAAAAGGATAGAAGCATAATCGTGCTTCTTCGGTTACTCCTTCCTCCATCATCCCATGACGAGCCGTTCGTTGGCCTTCCACTGACCCTGACCCGTCTTCTATCAATTAAAATGCTTATTCTGACTCTATCCGCGGTGCAAGCAAATAGCTGACTTTGCCTTTACCATCTGCCACTTCAAAATCTACTTGTAACGGATAATCCTTACCAAGGTTGAGCGTTATATTATCTGCATGACTCATTCCTTTGCTCATTGCCGCAACGTAGTCCAGCGAGTATAAAGAATGAAGCGTTCCTGGCGTCAGATGTATTAATTGCTCCTTTCTCAGCCCTAACCGCAGTTTATCCATATCGCCTTCTACCTCCATATAGAACTCCTCCCCATCTACACCAAGCATTATGTGGTCGCCGATCTTCTCCGCCGCGCGTATCGTCCTTCTAAACACTTCCGTCTCGATGATTACCTGCACGGGAAACTCAAGCTCCGGCACCTTCGGCTCTTTCCTCAGCGAAGCGGGGTCAAGCAAGGAGACGGTATAAGCGAGACTGCCCATCATCGTGAATAGTTTTTGAGCTTGCTCATCCAGCTTCAAATTGACCTCGTCACTTCCTCCTATTCCCAGGATGCCTTGCAACTTATTGAAATCTATGCCTACCTCAGTAGCAGCCGCGGATTCATTCGCAGCTTCAGCACCTGATCCCTTCTCAAATCGGAAATCATCAAAAGCATCACGTTGCAACTCAAACGAAACCATTGCCACATTCGCAGGATCAACAGCTCGGAGCTTAAAACCATCCTCTGCTATTCTTAACTTTCCTTCATCCACTACTGCCGTAATTGACTCTATACATTCTCTTAACACAAGTGCATCTATCTTAGCCTCAAACATTTCTCTCTCTTTTTCCTCCTATGGCTTGGTATAATATTAAACCAATATATATTTATTTAAACTATTTGGTGTGATATAATGCAACATAAGCAAGAACACACAGCCTTAATAATCAAGGTTTCTGATTTAACGCACTATATGCTATGTCCTCGACTGGTTTATTTCAGTGCGCGCGGGTACGAGCAACCAAAAATAGCAGAGGGTAAAGAAAGGAGCGTAATTGAGCATATTCTACTGAAGGAGTTGGGTTTTAATGTGCGCAAAATTTACGGTGGAAACGCAGAGGGCGGAGAGGGTGATAAACAAGATGAGGAAGATGTAAAACAGGTAATTGAGGATATCGTGGACGGTGTGGAATGGATATATAAAGAGGAATTGAAAACGGTGGATAAGGATTTTTTTGAGGACGTGAAAAGCGATTTTTTGAGCGGGATAGGAAACACCGAATGGCTCGAGAAGCTAAAAAACGAAAACACGCTGGCTGAGTTAGAGCGTTCCTATGGCTATGAGAGGGAACATACAATGATCTCTGAAAAGTTAAGCATGGTCGGCAGCGTGGACAAGCTGATACGAACAGAGGAGGAAGCTATACCGTGCGTGATAAAAACGGGTAGATGCCCTGAGTATGGCGTTTGGAAAAGCGATAGGATGCAATTGGCGGCGTATGCAATGCTCATCGAGGAGGAGTTTGGAACAACGGTACAGAGAGGTTTTGTGGACTATATAAGAACTGCGGACATTCGTGAATCGCATATAAAAAAGAGGGATAGAGCTCTTGCGTTTCAGATATTAAAGCACGTGAAAAAGATTAAAAAGGGTGCTTACCCAGAGAAAGGGGAGAATGCACCCTGCGATAATTGTGCCTTCATCGACCGCTGCGAGACTAAGAAGACACTGCTTTCAAAATTGCTTGGAAAATGAGTTTTTTCTACCAGTTTGAGCACGCGCCGTAGAATAAGATCCAATAAAGTTCTTTGAGTCGTTATTTAAGTTTACTACCGATTAGTCTTCCAGTCGTCTTTTACTCGCTACTCATCAGTTGTTATCGGACTACTGCCGGCCACAACGTATTACGCGTTTATCGCTCTGACCTCATCTTCTCGGTCATCCGTTTAAACTTATCAGACGGCTCTGCTCTTCCCGCAGTACTGAGATCAACTGCCTCTGCAATCCCCCTTATCTTTTCCCACGGGATTGATGCGACCATAATCTCAGGATCCCACCGCTCCATCCTCCGTGCACTTATGTCTCCGACCGAGAGATTGAAGTTCCCTGATACAAGGGGGTAGGTTATCATGCTCCAGCAGAGCGCCCCCCTCATCTCGATAGACGGGGTTTTCCCATCCCAGAACTGGTTTAGGGTGATGAGCCGTGATGCCTGCTCGGAGTTTACAAGCATGAGCACGAGATCGGGCTGAAACAACCCCCTTTTAACAGGATAAAGCCATACCTTCTTTGAAAGACCTACTGGAGGTCGTGCAATCTTCTCAACCGCTATGCTTGACCTTATCGCGGTTTTAACATCAACCCAGAGCTTTTCGCCCTCAACAAGCATCTTCCAGGGTATCTCTCCTCGCTGCGTAAGACCAATGTGGCTCTTTCCTCCAGAACAGGCACAGCTATCTTCTGAAAGCATTATGACGTTCCCCTCAGATGCCTTCAATATCGCCCCGCACACGGTGTAGCTACCCGTTTCGATCTCAACTCCAGGGTCTTTATCAGTGTACTTTACTCCTACGGGCTCTTTTCCTATACGTAATGCTTCTACAATATCCTCAACGTTTTTTATATAGTCCTCCAACTTTACCACCTCACTTAATAACTATTAAGTAAAAAGTAAAGAGAAGCTGTATAAGTCTTTGACGGTGTCTTCCTCCCGCTAAGGTTGTAGACAGGGAGGGGAGTTGATTGATAAGCTATCGCAAAGAAAGAAGAGGTGTTAAAAATGGAAGAGCGAGGTCTGAGCAGGGAAATGATAGAGGCGCTACTTCAGGAAAAGAAGTTGAAGGATTTATCGTATGAACGTATTTTGAGTTCGATGTGCACGTATCCGCATGAAATAGCAGTGTATGCACATGGGATGTTCTTGGAATCGAATTTGGGTGATTCCGGTCTATTCCCAGGGACAAAAGAGATGGAAGATAAAGTGATACGGATATTAGGTGCACTGCTGGGCAATGAGAATGCATTCGGCTATCTCTCCACTGGTGGAACAGAATCGAATATCCAGGCAATACGAGCGATAAGGAACCGGAAAAGGAAGGAAGGCCTGAGCGATATGAACATAATCGTGCCGGAAACCGCTCATTTCTCGTTTGACAAAATCGCTGACCTCTTGAGCATAAATGTACAAAAAGCCTCGCTGGATGAAGAGTTGAGGGTGGACGTGAACTCGGTAGAACGTTTGATCAATGACAAAACGATCGGTATAGTGGGGATAGCAGGGACGACTGAATTTGGGCAGATAGACCCGATAAAGGAGCTCTCGGATATAGCAATGGATAAAGACATCTTCTTATTCGTTGATGCGGCTTTTGGCGGTTTCGTTATTCCGTTTCTTGATGAGAACTACGAGTTCGATTTCTCTCTTGACGGGGTGAGTGCAATTTCAATAGACCCGCATAAGATGGGGATGAGTACAATTCCTGCGGGATGCATATTATTCAGGGAGGAGTTCTATTTAGATGAGTTGGTGGTTTCTACACCGTATCTGACGACGAAGGAACAGTGCTCATTGACAGGTACGAGAAGTGGTGCATCAGCAGCGGCTACGTATGCAGTACTTAAATATCTTGGTAAAGAAGGTTTGAAAACAATAGTAGATGAATGCATGCGACTCACGAGGCTGTTAGTGGATGGTGCGAAGCGTATAGGTATCCCGCCCGTGATAGAGCCCGTGATGAACGTGGCAACGTTGAGTTTCCTGGGGGACGCGGTGGAAAGGGTAGTGAATGCGTTAGAAGAGAGGAGATGGCACGTTTCTATGACACGAACGCCAAAGTCACTTCGGGCAGTAATCATGCCACACACAGATGAAGAAACGATAAAATTGTTTTTGGAAGATTTGGAGGAAGTGGTATAAAGGGATAGATATGAATATTTAGCAACGCTTTCTTTTAAAAGAAAGCACTGAAATAGACCGCCTTTAGAAACTCATAATTATGTTTGACATTGCTTTCCCCTTCTATTATCCTACCATGCCCGGGCAACAGAAGTTCGGTATCCAGTGCCGATACAGTCTCAAGGGAGTTTTTCAGCTCTTTCATATCTCCAGACGGCAAATCAGTTCTTCCTATACCTTGCTCAAACACCAGATCGCCGCAGATCAAGATCTTTGTATCCTCAGAGTAAAAGCAAATGCTGCCTGGAGAATGCCCCGGCGTATGAATTACCTTCAACTCTGTACTTCCCAAGCGTAACCGCTCCTCAAGCACAAGATCCGCACTGAACTTCTTTGCTATACCAACACCGAGGAATTTTCGGGATTCCTCAGCCATAATGTCAAGATAATCCACTTGTAAGGGATGGAGCGCAACTTTTGCACCTGAAACTTCCTTAAGTGCTGCTGTTGCGCCACAGTGGTCAGGATGAAGATGCGTAATCGCTATCACATCAATATCTTTAGGGTCTATTCCATCGCCCTGCATCTCTTTAAGCCGCTGCCCAAGATAATTTTCCAAT
>DATKWH010000078.1:0-17462 GCA_035529655.1 Bathyarchaeia archaeon
TTCCCCCATCCTTCCGATAAAAGCGGCATCTTGGGTTCGGACAAACGATATCGATTTTTCCTCTTGGCGAGCCATACTATCACCGAGAGGATTATATATACCCCCTACTATAATAAACTATCGTGTGTTAGGACAATACCATAATATCTTCAGTATAATGATCTGGGTTGCCCCAGGCGTGTTTATAGGCGGGCAAATCGGCCCGGCGATAGCGCGAAGATTGCCGTTACTGTATATGAAGGTCTACGTTGGGGTACTTCTCATTTTTGTCAGTATCTTGATGTTTATAAGAGCGTTTGCGCTGTTTTAGCATTTACGATCTTTATTTTTTCCTGTAACTAAAACGGAATCTGTTTCAAGTTCGAGCTTCTGGGCTCAGCAGACATAAAATGCCTGCCTCCGATGAGCATGATAAGCCCAAGTGGGGGCTGCAGAAAGCTTGAAACAATTGCTAACACGCCTGCGTTATGAAAATCGTTATTGACGGCTGATTTGTACGCGTGGTATAAACGCTTAAGAAACAGCAACTAACATTTAAAATCGAAGAAAGTTTGAATAAGAAACAGAAATGATGAAGGTAGTGGTGCTCTCGGATACGCATGCAAAGGATCTGGCGGATTTGCCCGATAGGATTCTGGAAGATGTAAAGAAGGCTGATTTGATCATTCATGTCGGGGACTATACAAGTAAAATGTTTCTCAACCAATTGAGAGAATCGGGTGATTTTAAGGGTGTTCACGGTAATATGGATCCGAACGAGATAAAGAGTGAACTGCCAGACAAGGATGTTTTTGAGATCATGGGTTTTAGAATTGGCATTACACATCCATCGGAAGGCGGGAGTCCCATTGGCTTAAAGAGGCGGGTGAAATCAAAGTTAGGCGAAGATTTAGATTTGATCATCTACGGGCACACGCATAAACCATCGAGTGAGCGAGAAGGCAGCACTATTTATCTCAATCCCGGTAGTGCAACCGGAGCTTTTCCGGCAAGATACAAAGCCTATGGTATCTTAAACATAGCGGATAAGATAGAAGTAGAAATTGTGAAGGTTTGATCTTCAATCCCCACTTCAGGATTTATCACCTCCCTTACGTTTTTACACTGTCGTACACTTCATATCACCTTATTAAGGATGTTGTGCTTCTTTTTACCTTGTAATATTTTTTCGGATTTTAATTATCTTCATCCTCGTAATAAAAAATACCCCAGTCCTAATAATCCAAGAACTGTCAACATTTGTTTTTGCTTTTTACTTTCAACATTTTGGACGATGAAACGATAGAGTCTGTCCATCTCTGTCTGTTGCTTCGTTGGATCGTAAAAATTTAAATAATTAATCCCCTCTAGCATTCCTGTTGGTTTACTAGAATCTAAAAGAATTGGAATGATTATTTTATTGAAAGACTTTGCTACCCCTATTTCTTGTTGAACATAATTTGATCTTATGGCAGATGTACTGTAAAATACAATAAATATATCGGAATTTTTGATACTTTGAATTATTGTTTGACTTATGTTTTCTCCAGGATTAATTGTTTTTTCGGCAAAGAATTTTTTAATGCCTTTTATAGTTGATAGCTGATTTAATATGGGTCTGATCTTATCCAAATCGTCAGAACTATAACTGATAAAAATATTAAAAATTGCACCTTCAGCCATCTGAGATTCTTTTTTAGTCATATAATTCATATCATGAACCTCCAAAGAGTGCCCACATGCATTCATAACATTGTGGCAACATGATATATAAACTTTCCCCCTCATCCCTGTTAATATCCCTACTTAAGGAATTGAAGCTGCCCTTAACGTTTTACACTGTCGAATAGTTCACTCTGTCTTTTGTAAGGGTGTTGTGGAGGACGTTGAAATATGAGCGTGGTTTTTGAATTTAGCGGATTTTCGGTCAGAAAACTTTTTAACAAATCAGTCTTATCTCATTATTATAGACCTTAAAAACCATGAAGCAATCGAAGCTCTTAACTTTTGGCTTTCTGGTATTAGCCATCTCAGCAATCATTTTTTTAAGCGGCTGCGTCCAACAAGAAGAAGAATCCGTGGATTATGTTGAGATTACAGAGTATGAAGGCGAAGACCTTTCATCGATCGATGATTTTAGAGAGAATTCGATAAAAGGCCCGCAGCATGTAGACAAAGAGAGCTATGCGCTTAGAATCACGGGTCTTGTAGATATTCCTAAGAACTATTCTTATGACGAGATCATTGATGACTTCCAAAAGCATAAAAAAGTAGTGAGATTGGACTGCGTAGAGGGCTGGAGTGTAACAATTTTCTGGGAGGGGGTATTAGTCAGAGATTTGATAAAGGACGCAAATCCAACATCAAATGCAACGGTAGTCATATTCCATGCATATGATGGATATACAACGTCTTTCCCACTTGATTATATTCAGGAAAATGATATCATAATGGCACACAAAATGAATAATGTCACTCTTCCGCCAGAGCGGGGGTTCCCTTTTCAGCTCGTAGCAGAAAGTAAATGGGGATACAAGTGGATAAAATGGATAACCGAAATCGAATTATCTGATGATGTTAATTACAAGGGATATTGGGAAAGCAGAGGATATTCTAACACTGCAAATTTAAATGAAAGCTTTTTAGGAAGGTAGTTTTAGCTCCTTCTCTTCTACAGCCGCTTCAAGTTTCGTAATAGCAGGTGCAGGTAGGGGATCATTCTCCCCCTTCTGGAGTTGCACCGTCCCTTAATTTTTATTTTATTTTATTGCTCTGAATACTTCAATCACCTTTGTTTTGGTGATGTGGAAACGTTGAAAATTGAGTGCCTTTTTATAGCTCTTAGGATCTCGAGGTCTGCTGTTTTTTATTCTAAATCTCCGATATAGTAATCATTCAAGATGTTCTGGGCATTCTGGGAGTGTGGTTCTTCAGTAACTGGTTTTGTTTCCCATAGTTCCGTTGCATCTGTCCCACAACTTTCGAGTATTAAAGTTCTTGCACCACCACCATGGCAGGGTATAGTGGTGACATTATATACCTTACCATGAACCACAATCCAACAATCTTGAGCTGAATTGTGTTGTGCAACTTCTTCAAGGCTAAACGTATTCTGTTCCCCTGTTTGAGGAGTGTGTGTGTCTTGTTGTTCCGGTTGCATTGTTGAGGGTGTTTCGTCTTCCTCGACGCAGCCGGAGAACATCGCCATACCAATGAAAACAGCTAAGACTATTAAACACACCACAGCTTTTCTATTCGTCTTTTTTCACCCCCGCTTAATAATCAATAGGGATTAGCTTAAAAAATTTTCGCGATCTATACCTACACTCATGGATACTCATCCTCCCGTACTGTTTTACACTGTTGAATTCACTATCACCTGTGCAATGGTATTGTGGGAACGTTGAAATATGAGTGCAAAGTGAATTCCGATTTTGGCTTAGGAAATAAGCTATTTAAAGGATGAATGCTCGGACGGTGGTGCAAAAATTGTCCCAATCAGCTTATAATAAGATGAACAGTTTCAAATAACATTCTCTTTACCCCTCCCAAAATTTCCTATCCTGCAACCGCCCCTTCTAATAGCGTAAAAACTTCAAATACTGATGTATGTCGGCTGTCTTAGCATTAAGAAAATCTCAAAAAACCTTCTTTACCAAAACAACTTTAACGTTGTTGCTATACTTTTATACTGTAGCATTATGAAACAGGAATTCACGGTTTTAGAAGCAGCCAAAATATTAGGAGTTCATCCCGAGAGCGTTAAGCGCTGGATTAGGTTTGGGCAATTGCATGCCGATAAACGAGGACTGGTGTATTTCATTACGCGAAGCGATCTCGAGTCATTTCGGCTGCTGAGAAAAGAACGCGACGATTTGAAGACGAGCGATCATCGCGAGTATTGGGACCAACCGCAGGGCGAATTTGTTGAACGAATCGGGGAACAGTTAGATGGTATTTTAGATTTAGAAGACCAACCGTTATGTTTAATCGCACTGGAGCCCGGTGGCGTGTTCTATGCGGAGCATTTAGCACGTTATTTAGAGGTGGTAAAGGGACGGAAACCGCCGACGTTACTCAGGTTGCCAACAATAGCTGATGCCAGTGAGATTGCGGAAAAGGTCAGAGAAGCTAAAGAAAAGTTGAACGGTCGAAAGCTGCTCATCGTGGATGATGATACATGCACCGGGGACACGTATAAGACAGTAACTAACATCATCTTCAAATTAGAGCGAGAATTAGGATTCGAAGAGTTCTTCATTAACGGGTTGGCAGAGTATTTTGATATAATTGTAGCACCGTTTTTAACGGGTCATGTAGAAGATGACTTTGAGCTTGTAAAAACAGCCAAAAGGATTCCCCTCGCGGTCTACACCGATAAAATAGCCTTTGCCTCGTTTTTTGTCAGACGACCTCGTAAATAAGGCTTGCTTGACAATCCGGATAATCGTCCTGTTTTCGGTATTTTGCGTTCACGTCTTAAAACGTGGATTAAGGGGCGGAATCGGCGTTTATAGCAAAATTAGAAGAGTTCACTTAAATGTTTTCTTAAAAGAGAAAGTGTTTCAATACGCCCGTGCAACATACACTCTCTTTGCCTTTCTTGAACAGATCATGCATTCACCTTCGCTTCTCTCGCCCTCTTCAGTCTCATATACCGCCTTTCCTAACACACTTACGCCAAGCAGATCCTCTAATTCCTGCCCGCATCTTTCGCTGTCACACAAAAATAAAGATATGATGCCTCGTTCAGCCTTTCTTCTCAGCTCTTTCATCTCGCCTTCACTTTTGTTATTACCTGCACCGTTGTCTTCACATTTATAAATGTTGGTGTGTAGAGCCTCTTTTGCTGCATCATGAATACTCACTTGAATCTCCTCTAATGTTCTTTTAACCTCTGGTGCCACCTCGTTAAGTGGGGCATGCATCTTCTTGGGGTTATCTCTTCTTACAAATTCACAGCTATTAGTTTTCAGATCACGCGGTCCTATCTCTATCCTCAACGGGACTCCTTTCATCTCCCATCGGTAATATTTTGCGCCAGGTCTGTCTTCCGAGTTATCCAAGAATGCCCTTATGCCTGCTCTTTTTAATTCCTCATACACAGCAACGCAGGCCTTTTCGACTGAAGTACCACCGCTGTTGCTTCCCTCCTTGCTTGAAAATACAATTGGCACGATAACGACCTGTATAGGTGCAACCTTAGGTGGCAGTACCAGGCCATGATCGTCACCATGAATCGCTATCACCGAGGCAACGCATCGTTCCGAGATGCCATAACATGTCTGATTTACGAACTTCAAGGAGCCGTCTTTATCCTCATATTTTATATCAAAGGTTCTTGCAAAGCTCTCGCCAAGCAGATGGATTGTCCCGATCTGCATCGTCCTTCCGTCTGGCATGAGCGTATCAAAGGCAATAGAATACACCGCACCGGGGAATTTATCCCATTCTGGTCGTTGTGTGATCACATAAGGAATAGCAAGCTGGTCAAAGAAACTTTTATATAACGCCACAGCTTTTTTTACCTGCTCTTCGGCATCCTCGTGGCTTACGTGTGCCGTATGCGCCTCTTTAAAGGAGGTTATCTCACGCAGCCGAATGAGTGGTCTTGTATGCTTCGTTTCATATCTGAACGTGTTCACTATCTGGTATATTCGGAGCGGCAAGTCGCGATGCGACCTTATCCAGACTTTAAACACGGGATATATCGCAGTCTCTGAGGTAGGACGGAGTGCGAGTGGAATATCCAATTCGGTGCTTCCGCCTTTGGTCACCCAGAAAACTTCGTCTTCAAAGCCTTTTATGTGCTCCTTCTCCTTCATTAACTCATCTTTTGGTATAAACAGTGGGAATTGTACCTCTTCATGCTCGTTATCCAGTAGAGATCGTAAAATGCCATAAACAAGATTCCTTATTTTGTATCCGTAAGGATACCATACATATACTCCTTTCACTGGATACCTGATGTCCAATATCTCCGCGCGTTTCAGTATCTCGCTATACCATTCGCTGAAATTATCTTCCTTTTGCAATACCATTTTGGTTTCGGTTTTTTTTTGCATGTTACATTGGGCTGTGGAAAAGCCGCTGGTGGGATTTGAACCCACGACCTGCTGATTACGAATCAGCTGCTCTACCTCTAAGCCACAGCGGCATTAAAAATGATTTTGTGATATTATTTAAGTTTATATATTAAAAGTAGGCAAGAGCTGGGAGAACGAATAAATGGACATAAACACCTATATTTAAATATCGCCCTACGCCGACTTTGTCTTATTTGGCGGATTTTTTTCCGGACATTCCACCGGAAATATACCCGGAAGCTTTATTTAAAAGAAGTGAACATAGCTATGTGAAACATGAAAAAAGAAGAGCTGGTGCACCTACATATGTTATTGGCCCAGTTGAAGAAGTATTGTGAGGAAACTGGCGTGGATTGCGATTTCAAGAAGTATAAAGAGCTTGAGATCTCCCCGTTCCAAGTTCACCGCAGCAAGGACGAGCACAAGCAGGCTATTTTTGTGCTTGGAACTGAACTCGCATCAATGTCGGTGAAGAACAATTTCACTGGGTATAAATAGCTTGTTTCGACGGAACCAAACATGCTGCTTCTATATAAAGAAGATAGCGTCCTTTTATAGATGTCGCCTTAATTCGGATGATCTCATAAGGGTAATAAAAAGGCTTTGTTCTTGATAACCTCGTGTTAATATTTGTGAAAGTTGTCATACTCTAACAGTATTACTCAACTTGAGCAATATTTAAGCCCGCAGATACAAGTCTTTGAATATTAGTGTGAGAAAAGCAAATGGAACGCTTTTACTATCTCCTCTCCTTCCATAAATACCATGTCCCGTTCCGATGAGAAAGCCTTTGCATTAGCTTTGGAAAGAGCACCTCCTGATTCGCTGTCTAACATCTCGCATATTACCATTGCAGGGGGGATATCAGCAAGCAACGCTAAAGCCACGGAAAGCTCTGTCTGTCCTCTTCTTTCATCGAGCAACCCCTCTGCAGCTCTTAATATTGAAACATGCCCCGGAGTTCGGAATTCCGTATAAAAATTGTAAGAGGTTCCGTTTAATACGTTCTCCACCGCTTCGCCTATCTTATTTATCGTTAATGCTCGGTCTCTATCCGTTATGCCGGTGAATGTATCTCGATGATTCACCCAAAGTGAGAATGAAGAACGTTTGTCGTATGAAAGATCGCCTTTTCCTTCTACTAAGTTTCTCACTGAAGAGAATTTGCTATTCACATTTCTCAAAATATCACTCATGAGTGGAAGACCAAGTCTATCCGCCGCACCGGAAGGAATAGCAACGCATATAAGCCCACCTGCCTCATTTCTAAAATACGCTACTCTCTGGGGTGTTACAAAAGAAGCAGGTATTACAAAGTCCGTCTCGCCTTCTCTATCCTCGGCATCGTATATCAATACGAGTTTTCCCTTTTTTACGTGTTCTATACCTCTTTTTACCGAATCGGGAATGTTAATGGCGTTCATCGTTTTCATATCACCACTCTTGTTCTTATCTCATCTCCGTTCTTCAGATTAAGTTCGCCTCGCAAGTAAACCGGCGAAATGATCTCCAGAATATCCTCTGGATAATGTGTGCGATCTGGAATGATAACCGCGCTTTTAATTCCTTCAGCACCGTCATCCAATATCTTACAGGGGAAACACTTTGCACCGCCAAAGGTTCTTTTTTCTGTTTTAAAACTTTCTATTTCTATCCCTTTTCGCCCATCCAGCTTCTTCCTTGCTACTATACAGAGCAAGTCAAGGCTGAGATTTAAGGTGCCTGGAAAAGGGATAAAGCCTAATTTTTCCTCGAATTGCTTTTTATATCCCTCAAGTGTCGTATAATATCCTCCCTCGCCCAGACCTGTAATCAAGAGTCCTGCGATCTCAACCTCGATCCTCGGTGTGGAAAAAAATAGCTCCTGGTATTCATAACATTCTATCTTTAATTGCGCTACCCCTTTTTTGGTCAGCATTATCCACTGCCCATCCGCGGTTATTCTTCTATGCGCGAGACCTTCTCTTTCAAGCTCCTGGAGTCGTCTCGCTGCGGTTTGCACGCTGGATTTAATATCCTCTGCGAAACGACCCGCAGACAACTTAATCGGCTGTTCTATCGCACCTAATAGCGCAAGCTTTCTTAACGAAAATATTATGTCTCCACCCATCTTCTTTCCATTCATATCAATTTTGGGATATATCTCATAAATAGAGGGTGATGTATAAAAAGGTTGGTGGTTGTAGTCGAACCTAGCCAATAAGGTATTTGGAATTTATACTCCTGCATCGGTTCTTTTTAAACTTGCACCTACGAGCAATCCAAAAAAAAGACCTGATAAATGCGCAGTATGTGCAATCATGTCGCCTGAACCAATCATTAAAAAATCTATGAGTGCGAACAAAATAACTGCTATCCACATCTCCAGCGGTATGAAAAAGAAGAGGTATATTCTCAGCCTCGGCATCAGTACCGCAAGTGTACCGAATATCCCCATTAACGCTCCGCTTGCACCCATTACGGGCACAAAGAGGTTAACGGTAGTCAAACTCCAGCCAATTCCCGCAACGATCCCCGATATGAAGAAGATGAGCAAGAATTTCGAACTCCCTATCTTCCTCTCCAATACGGGACCGAAGAAGAGGAAGAAGAGCATATTAAAGAAGAAGTGCTTGAAGTTTCCGTGGAGGAAGATATGCGTTATTAACGTCCAGGGGCTTTCCATTACGAGTGCAGGAATCAGAATTAAGCGCTGGGTATAGCCTGGAATGAGTAATTGCAAAACAAAGGAGATGGAAACGAGGAATAATAGCAAGAACGAATAGTTACCGGAGAAGATGCCAAAGGGGTTTTTTGTGTAAATGCTCTTATCCTCTCCCCATCTCCTCCGTTCTGGACTTAGTTCGAAGGGGATAGAGGATGTACCCCGAGCTTCAAGGTCTTTTTTATACTCCTCGAGTCCAACGCACCAGTGCATTTCAGGCGGGAGATGTTCCTTGCAAAGGGTATCTCCACAGTACTTGCATCTGTGCAATGCCGGTTTACCGCAGACGGTGCACATGCGCTGTGTCCGAGTCATATCTTTGAAAAGAAAGGTTATACATTAATAAGTTGCTATCGCTACAAATAACCGTTTGCAGCCTTATATCCCTTGTAGTTCCCTTACCTTCAAAAACGGTACCTCTAATACATTCTCTCCTCTCTCTATTCAAAAACAACGTTTTGAATTTCCGCCATCAAATAGGTGCTCTTCGCTTCCGTTACCCTCACCGTATAAGTGGCACCAAGTGGCAAATCCTTATTCAGTACTACCAGCCTATACGCAGGATCCCGACCTATTACTCCTCCTTTCTTACCCTTTTCGGTTATTAAAACGGGTAGTTTCTTCCCTTCCAACTCGTTGTTTTTTTCGCGGACAATATTTTGATAAAGCGAAGAGAAAATGCGCGATCTTTTCTTCTTCTCGCGTTCCAGCAAGTCCTTTAGCTTAGATGCCTCCGTCCCTGGTCTTGGCGAGAATCTCGTTATATTCACTTTTTCAGGTTTTAAATCATCTAAAAGGCTCAAAGAGGAAAAGAAATCCTTTTCAGTCTCTGTCGGGAATCCGACGATGAAATCCGTGCATATCGTGCTATCTTCGAATCGCTGCCTTATGCTTTTTACTATCTCAACGAAATCAACAGCTTTATAATTCCGGTTCATATCTCTCAGCACCTTGTCAGAGCCAGATTGCACCGGCACGTGAAAGAATTTGAATATCTTTTTGGAATCGAATGCGTCAAGGAGTTCATCTAAGATGTGAATCATCGTAAATGGATTCATCATGCCCACTCGTATCCTAAAATTACCTTCTACGGGCGTTATCATCTCCAACAGCTCTGGAAGCTTTAATGCCCTCACGTCCTCCCAGCCATATGCACTGCAGTCCTGTGAAGTAATCCGTATCTCCTTCGCACCTCTTTCCACAGCACTCTTAACTGCTTCGCAGATTTTTTCAGGTTTGTAGCTCCTCAGATCACCCCTTGCTCGCTTCACAATACAATATGAACATTTCCCTACGCAGCCCATTGCGATTGGAATTACGCTAATGACACCATCAAAATCCAGCCATTGATCCTCTATATAACCCTTGTAAATATCCTGTGGTGTCACCATTGTTACCTCGTTGCCCAAAATGCTTTTAACCAAATCAGGCTGTGCTGCCGCCATACAACCAGCTACAACTACCTCCTTACCCTCTTCCTTCAATTCCTTCAGCCTCTTTAGCACATTTAGTTCCGTTCTCTTCGCTACGGTGCACGTGTTCACGATAACAACATCAGCTTCACCTTCTGCCACGATTGCATGCCCATCTTTTCTTAGAATCGCTCGCAGCTTCATCGTGTCACCCACATTGGCAGTACAGCCGAAAGTTTCAAGGTGAACTTTTTGAGTTTTCGCAAAAGTGTTCTGTAGAGGCATTTCTCTTTCTCTTTAGGTTTTTACAAAGAAAAATAAAGTAAAGATAAGTTATTCATATATCATCCTCTTTAAAAGAAAGGCTTTAGATGAAAAAATGAACCAGACAGCGAAGAGAAAGATAGAGCAACTCCGGATTTGTGCGGAAAAGGAAGTAGAAGTAGAAGTGAATTGCTTTGCAGACGTTAAGCTTATTCATGCTGCGTTACCGGAGATAGATAAAGAAGAGATTGATTTGAAGACAGAGTTTTTGGGCTTTTCGTTTAATTATCCTATAATGATCGCCTCGATGACCGGTGGGCATCCGGAGACGAAACGAATAAATGAAGTACTTGCGGAAGCCGCAGAAACGCTTGGTGTAGGTATAGGTGTGGGCTCGCAGAGAGCAGCACTGGAAGGCATCGAGCAAGAGGACTCGTTCCGCGTGGTTCGTGACGTTGCGCCTGATTCGTTTATTTATGCGAACTTAGGTGCTCCTCAGTTGAAGGAATATGGGGTAGAAGGAGTTGAGCGCGTTATAGAGATGATAGACGCTAATGCAATTGCAATACACCTCAACTTTTTACAGGAAGCTATTCAGCCAGAAGGTAACGTAGATGCACGAGGTTGCCTTAATGTGATAAAAGAGGTATGTGCGGCGATAAAAAAGCCAGTGATTGTAAAGGAAACAGGAGCTGGGATAAGTTACGCTGTCGCGAAGAAGCTACACGATCTCGGTGTGTCTGCGATAGATGTGGGGGGCTTGGGAGGCACGAGTTTGGCTGCTGCGGAGATATATCGTGCAAAAGCGGAAGGGGCGGTATTGAGTGAACATTTAGGACACCTTTTTGGCTGGGATTGGGGCATCACGACGGTGGAAAGCATTGTAGAGTGCAGTGCGATTCCGTTTCCTATTCCTGTAATCGCCACGGGTGGAATACGAAATGGTCTTGATGTAGCAAAAAGCATTGCATTAGGTGCAGATCTCTGTAGTGCGGCTTTGCCTTTCCTGAAACCTGCGATGGAACGTCTAAATGCGGATAGCGTAGTAAAGAAAATAAAGGAAATGGGAGAGGAATTAAAGGTTGCAATGTTCTTAACAGGCTGTCAAACTCCCATAGAACTACAGGAAGCCGAGGTGATAGTAACCGGCAAAACGCGGGAGATAATGGAACAGCGAGGGGTTTTTGAGAGGGTGAAGAGGAGAAAGAAGACTACCTAAAGATTAGATTAGGGACGAATGAAGGATCCTCTTAGGACTACTTACTACTTTTATACCCTTTCGATGTTTTCGTTCATTGTGTCTGTTCTGTCAATGAATGGCGTGTTATCGTTCTATTTTACATGTAGAAATACTGTATTTTTAATGGATTGCTCCCTTTGATTACCTTATAGAAGGTGCATGCATTATGCACGGAAGCGATAAAGTGGAAGGAAAGGTTCCAAATGCTCTTATAAACGAAAAAAGTCCTTATCTACTCCAGCATGCTTATAATCCGGTTAACTGGTACCCTTGGGGAAAAGAGGCGCTGACACGTGCCAGAGAAGAGGACAAACCCATCTTTCTCAGTATCGGTTATGCCACCTGCCATTGGTGTCATGTAATGGCACGGGAATCCTTTGAAAATCCACAGACCGCGGCAATCCTTAATGAGAACTTTGTGTGCACAAAAGTAGATCGCGAAGAGCGTCCAGATTTGGACGAAATTTATATGAAAGCGGTGCAGATGATGGCAGGCACTGGTGGCTGGCCCTTGTCTGTCTTCCTTACGCCAGACCTGAAGCCGTTCTACGGTGGAACATACTTCCCCCCAGAACCAGTACATGGCTTACCTGCCTTCAACGACCTTCTTCGTACTATTATAGGCTTTTGGCGTGATAAGCGAGAACAGGTTGAGCAAAATTCAGAACAGATTGTGCAGCTCGTACGCAAGACATACCAGCATAAGCCTCAAGGTGGAGCTGAGGAAATCTCAGCCGACCTTCTTGATAATGCCTATGAGCAACTCGTCCTTCAATTTGATTCAAGCTATGGCGGATTTAGTGCCGGTGTGGCTGCATGGTCAGTAAAAAACCCGAAGTTTCCCTTGCCCAGCTATCTTGCGTTCCTCCTTCGGTATTATCAGAGAACGCAGGAGCAATTCGCATTAAAAATGGTGACGAAGACACTGTATGCAATGGCACGGGGTGGAATCTTCGACCAATTGGGCGGAGGCTTTCACCGCTATTCGACTGATACGCGCTGGCTGGTTCCGCACTTCGAAAAGATGCTTTATGATAACGCACTCTTAGCCCGTGTTTATACCGAGGCATATCAAGTGACACACGACCCGTTCTTTGCACAGATTGCGAACCAGACGCTGGAGTGGGTGCTGCGAGAGATGAGTAACTCCAACGGAGGATTTTACTCCGCCGTAGACGCAGACAGTGAGGGCATTGAAGGCGCCTTCTATATTTGGGATCCCACGGAGATAAAATCTGTTCTCGGTGAAGAGCATGGTGAAGCCCTCTGTCGCTACTACGGGGTAACACCGCAAGGAAACTTCGAGAGGAACAAAAGTGTACTTTATATAGCGGAAGCAGCCGAGGAACTCGATGAAGAGGATACAATCCGTACGAGTAAACAGAAACTTCTTGAGACGATGAACAAACGGATACGACCAGCAACCGACGACAAAATTATAACCGGTTGGAACGGACTCATGATCTCAGCATTTGCTATTGGCTACCAGACATTTCGTGACAGGCGCTTTCTTGAAGCGGCAACTTCCGCAACTCACTTCATCCTTAACAATCTCCAAAAAGACGGGCAATTGTTGAGACGCTATCGAGACGGCGAAGCTTCGATTCCCGGAACTCAGGAAGATTACGCCTTTTTTATCTCAGCATTACTCGACCTATATGAAGCCAGTTTCGATGCTCAATGGCTACGTGAAGCGCTCCCGCTAAATGATAGAATTATGGGGCTGTTCTGGGATAAAGAGGATGGCGGATTTTTCTTCAATCGCTCTGGTGACGCTGAGCTTTCGGTATCCATAAAGGAAGCTTACGACGGACCAATTCCCTCTGGCAACTCGATTGCCGCACAGGGCCTCCTTCGACTTGCCGCACTAACCGACGATGAAAAATTACGAACACAGGCTAAAGACATTTTTCTCACCTTCCGTGTGCCACTGGAACAAAGTCCGTTAGAGCACACACAAATGCTCTCTGCTCTTGATTTCCACCTCAGCAGTCCTGTGCAAGTCGTAATAGCAAGTAAAAATATGGAAGAAGCTCAGGCATTTGCAGCCGAGATCAGTCGTCATTTTATGCCTAATAAAATCGTGGTTTTTTCAAGTTCTGGCGTTACTGAAAAGGAACTTCCAGATCTAACGGCACTGATTAAAGACAAGGTAGCTATCCAGGGCAAGCCAACCGTGTATATCTGTGAAAACTACACATGCAAAGCTCCTATCACTGACCTCGAAGAGTTGAAACGAGTGCTGTCTCGCCACAGGTATTTGCGGTTCATGTAAGAATAGAAATATCACAGCGGAATAATTTTCACCTCACCTGAGGAATCGCTTATTCACTTTAATGGCCTCCTACAGACTATTGTAATCTATGAGTCAAATCCAAATTTGGAGGTGTTTAAACAATATCCGAAGATAACCTCGAGGATAGATTGCGTATAATGTTCTCAGCATAAAAGAAGTGTTTGCGGAGTGCCGAAGGCAACTCATTTTGACGGTGGAACTTCCAAATCTTTACAAGATTCTTCTTTGCAATCCTCTACTCTGACCACTCAACTCGAGCAGAACGATCTTCATGAAATTTGTTGCTAGTATCAGGATCATCGGCCCTAAGAACAAACCCAGAAAACCAAAGACAACTATTCCAAAGATGTATGCAAGGAGCATTGCACCGCCATGTACGTGTTTTCCGCTTATGTAGGGTCTCAGAACGATATCGGGCGCGAAGTCCACCACAACAAACACAACAACAAGGAATAACAGGAGAAACCACCATGCCGTGGAGAGAATCCCATATAGATATGCTTGAATCCCGAGATAGATAGCCAATGGAATCCAGATCAATTTCATCCCTATCATCGGAATGAAGATTCCAAGTCCGCAGAGTATTCCAAGCAAGATAGGATATGGTATCAGCAACTGAGGTGGTGCAACAAGATTAAGAAGGTTGAAGATTACTGCAGCGATCAAGGCGGTTAGAACTACCATTAGAATATTGCCAAAGAATACTCTGTGAAGCGATGAATCGAGCCCATCAAAAAATTCCTTTGTTAGCTCTGTTTTGCCCCCGAGAAAGGTATCTGTTATCCATTCCCTGAGTTTAGTTCCATCCTTCAGGAGATAAAATGCGATTGTGAACGTAAGGAACAACTTGAAAAGGATGTCGAAAAAACTGGAGAAAATGCCTGAAAATTGGGTTATTAGAGTAAGGATTAAAACCCCTGTATCTCCCTGATTGATCAAAGTAGAAATATCATCCAGTTTTATAGTACTTGCAATTCCCTCAAATTTTTTAAAGATTTCGTTGACATAATCCATGTGCCCAAATTCTACATGAGTAAGAAATTTACTCAACTCAATATATGCAATACTCAATGTATAAATGCTTATAAGGACTATTGGCAGAACAACAATGAATAAAGAAACGAATGCACTCACACTCTTGTGTTTGACTCTTCTGTCAAATTCACTGTACATCGGTCTTGCAACATAGTATATGAATATTCCATAAATGATCACATCAAGGAAAGGGTGTAACATATACGCTAACAGAGCAATGGAAATCAGACCCAGTACCTGCCAGTATAACTTACTGCGTATTTCTTCTCTTGGGTTCATTTCATTAATAGTCTTTATTTTTACTATTTATTTGCCTTGTTTTTTGTTGGCGGTGCTCGGTGGTCGGTGGCTCTCATGCATGCCAAACCGGGCATGAAAATGTGAATTATTCTTAGAATCGTTCATAATTCCCCCCCCGCTTTTCAAACGCCTGATCGAATGTTCACCTTTCTCATAAAAAAAATTCCTGCAAAAATGTGCTGTTATGCTACGGTCACCAAAACTAAAATACCCCATCTATCTTGGCACCGCAATTAGGGCATTTCGAATCGCTCATGTTGTTCTCAAGAATCTGGAATCCATAGCGCCGTATGAGTAACGTTCCGCAATTATGACAGCAAGTATTCTCTCTCCCCTCACCCGGAACGTTGCCTTCATACACGTATCTCAAGCCTACCTCAAACCCAATGTCACGCGCTTCATGTAGGGTGGTAACTGGTGTCCGTGGGAGATCGGTGAGTTTATATGTGGGATAGAACTGCGAGATATGCCAGGGTATGTCCACGCCTACACTCTTGATGAACTCAGCGAGTCCGCGGAAATCTTCCTCGGAGTCGTTCAAGGTTGGAATAACCAAAGTCGTTACTTCAACCCAAACGTCCAAACTTTTATAAAGCTTTATCGCATCGAGTACAGGTTGCAGGTGCCCTCCGCAATTTTTGTGATACCGTTCATCAGATAGTCCTTTCAGATCTACATTTATCGCATCTAAATAAGGCGCAATGGCACGTATAGCCTCTTCTGTGGTATAGCCGTTTGAGACGAAGACGTTGTATATCCCTTCTTCATGTGCTAATTTGGCGACGTCATAGGCGTACTCGAAGAAGATGGTTGGTTCAGTGTACGTATATGAGATGCTTCTACAATTATGGTGCTTTGCGGCGTCCACAGTCTCCTGAGGTGTTGTATCCTCGCCCACTATCCGTTTCTTGTTCTTAGGCATCTGGGAGATATCGGAGTTCTGGCAGTTCTTACATCTAAAGTTACAGCCAACGGTCGCAATCGAAAATGACGTTGAACCCGGGTAAAAATGGAAGAATGGTTTCTTCTCTATCGGATCAATTGATCGTGCAACCACCTTCCCATAGACCAGGCTGTGAAGGACTCCGTTCTTGTTCTCTCTAACTGCACATATCCCTCTCTTCGATTCGTTTATCTTGCAATTATGTGGACAGAGATGACATCTAACGGTGCTCTCGTCCAGTTTCTCGTAGAACATTGCTTCTTTCATCTCTGAAAAACACCCCGCCTTACTTCAGTTTACTTTTTGATTTTATTTATTCATACTTTTCCTTTTACTCCTTTATCTCTCTCATATTCCCCTACGTTCGACATTCATCTCTTCGCACCTTTATCGGCACGTGGTTACGCGTCGTTAAAGTTTGGCGGCCTCCACACTCAATTTGGCGATCCTCTACTCTACTTACTTCATGGGATCACAATGAAGAAGACGAGGCTCTTATTGCCTTATTTCTTCCTTCCTGGTAATATTCCTCCTTTGTTAGTACCCAGTAGACAGACTCCGCCAGGTGACGAGCTGTTGCAACGATTGCCACCTTATCTCCCCTTCTCGCTTTTCGCTTGTGATAGATCCTCTGGAAGCGATTTGGTGCAGAAGAACGAACAGCTGCCATTGCACTCTGAATTAATGCCCGGCGGAGAAATCCATTGCTATGCTTATTTATGTGCCCGTATCTTGTATAATCACCGGATTGCTCGACTTTGGTGCCAATCCTGCATAGGAGACGAAACTTTCCGGTTTGCTAAATCGCCCTATCCCCCCTATCTCGCTCAGGATAAGTAACGCATTGCGGAACCCTATACCGATTATACTTCTCAACCACTTTGCCTCTTCGGTTACTTTCGCTTTCTCTTGTAGAGTCTTCCCCACATCTTTAATCGTCTCTTTCAGGACTCCCAGCACTCCCAGGTAATTATCCAAAGCGGTCTTCCCGGATTGTCGCATCGCAGTTCCACTTCTTCCAGAAACGCCAGCCCTTTCCTTCCAAATGGGTCACTGACCTCTGGAGTTTGGACTCCTTCGCTCGTCAACAGCGCGTGCACTCGATTCTTTATCGAGGTTCTTAAACGAACAAGGCTGGTTCTATGCCGCACCAGGACCCTCAGTCCCTTATCTCTTTCCCCGGAACGTAGCTCTCTGGCAGGT
>DATKWH010000079.1:0-12324 GCA_035529655.1 Bathyarchaeia archaeon
AAGGATTTTATTGACTAATAGCTTAAGATGAATAGAATAGAATGAACGAAGAAGAAGAAGAACGAGAAGAAAAAAGGGCAAGTATCGCTCTGTTTATCGGCATGGGGAGTTTTATCCTGCTCACGCAGATCATTGCGTTACTGCTCGCAGCGCCGTTTGATTTAGCGGGCGTGACCGCGTTTCAAAATCCTGATGATCCACTTAATCCAATTATATTTTTCATCTTCATCATAGCGTTCACGGCGTTCATTCTTGTTGTGCTTCGATTTGGAGGGAAAAGACTTGTTTATTTTGTGATGCTCGCAGCGGTCACGATAACGATATATTATGTGATGGCTGTCATAATCCCGTATGTGGTTATACCAGAGGTTTGTACGCTTGCGCTTGCGCTTATCCTCTTTAAATATCCGGAATGGTACGTCCTCGATGCGACTGGTTTGATAATCGGAGGAGGAGCGGCAGCGATATTCGGTATTTCACTTGGCATACTACCCGTTTTGCTCTTACTGATAATCTTAGCGGTGTACGATGCCATTGCAGTTTATAAGACGAAGCATATGGTTTCCTTAGCAGAATCGGTCATTGACTTGCGAATGCCCGTCCTTTTTGTCCTGCCGCGAAATTGGAGTTTTTCTTTAATAAAGGGAGATGAGATGGAAGACGGTTTTTTCATGGGGCTTGGTGATGCGATTATCCCGTCTGTACTGGTGGTGTCTTCATTTGTAACGTATGAACTTGCTACTCCAACTTGGGGTGCGCTCGTAGGCACGCTGGCGGGCTACGCGGTGCTGAGCACGATTGCAGGTAGAGGGAAACCGCATGCCGGACTGCCGTTTCTCAATTCTGGTGCGATATTAGGATTTGCCATAGGATATATGGCTATGGCGGTTTGATTTAAAGTGACAATCACTTCACTTCATTTCAACCCTCTTTTATCCCCTTTATTCCATCTATTAGCCCATGTGCATAGTTTATGCAGCCGAACGCAGTAAAGTAATCGCCTTTTCCAAGATAATACTTTGTATCCTCATAATATCTCTTTGCGTGTTCTACCACCTTTTCCTCATTGTCAACAAGCGATAGCGAATCAAGCTCAACCACACTCTCCTCAAAAAGTGCAATGTCCTTTTTTATCCTTTCCGCATCGCTCATTTGGGTGGTTAGTTAGAGTTATCCTGTAAGTACTTAATAGCCCGTGGGCTAATAAAATAGTTAAAAACAAAAGCGTATAGTGAGAAGTATTTATGGATGAGTTCAGACTAAGGAAAGCAGTGGAGTCGGATCTGCAAGAGATTATACGATTATGGAAGCAGAACATAAAAACGATAAATACCGCATCAGATATCGCTGATTTTTTCTATTCTTCCAGGGACTATTTCTTTGTGGCTGTCTCTACGTTAACAACGCTGGCTAGCACGGATGAAAAGCTCATTGGTTTTGTCGGCGGTGCTATAAGAAGGGGGCATGGACATATATCCGGGATTGCGGTGGATAAAGAGTGTAGAAAGCGCGAAGTGGGAGAAGAGCTGATAAAAGCACTGGAGCACAAATTTCGTACCAATGCGTTCGAAACCGTCACGCTGGAAGTCAGGAGAAGTAACAGGAGTGCGATGCGATTTTATGAAAAACAAGGCTACAAACCGTCTTATATCGTAAAAAGCTATTATGCGGATGGCGAGGATGCACTCGTGTATGCGAAGAAGATTTGAGAATCACTAAGTAAAAGTCAAAGTTAAACCAGCGAAGCGTTCAATCAACCGATCTTAACGTTTGAGTTGTGCACAGTGCCGTTTTCACTGTCTATTTTCGGTTCCAGCTCCAATGCACCTACGGGACAGATATTCACGCAGGCTTTACAGGTATTGCAGTTTTCCTCATCTATCCTTATCCACATCCCTACCAACTCGATTGCATCTGTGGGGCAGACCGAAACGCATGCACCACAGTATCCACATTTATATCTATCTATTATTATCATCGTGTCTCTCCTACCTATTCCTCTCTAAATATCTGGCCTTCAAATGTGCTGACCTCAGTGCCTTCTTCCAGCCATGCATCCTGTGGCAAGCTGGCTTTCCAGCAGGTTTGGCATAGAAAATCTTCTGCGGACCAGTTATTCTCGGTAGCCACCTGCGGCAGTAAAAGCCCTTGATACATCCCTTTCTTTATTATCAAGCCATGCCGACCTATTTCAATCTCTTCAGGCAACTCCTTTGGCGTTACTTTTAACTCCTGCGGCATTGTGAGTATCGTGAGTTCAATGGTTACAGCCTCAAACTCCTCCTTTGTTACCGGTGGAAATCGCGGGTCGCCAACTGCTGCTGATATCGCTGCTTCTATAATCGCTTCCTTCAACGTGAATATGGGATATGGATAGCCAATACAGCCTCTCAGATTGCCGAATTTATTCAGTGTGACAAAAACCCCTCTTTTTTCTTCAAAGCGTGCAGGCAAGTCATCAGGCGCTTTGAACTTGATGTTCTCGCTCAGATATTTCTCTATAGCGACTCTTGCTAGTTCTAATCCCAGTTTTCCTTCCTTTTCTGTTAGCATAGACCTATTTGGTTTGTGTCATGCGGGGGGCAGGATTCGAACCCGCGAACCCCTGCGGGAGCAGATCTTGAGTCTGCCACCTTTGTCCACTCGGTAACCCCCGCCTGGTATTACACGATTATCGTTGCGGCAGACGCTATCTTTGAGAATCTCTCCACTGCTTCCCGCGCAACAGGTCCTCGAATCTCCGAACCCTTTGGCGTACCCTTATCATCCACGATAACCGCAGCATTGTCCTCAAACTTCACGCGTATCCCAGATGGTCTTCTGTATTCCTTACGCTGCCGCACGATCACCGCCTTAAGGATCTGCTTCTTTATCTCGGGCCTCCCCTTCTTCACAGATATTATTACCACATCTCCGACCCCTGCCTTTGGATACCTGTTTTTTACACCTCGGTATCCTTTCACGGCTATTATCTGTAACACCTTTGCACCGGTATTATCCACGCAGTCTAAACGTGCACCGGTTGGCAATGCCTTTGTTATCTTTGCTTTTACTCCTTTCATCTTTTCTCTATCACCACAAAGCTTTTTGTCTTGCTGAGCGGTCTGCATTCTGCTATCTTTACCACATCGCCCACTTTCGCATTTATACAGGGCGGGTTGTGTGCGTGTATCTTTGACTTCCTCTTCTCATACCGCTCATATTTCGGAATTTTCTTTAGGTAAATCCGCTGAACAACAACCGTCTTCGGCGCTTTATCACTTACCACTTCGCCTTCCAAGATCTGTCCTCTTACTGGTAACGTCCCATGAAACGGGCAATCGGCATCCTCACATTCCTTTTCAGGTTTACTGACATTTATTCCTATGCCTCTCATTTTTTTATCCTATCTTCAGGTCTTGAAATGAGCCTGTCGCCCTTTACTCTTACGCGTACTTCTCCGTTCAACTCAAAAATGAACTGGTTTCCAGCTTTTGCTATCTTCTTCTCAGTTTTCTGCTCGTTCTCTATAACCAGCATATTCCGCGTCTCATCAATTACCGTTCCTCCAAGTCCTCGAAGACTACTATTACTGCTCTCGTCCACGTTGATTTTCAGGCCTATCAGCTCATGTTGCAATAAATTACTTGGTGTTATTTTCATTCTCCGCCCTCTAATGTATAACCCATCTCCCGAAGCGTTTTCTTCACTAACTCCTTTTTATCGCCCTGTAACCGTATGCACCCATCTTTTACCGTACCGCCACACGCGAACTTCGACTTCAACTCCTTTGAAAGCGCTTTCAGATCCACTTCCTTCTCGTTTATCCCCTCTACAAACGTGACAATCTTCCCGAACTTCTTCTTTAGCGTATACACCTTCACCAATTGCTGCTCTTTTGCTATCTCCTTGCAAATGCATAAATCAACCGGCAATCCACATTTATTGCAGATTTGCATTTGCCCACTTACCTCCTCGTTCCTCTGCCTGCCATCGCTGCTCCTCTTTGCTCTTCTCTTTGAACCGTTTTGATTCGTGCTATTGTCCTTCTTATCTCTCCTACTCTTCCGGGATTATCAGGAGATCCACCAGTGGCTATTATCCCACGCTCATGTAATAAATCTTTAGTTAAACTCTCCAATTCCTCGTTTCTCTCCTTTTCACTCATCCTTCTTATCTCTTCAATTCTAAATAGGCTCATTCTTTGCTTTCCATTTTTTCTTCTCTTTCTTTTTCTTTCTTCTCTTCCTTCGCCTCTTCTTTCTCTCCTTCCTTGTTTACAACGTTCATGTGAAAAGCATCGGGTATCTTTGAATCAGGCGGTACTATCCACACCCTTACACCTATGACTCCTGCTTTTTTCATCGCTATTGAATATCCCTTATCCACTATTTCCTCGGCTATGGAGCCACAGTGCTTTATATAGCCTGCTACCATCTTCTCCATCCGACCACGAGGCCCTTTAAGCTTCCCTGACATAATAATTTCGCAGCCAAGCGCCCCTCTATCCATTATCCTTTGTAAGGTTGACCTACCTGCACGTCTGAAATGCCAGCCGCGCTCTATGAGTTTCGCAAGTCTATTCGCCATCAACTGTGCATTCAGTTCCGGCACCCCAATGGGTTGAACATCTATTTGAGGGTTATCCAGTTCCTGCCTTCGGACTACATCGTCGGTTAACTTCTTTATTCTCCTACCGTCTTTTCCTATTATCATTCCCGGCTTCTCGACTTTCACTGTTATCTGCGTGCCCATCGGCGTTCTTTTTATATCCATTCCGCCGTAACCTGCTCTCTCCAGCTCTGTCCTGAAGTACTCGTCCATTCTTACTTTCTTTATCCCTTCCTCTACGAATATCCTCTCAATCACGTTCCACTCCTAACTCCCTTCTTCTCTCAGTATTATCTCAACAGTGACCGTCTCAGTATTCTTTGGTGTAGCACGACCAAAAGCGCGTGGTATTATCCCCCGTATCGTGCGACCTTCCTTCGTGGCTACATGCAAAACTCGCAATGCGTTCAAATCAAGACCTTTATACTCTGCATTGCCTTTCGCATTTCTCAGCAATTTTAATATCTCATCGGTTGCTTTCATAGGGTATCTCCCAGCACACCAATTCTTCAGCCCCCGACGATGCGCAACCTTCTTCTTATAACGCTTGAATGGAACCGCCACCTTCATATCCAGCACATCTTCCAGATAGGCCTCTGCAACCTCCACTTTCTTACCCTTTATCGCCCTGCATACCTCGAGCGCGTGCTTAGGAGATATGTGGAGCTCATAAGCCATTGCCTTTGCAGTCGTTTCAGGATCAATTTCTTTTTCCGTGCTATATTTTACCCTTCCCATCTTCTTCACTCTTCACATTAATTACTTCAGCGGCACATATCTTGAAGATCTCGTAGCTCCGACACCCGCAGCTCCGTGAGCCACTTTTTTGCGTGTCAATACCAGCTCGCCCAAATAATGCCCGATCATCTCAGTTTTTATCTCAATATATTCAAAGCTCTTTCCATCGTGTATCCCTATCTTCTTACCCACCATGCTCGGCAGGACGATAGCGTCCCTCAAATGCGTTTTTATGTTTTCCTTACCAGATTTTACCTCTTCAAGCAGCTTCTCCTCTTCAGCTCGAAACGTCCTCTTTATTTTCCGCCGCTGCCGTGCACACATTAATTTCGCTAAATCGTCGAGCTTCATCTTCTTGAGCTTCGCTAATGTATATCCACGATACGTGAACTCCTCTTCCTTCTTCTTCAGGGTTGTTTTAGACTTACCTTTCTTCTTCTTCGCCATTACACCTTTTACCTCATTTCTTTCCGGTTCTGCTTGCCGCTATGCTCCCGACTTTCCTTCCCGGCGGTGCGCCTCTACCTGGGGTTTTAGACTTTCCAACGTGCTGATGACCGCCACCACCGTGAGGATGGTCAACGGGGTTCATTGCCACTCCTCTTACCGTAGGATATTTTGCCGCACGTGCCTTCATCTTATGGTATTTCTTCCCTGCTTTCACAAACGGCTTTTCGGTACGGCCTCCGCCTGCGACAACACCGATAGTAGCAAAACAGTCGGAGGACAGCCATTTCCTCTTCCCGCTTGGTAACACCACCATCGACTTTCCCGTTTCAGGCTCATGCGCTAACAACGTAGCACAATTGCCTGAAGACCGAACGAACTTACCGCCGTCGTTTGGTCTTACTTCTAAGTTGCAAATCATAACTCCTTCTGGTATACGGCGAAGCGGGACCGTATTTCCGGTCTTTATCGCTGCTGATTCGCCATACGACACCGCATCACCTTCTCCAACTCCTTCGGGTATAATTATAAAACGCTCCTCTACCTTTATCTCTTCCTCACTCTCTCTTTCTATCCTTATACGAGCAATAGGAGCACTCCTTGCAGGGTCGTGCACTATTTCCAGGATTCTTCCTGATACCGTTTCATCCTTATTCACCCTCACATGTTCGAGATTTCCTTTATAACGATGCGAAGGTGCCCTAAAAGTGGGTGAGCCTTTCCCTCTCCGCTGCGCTATTATTCTTTTTCCCATCTTTCTCTCTGTTTATAATTATAATATGCCAAGCGAGGTCCCGATCTCCTTCGCCTTACCTTCTTCCTCTAATTCTATTATTGCTTTCTTCTCACCTTTAAATGTTATCATTGTCCTCACGTTTCTCACGGGTGTCTCAAACACGCGCTCCACCTCTCGCTTTATCTCCTCCTTATTCGCCCGTAAATCAACAATGAACTGGAGTTTGTTCTCAGAATCGATCATCAGAGTTGCTTTTTCGCTTGGGACTATATGCTTCAGTTTATCTACCATTTCTCATTTATCACTCCATTGTAGCAAGTTTTGTTAGAGACGATTCCGTCCAGATTGTTAACCTGCCGGGATGCGTTCCGGGTGCAAGCAATTCTGCATTGAGCTCTTCCGCGTAGGATACATCAACACCAGGTAAATTTTCCGCGGATTTCGTTATTTTTTTATCCTCAGTTAGTTCTTCTTCACGAGAAATAACGATTAAAATGCTTTTTTTAGACTTGTATCGTCTGCCCCGCATCTTCCCCTTACCAGCCCTTACTTTTCTTTCCTTTGCACGGAGCACATCGTCCCACACACCGATGGTCTTTAAAAATTCCTCCACCTCAGAGGTCTTTTCAAGGCTTGCGAATGAATCTTCTATTACTATCGGGAGTTCTACTTCATCGCTGAATCTATGCCCTCTATTTCTTACGCGTTCTGGGTTTATAGTAGCGGCGATAGCAGACTTTATTGCTTTCCTCCGTTCCTTCTTGTTTATCTTTTTCGTCAGGACCTTCTCAGTTTTTGGTGGATGCGCTCTTCTCCCGCCAACTGCTTGTGGTACTCGTGCTGCTCTTCGTCCATCTGTTATACGAGGCACTCTGGCAGCTCCTCTACCGGGACCCCAGCTCTCTGCGGATGTTCTCCTCCCGGCTAAGGGGTCTGTACCTTTTGGCTGCAATCTGTTTGATTGCATTGCGAGCACAGCTCTCTTTATCAAGTCAGGTCTGTATTCCTCAGTAAATACCCGAGGAAGTGCTATTTCTTTTATAAAGTTCCCTGATAAGTCTAACACTTTAGCTTTGCTCTTCTCTTCTTCTACCATCGCTCTTCTTCTCTTGTTTCTTATCTTATCTCCCCTGTTGTGATCTCGTGCTTATATAATCAATTTCAGGTACGCCCAGCTTAGGATGAGGTCGTATCGCATGAGAGATTCTCACAAACCTCTTTTTCGGTCCGGGAACACTACCTTTGAGCAAAACATACTCATTCCTCACGATGCCGTACTTAATGAACCCACCTTTTGGCGTTACCTCTTCGCCATTGTCCCCGATCTTCATTATTCGCTTGTTGTACTCTGTCCGCTGTTGATACCCGGTCTGTCCAAGCTGAGGGACTCGCCATCGGACTCTTCGGGGGGTCCAGCCCCCGATAGAACCCACATGACGACCTTTCCCAGACCTCTTCGCTTTTGCATTCTGAATCATAATTCCCCATCGCTTCACTGGTCCTTGTGTGCCTTTTCCCTTGGTCACCGCGGTAACATCAATAAAATCGCCCTCTTTAACCACGTCATTTACCTTTAACTCTTTTCCCAATAACTCTTTTGCATATTCGAGGTCTTGCTCGACCTCGCCGCTCATCTTTATCTCCAGGAGGTCGTGCTTCTTCTTTGGCACGCCATTTACCACATCGGGAGCTGTAGAAGCGATTAAATGTAGGCTTAGCGCCTGTTTATCGTCAGCCTTCTTAATTATTTCATCTATTGCACTCAAATCTCCTCTTTTTCCTGCCGCTGCTCCAGCCCATGCTTCTGTTACAGCCCGCTTACCGTAGTTCGTATTTTTATAAAGACGGAAACCCTCCACGCGCAAAGGTGGAGTTTCTATTATCGTTGCAGGAACAGCTATATCCATTCCCTTTGTCAGGCTATGTGGATTATCATCGGTCAGAATGAGGTGTGTCATCCCGGCTTTATATCCTGCGAAGCCTTGTAGTTTCCTACCTACGGCTAGTTCTTCCCGTTTTATTCTGCACGTCTCACTTCGTGCTCGCTTCCTCGGAGAAAAGGCAAGCGAACCCCTCCTTGGTCTATGTCTTTTAGCCATCTTACTCTTCTGTTACAGTTAGTTACTGTTAGAAATAAGATTATAAAAGTATATAAAAGCAGTCAACAATCAAAATGCCAGCCTAACACACTCCTCTGTCTTGCACAACCTCACGTTCGCTCCACCGCAGAGCAACGGCACATATCGCAGCATCTTGCCTGAGTTTGTTACTACGCACTTGTAATGCTCAAACGCCGGTGAAACTACGAAACAGGTGTCACAAATCACCTTCACACCGTAATCTTCTATCTTTCGTACCACGTCTTGCATACGTTCTTTTATCGCTCTCGCGGTGAATATGAAGAACTCTTTTCGTACCTTTCTTCCTTCACCTTCTGCCCTCAAGAGCGCGTATATCTGTTGGAGTTCAGACGCAGAGCAATGAGGACATCCTATCGCTATCACATCGCCTTTCTCATTCTCCGCATAAAACCTTTCCAAATCGTCTTTTTCTATCTCTGCTCTTTCCGCAGGTGATCCTATCGCATCGGCTTCTGGTGTTATCCCTTCGATATGATACAATCCTACGGAGCCGGTAGCGCCTATCGCAGCGGATAAATGCTTCAATTCGTCGGTGCTCGGAAAAGAAGCTGAAGGGAGTTCTATCACCGGTATTTTGTTCCCTACGAGGTCGCCTATCAAGAATCCAAGAGCGCTGTAGTCCGCGTCTGTAAGGGCACAGTTCACACACACTCGCAGCTCAGGTTCCCGGTTTTCAGCGTGATGGAGCCCATAATAAGGTGTTTTGCCTATAAGTGCAGCGGCAAGAGCAGACGGTGCCCCCTCCATGTTCGTCATCGCACCCAAAACAGAATTGGCATATAAGACGGCCGATGATTCCGCCCATGCGATATGCTCGCCTCTTTTCGGCGTATTTCCAATGAGATAAGGAATGCAGGTGCACTCCACGGAGACGTCCAATTTTTTATACGCGTTGATCACCTCCTGCTGCTTTGTTACAAACGGTTCTGAAACGTTCATGGCATTCCAGTTCTCTCTATCCATACCCGTGGGATTTAACGTGCTCTTGACTTTTACCGTACCTTCGAGACGATTTATGAACTCAAAAGCGTCTCCGATCGTCTTGTAAGACGCACCGGAGATATGCGCACTTTTTATCGGTATTAATTGTGAAGCATTGTTTATATCCCCGATTGCGACGAGTATATCCATTGCCTTTTTCCGTGTCCAGCCTTCTTCTCCCGCGTATATCCGCTCTTCTTCTTTGGTAAGATGCATGGCATTACCTACTCAATAGATAGAATATAGAAGTACCGTCTTTTCTTCTTTTTCAAAAAACGATTTGGACAAGTTGTTAGAAGAAATTAGAGGGCATTCATAAGACTGAATAGATTTACATACTACAGTAGCAACAAAGGGATGGATAGATGCATTTAAATATAACAAAGGTAATGGTTATAATGGTGATACCAAAAATGGTGAAGGTGAATTTGGATATAGAGGAGAACTTGCATAAGACTATAAGGAAAGAGGCTATAGATAGAGGGATATCCATGAAGGCGTATCTCATAGAACTTATTGAGAAAGGCTTAGGTACAGAAGAAGCTGAAGATATTGTGGGAGCAGAAGAGTAGAAAGATACTTGAGATGTACAGGTATGCAAAGTCGTAAAAATGTAAAGTATTATAAAAATCACAAAACCGCTTTTAAATGTGGATGTCACTTCACGTATCGAGGCAAGAATGGCTGAAGTCACTTAAGGTGAAATATGAACGAAAAAATACCGATATTGAAGGGTAAAAAGGTAAAAACAAGGATATTACGCCCCCATGAATTTGAACTGTTACGAGAGGGTGCGAAGAAGACAGAGAATAAAACCCTTTTGGATGGGTGCTTATTGCTAGGTGCAAGGTATAAAGAATGTCAAAATATTCAAAACAATCCCCGTTGGTTCGATGGCAATTTCATACACCTTCCCTCAGAAGTCCAGAAGAAGGTAAAGCGAAGACAAGTAGAGCGCTGGATCAGATTGAGTTCAATGGGAAAAACAATTTTGCCTTATTTCTTTGAAAATAAAAAACGCCTTCCTTCTATTCAGGCATGGGATTCTTCCTTACTCGAATGGGGGAGAAAAGGAGGGTTAGATGTTGTTGGCATATCAGCAAGAACTTTGAGGAAGACTTATGAAAGCTGGTTGGTCTTTTACTATCAGGCAGCAACAAATTTAGTTTATCTTTCTCAGGGCCACACCACCCTAACATCTTTGCAACACTACATTAATTTGCCATTCATTGAAGAAGATAAGAAGGACATGAACAAATGGGTTGAAGGTTGGCTTTGACTAAAAAATTAATTTAAAATTAACATAAAGCGCTTATAAATAAATATTTTACCAAAAAATATTTGAAGTTTTAATAAAACTTAAACCACTTGTTCTGGGTTTTGTCATGATGAAAACTATTTTAAATCGCTTTAATGATAAATCGTAGATAAATCGTACCTTCTATCATCCCTCTCGTGTCACATTGAAGTTTTAACATAAAACTTAAAGGTCGCAAGGTTGCATCTAAAGGAATTTACTTTTGCTTAGAGTAAGCTATCGAACATGTGAGTTACAGCACGTTACGAAACAGACTTTTTGAGGCAGATATCAAATTGGATAAGAGACTGAGGTAGATGAGAAGAAAGTAACCTTAGAGGTATTTTGATACCACAACCTTTGTAATTTCTGCCACCACCCCTCTTTCATACGTGCGTTTTACGCAAATTTTATCTCTCTCCACGATATTTTATATTCACACTACTTTTTTATTTCGTTATAGCGTAAATACGATATTTGCGTTAATCATTCAAAAAATAAGGGGTTGACGCACCTTATGTAACTGTCATAACACATATGCTAAAAATAGTAAAAGCAATTTTATATATTTAAATAATGAAAGGCCTTGAAGAATTAGTGGCATTAATTACGTTATATGTCACAATTATAATTAATAAATGTAAAGCTACGAAGAATACTAACGATGCAGATGTTACTAACAACATTTAAGTGGTAGTAAATGTTAAAGTTGTTGAAGAGGGCGACGTGTGCATAGTTGTCGTGTCAACTTTTCATCCCGCAGTGAAGTTGCCAATTGCTGCTTCGTGTTTCACTTCCTTCAGCTATGTTTCTTCCTGCTCTTTCTGTGCTTCTACCAGCTCTTTAAATTCCTCTATGTCAATGCCCCCGGGAAATAACAATTCCCCGTCCTTTGTTATGTACAATTCTCTCGTTTCTGCAATTCCCTCCATGGATAGATTAATCGCTATTTGATACAGATTCGCGTTCTCCATCTCCGTTACGTTTATCAATGAAACCTCAACGCCTGGCTGAACGAGATAGGTTGCGACGAAGTCAACTGTTTTATCCCCAGCTTCTTCTGGTGTTAATACGTTTGCAGCACCAGACATAGAACTTTGCGTTTGATTTTGAGGAGAAACAAAACCCCCGACTGCAATGCCCAGTATTACGCCTATTATCAAGCCGAGCGCTAAAAACCCGATATAGTAGGTCTTCATTCCTTCTTCCCCTGATTTTCTGGCATCTTCACCTGACATGTTGCACCGATTAATACCCACTGTCCTAATCAGGAATAGTTAATCGCAGGTAAAAGAATTCATGCCAGCTCCACGTATGATCCGTCAATCCTTCTAACATCGCAGGCGAAGTCCCTCGCTTGAACTCGTTTATGAAGTTCCAGTAGAACTGGAACA
>DATKWH010000080.1:0-3311 GCA_035529655.1 Bathyarchaeia archaeon
GAACCGCAGGGGGTATCCCTGATGACTTTTACTTCCTCGATTACCTTCTTCTTATCATTAACTCGCAGCTCAAACTCAGGCTTACCGAAGGCTTCAACAAAAGATTTGATCTCCGCATTCTCACTCGTTTCCAAGGAGCAAAACGGTTCGGGAAATTCGGTATGTATGTTCTTCTTCGCGAGTTCGGTTTCAATTGAATATTTACCTTCAGGTATCAAGTTCGGGTCCTCAATAGGCCACAGGACAGACGTTGCCCCTGTTCTTTCCGCTATGATCGGTATAAGGTCGCCTGCCTTCGGGAGTATCCCAAGCACCAATAGAAGATCACACTCGCAGAGTGGCAGGTCCTCTGGCAGGTCGTTCTCAGGCTCGTCTGGCGGTTTATGTTCCTGAGAATAATGTCCAGCATTTCTGCCTTCGTCTCTGTATTGATGTCCGTTAATTCAAGCACCTGTGCAGATGTTCTCATGGCGGCAAGCGGAGTCTTGAGTTCATGCGACACCATAGAAACGAAGTCAGATTTCAATTTGTCCAGCTCTTTGAGCCGTTCGTTAGTCTGTGCAAGTTCTTTATTCGATTGAAGCAGGTCGCCGGTCTTCGATTTTACCTCTGCTTCCAGCGTTTTGTTCCAGCGGGAAAATATCACGATTGATCCGAGGCTGCCGCCCAGGATGATTGCGATGACGGTCCCTAAAAAGACCATCTGCTTGGTGTAAACCGACTGTATCAAATGATCAACTTCGCTTGCCGGTACGGATATAGCAACCGACCATAATTGGTCACGCCATCGAACGGGCGCATACGCCACGATTTGTTCCGACCTCGATCCTTCATCGAGGTAAATACCAGTCCCTTCAGAGCCGTTCATCTGCTCGTTGAGGATTTTCAGCCATGCAGCGTTATCCTCACTCAGCATCTCGATGTAGCTTTTACCGATCGCTTCTCTTCTCGCACCATCGCAGAGCGATTTCCCCTCATGATCTATAATGTACACATACCCCGTTCTGTTCTGCATGATTGGTGCGAGGAATCGGTCTGTGACGGTGGACACTTGTATAATGGCAAGGATAACGCCCCGGAAATCCCCTCCTTCGTATACTGGAACCCATATGAAGGAGCCCAATCCTCCTTCGAACAGCAGTGTTGGACTGGAAATATTCGTTTCTCTTGTGTCCCGTGCCGAATCGAATGCACTGCTCTTCTTCTCCGCATACAGGTCATATCCAACCGGTGCACGATATTCCGGGTAGCCATACACCACCATACCCTTCGCATCAATGAACTCGATACTGTAGAAACCTCCGGTTTCCTCGTAGATTGTCTTAAAGCACCCCGTTATGTCGCTAATTGAGTCACCGGACCTAGGCAAGTATTTCTATAATGGTTACCCGCTCATCTGCGAATTCCTCGATGCCTAAGCCGCCTGTCGTGCGAGCTGCAACTGCTGCTGCACGAGATCTTCCACTTCTCCGTGGGACTTGAAACCCAGCAAAGTTACAACGCAGATAAGGACGATGCAGATTAGAAGAATAATCGCTATGTTATCTCTCTCTACCTTTACCTTCATTTACCTCGATTTCCTTACCAGTGTGTATGCTATTCGCGCGACTGAATGCAACTTTTAAGGCGCCGTTCTGCGCAGAACAGCCTTTATCCTCGCCTTCAATTCATCCAAGTCAAACGGTTTTGTAACGTAGTCATCGGCACCGATTTCAATGCCTCCGACCTTGTCAGAAGTCTCGCTCTTTGCGGTGAGCATAACTATCGGAATGGAACTCGTTGCTTCATCCTGTTTCAGCCGCGGACAGACCTCAAATCCATTTAGCTTGGGCAGCATCAAATCGAGAAGAATCAAATCGGGAAGTTCCGACCTCACCCTTTCCGGTGCCTCGATACCGTCTTGAGCTTCGGTTACATTGAAGTCCTCTATTTCCAACGCCCTCTTCAGCGGTAACAAAGTATCCAGTTCGTCATCAACTATTAGAATCTTGGTTCTGGTGTCAGAAAGTCTACTAATTCTTTACTCCACTTCGCTCTCAGTTAGACCCAATCTCTCTGCTATCACCCCGTAAGAGAGTGTAGCGTCTTTTTGTAGCATTTCAACAATTTCCCGGTCATTGGTGTCTAATTTCATCTTCCTCTCCCACCATTTCGCCTTCTTTTTGTTATCTCGTGTATCATGAATGATTTTGAAAGTCTCTTATAAATATTTATAGCATCCTACTGCTTAAACATGATAGAGAAGAAGGAGATAAATATTTTATGGTAAGATAGTTAGGTATAATAGAGTGAGGTAAGATGGTAAAAGAGAGGACAAAGAGATTTGGGAGAGGTGCAAACACATGCAGACGATGCGGCAGAAGGAGAGGTCTGATTCGTAGATATGAGATTTATCTGTGCAGACAGTGCTTCAGAGAGATAGCGAGAGAAATAGGATTTAGGAAGTACAACTAGAACTGTTTCGTGTAAAGAAGAAATTATCCAAAAGCAGAGAAACTGTGGGGAGTTTATATATTTTTATATGTCAAGATGGAATAAAAGATAGGAAGAAAAAATGTCGCTAAATGATCCGCTTGCAGATGCTCTTTCGCATATTAAGAATACGGAGCGAGTCGGGAAGATGGAATGTATGATAAAACCCGCCTCGACGCTGATTGGGAATGTGCTGAGTGTAATGAAGGAAGGAGGTTATATAGATGAATTTGAATTTGTTGAAGACGGAAAAGCAGGTCTTTTCAAGGTGAAGCTCGGCGGTAAAATAAACGATTGCAATGCGATAAAGCCACGGTTTTACGTCCGTATGAAAGAATATGAAGATTGGGAGAAGAGGCTGCTCCCGGCACGAGATTTTGGGCTGCTTATACTTACAACTTCAAAAGGCGTGATGTCACATGAAAAAGCGATTGAGAATGGTGTAGGCGGCCAATTACTGGCGTTTGTATATTAAAACGTTTTAGAAAAAGTTACAGGATTAAACCGTTTATTTACCGTTCGAATACCCACTTAGGCAACTTACCCCGCACTGGTGCGTGCCTAACCTCTATCCAAAAGATGGCGATTAAACCGCTTCGATCGTTGATGGCGGTTTCCTGGTTATGTTGTACGTAACACTGACCACTCCGGGCACTTCGTTCGTTATACGATCAGCTAATCGCTCTAACGTCTCGTAAGGAAGTCTTGTCGGTGTTCCGGTCTGCGCATCGGTGCTCTCCCAGCATCGTACTTCGACTTGCATGCCATAATCCCGCTTGCCCTCACGCATGCCGGTGACTTTGTCCTCGTGCAGGATGGCTAAATACTGGAACGCATCG
>DATKWH010000081.1:0-6898 GCA_035529655.1 Bathyarchaeia archaeon
AGAAAAGGTGGGTATAAACAATTGTTATATGTGCGACAAAGGCAGCATAAAGAGCTATGAGAACGCTGGCTGCTATAACAAAAGACAACACAAGAACTTTACTCTCAGGCTTTGTGCCAAATCCTTTTTTCATCATAAATATCCCATACCTACTTTGTATTCCCCCTTTAGATCTTTTATTAGTTTAGTTTTTTCGCTCTATCCGTTCTCGCACCGCAGCCACGAGTATCGGCAACGCAATTGTAGCATCACAATACAGAGTAACAGCTTTCGCTTTTCCGCCTATTTTGCCCCACGATTTCGCTTCTTCTAAAGTAGCACCGCTCAAACTACCGTCCTCGGGCGTCTTCGTGGTTATTTGTATTGCGTAATCTAACCCTTCTTTTCCCTCTTCTCGCGGCGCGATCAACGCAGATTGGAATATGAAGTTCTTTGGCACACCACCACCGAGTATTATCGCTCCCGTGCGTTTTGCTTCACAGAAAATGTCTATCAACTCCTTCATATCATCGAATGCATCAACCGCTAAGGAACCTGTTTGTTTATAGATCCACGCATGGAGCCCAATCATGGAATCTGCAATCGCAGGACAGAATACTGGGACTTCGCTGTCTACAGCACTCCGTAAAATCGAATTTCTGTCCGAGAGGTTCTCCCCTATCGCCGTTAGCAGTTCCCTTATACTATACCTCTTACGGTCGAGTTGTTCAAACACCCCGCGTAAAAAATCTTCTAAACGTGCAAATGCCTCATCATGCACCACCACATCATATATCCTATCTATTCCCTGCTCCCGTAACCAGCTATCATCTACCGATCTAACGGCATTCGCATCCACACCACCACTCATATAATGGTGTTCGCCAAGCGCTTCTATAATGTCATGCACGAGATTTGCGCCTGTTGTTACCACTACATCCACGTACCGCTTCCTAACCATCTCTGCTAATATACTTCGCATTCCAGCAGGGACCAGTGCACCGGCAACGCCCACGAATTTCGTCGTTTCTTCTACCAGCATTTCCTCATAGATGTCCACTGCTTTTGCCAATCTACCGGCACCAAAGGCACAACCTCTCAAACCCGCTACCAGTTCCTCTACACTTGTATGCGCTCCTATTTCAACGCCTTTCACTTCTCGCAATCCTTCTAAACTCTTTGAATACGCATCTCTACCCATTTTTCTCTTCTATTCTACATTACGTCTAATCTACAGAAACAGAATGAAATCAGTAATAGAAAAGCACAAACAAAAAAGTATCATTTTATAAGCATAATATAGAATGTAAAGTCACGGTACAGGATATGAGTGTATACGAGTGGTGGGGCTGTAGGGTAGCCAGGCATCCTTCCAGCTCGGGGAGCTGGTAACCGGAGTTCAAATCTCCGCAGCCCCATGTTCTTCAACTTAAACCTGTATGCATGAGAGAAGAGATGGGTGTATGTAAGATTTAAATTAAAGCGTTTTTATTTTACACTACGGTTATGGACTGTCATCCAGTCTGCCTACCTAAAGTTGTATAAAAAAGGTGAAAAAAACATGTTTGACGAACCGGTAATAGAGATAAGCACAAGAGAAGTCGTTACCATAACGCCTGATACGTCGGTAGGGACGGCTATAGGCATTATGGAGAAGAACAAATTTCACAACTTGGTGGTCCGTGCGAGTGAGGAGATATATCTTGTTAACATACAGGATCTGCTCCTCGCGTCTAATTCATACTCACATGTGGAGGAATTCATGTTCAAACCACATGGAATACACAAGGACACACCAACCATTGACGCAATATGTGAACTGATGGATAGTGGCCAGAGAGCGGCTCCGGTGGTTGACGACGATGAAGCGCTTGTGGGAATTGTCACGGAGTATGACATCATGAAACGCGGTTCCGAATCCCGCCTCTTAAAAGATGTGCAAGTGCGAAGAATGATGAATCGTAATCCAATCTGTGTAGAAAAGACCGACAGCATCGGTAAAGCGCGCAGTATCATGAGAAAAAACGGTATAGGGCGAGTTCTGGTGGTTGATGATATGTCTAACTTGCTTGGTATCGTTACCGGTGGCGATATTTTGAAAAAAGTTTACAAGCCAAAAAGGCGGATGACCGCTGGCGAGTTTAAAGGCGAGAAGGTGACACGGATGGAACAGCCGGTATCGGTCATCATGAATACTCCGGTAATAACCGCGGATGTCGATGCAAATCTTGCAGAGGTTGCGAAGTTACTGCAGCAGCACGATATTCGTGGCGTGCCCATCGTTAAGGATAGAGTTCTCCGTGGTATCGTAACTATACATAACATACTGCGGTATCTGCGCACGCTGAAAGAGGAGGCGATGGTGGAAGTTGAGATTCAAGGCGCGCTCGATGAGGAGTATAAGGAACTCGCAGAGCGAATTATCGAGACAGAAGTGCGTAAAATAGCTAAATTCGCCAGAAGGATACACTGGATAAAGATCGTGATAAAAAAAGAGCGGGACAGAGGCGGTGTTCCGTATTATAAGATAAGTGCGCATGTAAAAACACCAGATAAATTGTATGTCGGTGGAGCCGAGCCGAACCCCATCAAAACGATAACGGCAAAGACAGAGGATGTGGTGGAAGAAACGAAGGTGAGAAAGCGAAGATGGGACTTTATCGAGGTATTGAAGGATGCTTTGTTATCGGTGGAGCGGCAGATAGAGGAAGACAGAGGGCGGAAACGGACAAAGAATAGAAAGTCGCTTGAAATGTAAATTTTGACCACGTCATAATTTAAAATCCACTACAGGAATATCCAAATCAACGTCCAGTACGTCCAGTTCCGTCACTTCCGCTTCCACGCCGAGCAACGCGCTAAAACTCGGCTTTGTCCGTCCCTTATCACCTGATATGAGTTCCTTGATATACAAACCAGCGTCGCATTTTAGCTCTATAACGGCACGGTATGCTTCTGCTGTGAAAGAGACCAAGCGTGCTGTAGCTACCTTCCTTTTCCGTACCAAATCCGCTCGCCTATGCGCGACTCGCGTTGGCGTCTGCTGTTCGATCACCACACCGCATAGCGCATCCAAAGCATTCTTCACCGCGTCTTCACGTACTGTATCAGTTGTTTTGAGCTCCACGTTGACCTGATAGGTCTTATCAGCCTTCGCATTTTTTAGCTTCGCTACCATTCCTTTTTTTACATACTGGAGTTCATTCACTTCTATTTTACCTGTGTTATCTGTATTCACTCTCCCCTCGGCTATCCGCAAATCCACGTTCCTCCGTTTTGGCTCCTTTATCTCCAGCACAAACGGGCGGCCAGAACCAAGCATGCGAGCATCTATGTCCTCTCTCCCACTTCCATGCAGCACCATGTCTGTACCTTTAAACTCGTTCAATAGCGAGTTGCTTATCAATTCCTCTACGGATTCTGGATACATCTTCCCCGTGAAATTGCACCGCTCGCAGCCTATTCCTCGGCACGCTCGGCAGAACCATCTCGTTTGGGGTATTCCTCGTTTGAACTTCAGGTATCGCCCATAGATAAAAACCGCGTTCGACTGCACCTCAACCGTTTCTGTCCACAAATTGAGTATAACGACGAGATCAGGCGTTTCAAAATCAGCCATTTTTCCTGGCTCACGCTCGATTCTCTTTCCTACTTCTCTGTTCAACTCAGCTTTCAACGGCTCGGCATAAGAAGCACTTGCAATCTCCCACATTAGATCCTCGTTCTCCAGAAGCAGTCCGCTGACCTTTGTGCCCACCAGAAAGGAATCGAATTCATAATCTCTCAGCGCTTCCAATGACTTTGACACCCACAGGTCTATCTTTTCAAACAGACCATTACAAACCCAGCATTTGCCCTCATGTAGCTCCGATCCATTCGCTTTCAAAGCTGCTTTTAGTATTTGCCCTCTTCTCTCGTTTAAAAGACCGGAAGAAACCTTAGCGAACTGTCTGCCGAGGCAATGGTCGCAGATGGGTCCTTCTCGTGCTATTTTCTGTGCTATTTCCAGTATCTCCTCGCTCTCTAATTCCTGCTCCGCATTGGAATCTGTGTCAAACATCTTACAAAGAATTATGTACTTCCTAACTCATAACATAAGTTGCTATACGTTAGAACTCAACTCAACGCTACATGCAGATTAATTCTTCTATAAAAACAGGGGAGTTGCTATATGCAACGAAGTTCGCTTCTTTTTATAACACCCTCCTTAACTCACTAATATCCTTTACTAAAAAGGTAGGTGTGCCATCGTATTTTGCCCGTTCCTTCGTATTGTAACCGATAAGCACGGAATCTATACCGGCATTTTTAGCTGCTAATATTCCAACAGGGCTGTCATCCACCAATATCGCATCCTCTTTACGCAGTTTTAATTCACGTAATACTCGATTTATGTAAAAAGGACTTGGCTTCCTCTTAGCCAGGCTTTTCAGGTCACTCTTTCGCCCGTACCAGATCGTGAAGTACGGTTTCAAATTGAAGTGCTCCAGAGCATAGTCCACACACACTTGTTGTGAATCGCTCACTACCGCGAGATAAAATTTTTCACTCAGATATTTTATTATCTCCTCAGAACCCGTGCAGGGTTTTATTACTCCTCTTCGCATAGCATCTATCTTCGCGTCTATAACGTCCTTCTCGCGTCGTGCCCAGAACTCCTCACTATCTATGCCAAATATCTTACAAAAGTTTCGTACTCCTTCTGCTCCCTCAGAACGGAGCGGAGCGAGGAAAAAATTATTTATCTCTCCTATGGTAAGCGTTATCCCGTAATGTTTCAAGCTTTTCTTGAATGCTTCGTATGCCCATTCGGTTGGTATTTCTCCTTTTCCTCTTGAATCAAGGAACGTCCCATCCATGTCAAGGAGAACAACCTGGTATGTGGTTTCCATATCCCTATAAGTACTCAAGAGGTATATTAAAACGGAACGTAATAAATATTTCTCTTCGAAGATGTCGTAATTATGAAACAGAAGGGAGGAGAGGAGGAAAAGGAGGAGTGAGGAAAAAAATGAGCGTTATAACGAAGGAACTGCATTTTAATACCAAAGGAGAAGTGGACATAATAGATATAACTGAGAACGTGAACAGTGCATTACGAGAATCGGTTATTGAAGATGGCATTGTCACTATCTTTGTGCCGGGTGCGACCGGTGCGGTTACGACCATAGAATACGAGCCTGGACTGTTGCTGGATTTACCCGCTGCGTTAGAGCGGTTGTTCCCTAAGGGGATAGGATACGAGCATGAATACCGATGGCACGATGGAAACGGGCATTCGCACGTACGAGCATCGTTTCTGGGGCCTTCATTGACCGTGCCGTTCAGAGATAAAACGCTTATGTTAGGAACGTGGCAGCAGGTTATATTCGTCGAGTTGGATAATAAGAGAAGGTCAAGACGGGTAATTCTTCAGATAATGGGATAGGTGTAATTGTATATATATATAGTCCTGATGCAAGATACAAGATGCAGGATGCAAGAGGATAATGTGCTAAGCTCAATAAGCGGTTGAAAACCATAAATCCAAATCTCTAAACTGTAGGGCTCTGCCCCACGACCCCGCAAGCCCTGAAAGGGCTTATTTGTATTTAGTATTTTCGTTTGCAAAAATCCCAAATTCGGGCGGTATTTTAGGGTGATTTGAGAGCCGCTGGGAGAAAGTGACATAACTTCGCTCTGAAGGGCAAGGCATCGATATTTTTTACCACACTTTTGGATTTTGGAGACTATCAGGTTGTTGGATGCTGATAGTAATATCACCGATTTTAAACGGTATTTTTCGTACTATTGAAACGATTTTCAAGCGGACTGTACCATACCATAACTCCCAATAACTTTACACCACCCTTTCTATTATCTTCAATCTTCAGTTCAGTTATACTATTAACAATTTCACGTAACTTTTTCACGCTCATATCGTGAGCCATAGTTATCACTAAATTTGGGCGAACAAGGGTGATTAAGGGTAGTACTTTAGTGGGATAAGAGCCATCTATACACCTGAAATCAACCGCTTTTTCGAGTAGTATATTACTAAAAACGCACTTACTACGGCACTTACTACTCATATACTACTTACTTATTTCATATACTACTATTGTTTAAAAAACATGAAACGGACGACTGAGAGGGCACGATAGCTTACTACATATGCTACTAGTGTAAGTGATTTCACGTAAGAAGAGATCAAAATCAAGTGTGGAGACGCTTTCAAAAGATTCTTAGAGTTCGAACTTACTAATATATCATCAGAAACCAGTAGTATATCACTAAAACCCAACATACTACGTGATTTACTACCCATATATTCTATATACTACCGCATTTTAATAAGTAAAGCAAAGGACAACAGAGAGGGTGGAATAATATACTAAATACACTACAGGTATATGGGTAGTGTACGAGTGATATATATGGTAGTATACATACAGGTCAGGGGGCGTAGAGAGCTCAGTTGAGACAGAGCGGTAATAGTATATGATGAATAATGTATACTAATGTAGGGGTGAGATAAGATGGCAAGAGGGAAGAGGAAGAGTCCAAAGACGAGGTACAATATCCAGTTCTTCTTAAACAAGGATCAGAGGCATAAGGTAGATGTAGTGAGGACGATATTAGAGCGTAGAGGTAAGCTGCCATTAGAGGCGTCGACGTCGGTCTTCCTAAAGCTAACGGCTTTGGACATTGTACGCAAGTTTAGAAAGACAGTGAGTGTAGAGCAATTAGAGATAGCGGAACAGGGAAAGTCGAAGGGAAAGGCGCTGAGGGTGTATACGGTGACCGATAAAGGGACCGAAATTAAAAGGTCGTGGGTGCAATGAAAAAAACAGAACTGGTACATCTCCATATGTTATTGGCTCAGTTTAAGAAGTACTGTGAAGAGAAAGGCTTGGACTGCAAATTCACGAACTACAAA
>DATKWH010000082.1:0-4115 GCA_035529655.1 Bathyarchaeia archaeon
GAATTCGCCATCAGTCCTCGTTCTTCCAAAAAAGGAATGTATCGCTCTAACCGTGCGAAATTAAGATTCGCTTTATATACTATCTCTGTTTTCCGTGCACCGCCTCTTGCCACAGAAAGGATGTCAACCATTATTTCTACTCTACCCCTTCGCTCTTTACCCTTTAAACTCTCCCTTACTCCATCCTTAACTGCTTCTTTTAACAAACTTGGTGCCATCTTCCTTTTATTTTGTTTGGTGCTGCAGCGTTTTTTTCGGAATCTCTGGCGTATCCATGGATCTCCGAAAGCGTGTCAGGCAATTGTGTATATGCCATACCGATTGTGAACATATAAAGCTTTCGGGTATGTTTCCGGTGGAAAGCAATATTGCTTAGTTCGAACTTTATTTTCGAAATTGTGCACTATTCCCTTCAGTTCACTATATATGAGGACATCACGAAAGCATAAATAGGGTAACTATTGAGGGTTACCGTAATAGAAGCCTTGAAGGGGGAAAAAGAGAGATAATGCGGAATATAGACGCAATATTGGAGCGGTTAAAAGACTCGCAATGGCATTCATTAGATGAGATCGGAGGTTACGTTTCCTTATCGGGTGATAAGGTTAAAAGGATCATTGCCTTTTTAGAAGAGAACGAATTTATTAATTTTGAGAATGATAAAACGAGGGCTAAGATTAGAACCACAGGATTAAGGTTTTTAGAACTGCCCGCGGAATAAATTTTGTGATGGGTATGTGGGTGGATCGCTATAGCATATCTTTCAATTCCCGTAAATGCGCCTCAAGATTCTTCCCTTTCTCTGTAAGATAATAGTAATTCCCTTTGTCTGGGCAGTCTATAAAACCGTGCTCCAGAAGGAAGTCAAAATATCGCTGGCAGTTCCGCCAGTCCAAATATGCCCCTTGCATGATGCGTGTCTTCTTCGCTTTACCATCATGCGCCTTTTCTTCTTCTGAAGTCGCCCTCAGTATATCATAAATGATTTCCCATCGACTTCGTCGATTTATTTCTTTACTCATGTTCATGTGAGGAAGAGTTCCTTTATCATCTGATACTCCTGCAAAAATTCTTCGCCTTTTCCCGTCGTCTTGTATACAGCCCCCGAATACTCCATTAATCCTCTCTCTTCCAGAAAGGGGATATACCTTTCTGCCCGCGTGAAATTAAGATTTGCTCTATATACCATTTCAGTTTTTCGTACACCTTCTCGTGCCGTGGAAAGGATATCAACCATTATATCTAATTTACCCCTTCGCTCTTTAAAGCGCTCCTTTAATCCTCTCCTTAGCCCATCCTTCATCGCGTATTCCAACAAAATCGAAGCCATCTTTTATCCTCTTATTTTTTATTTTGGTACTGCAACGCTTTATCGGGATCTTGGTCGTATCCGCAGATCTCCGAAGACGTGCCGGACCTATAACATATGTATGGAACAGGGGGCATATAAACCTTTCGGCATTATTTCCGGTGGAAGGCAATGTTGTTTAATGTAAACAATGATGAGTTACCGCTACCCGTTCCCCCCCCGCTATTATTAGAATATCCCTTGCCAACATTGTCATAAGTGATAAAAATGGCGGAAATGGTGTTTACGGTTGCGGAAGTTAAACTTGATGAAAAGACAAAATCTGAGTTGGAGAAAGATATAAGATCGGTGATAAGGCTAAGGAAGGCGTTGCCAAGGAATGGATGAGACACGGGTTCTTTTATTTAGTTTGAAAATATATTATATTATATATAGTAAAAAGTGGAGAAAGTTAGATTGTGCTACACAGCACCAAAAAGCGAAAAGCTTTGCATTGTATATGCTGGTGCATAGATAGGATAGATAAGATGGAAGAAGCGGGCAGAATAGTAGAGGAAATCTTGAAATATGTAAAAGAGGCGAGAAGCGTTAGTAGGGAAGATATAAAAGATACATTTGGATTAGAGGAAGAGAAGATAGAAGGATTGTCAAAGTTCTTATTGGGTTTAAAACTTATAGAGATGGACAATCAAATAAGGATAACAAAATCTGGGTTAGAGTTTCTGCAACTATGAATACAACCCTTCCTTTAGGAAAGAAAAGCCTTAACGGAAGAAACTTTTACTTGAATAAAGCCGCGAGCTTGTCAATCCCTTTTAATATCTCTTCGCCCCTCTCTGTTATTTGGTGGGTATCTGTGTTCGACTCTACCCATCCCTTCTCCATTAACCATTTTAATATCCTCGATGCCCGCTCAAAGTTTAAATTCGCAACGTATACAATCTCTGTCTTGCTTACTTCTCCCTCCTTTTTATATCCGCACTTCCATCCGATGAAAGGATGAACGTCAACTTCGTCAGCACACTTCTCTGACACATGCATATACTTGTGCATCAGTTTTCTGTGCACCGCCTCGTGTCACGGAAAGGATATCACCCCTTATTTCTAACCCCCCTTCGCTCTTTAAAGCGCTCCCTTAAGCTTTCCCGTATGCCATCCCTAAGCGCTTCTTATCATCTCCCACTTCTTACTGTCTTAGTATCATTCCTCTGACAGGTGTCTATAAAACCCCTGTTTTTGAATAACAGTTATAACCTAAATAGCTAACAATAGCCATCCTTTATTTTATTTGGCTCGTCAGATTCAATTGTAAACCGTTAAGTAAACTCAAATACACATTGGCTTATTCTTCTCTTTACACCTGCGCTTCTTCAAAGAAGAACTCGCTGCATAAAGGGTCCGCAGCCATGTAATCGCCAGTATGACGGTATGCTCGCACACGACATCCACCGCATATCTCTTTATATTTGCACGCGGCACACTTACCTTTTACTCGCGACTTTTGAGGGTAACAAAGACGTCCGAGTTCAGTATTTCACGTCACGGAGACTTATATCCGTGACATTCCCAGTTTTCACCTCTAAGAGCGGGCTGGCAATAACACATGAAAAGTCAAGGGCACTTAAAACTTTTGGCTATAATCTTATACTGGTGAGCAATATCCGGTTACCGCTACCTGCTCTCCTTCCGCTACTCCTTCCTTATTCTCCGCTATCACGACGAATCCGTCCGACTTGGTCATGCTGGATAACATACCGGAGCCGCTTACCCTTAAAGGCTCCACATAATACCTCTCCTCAGTGCGAAGCAGCTTTACACGTACAAAATCTGTTCTTCCAACTGCCGAAGGGATTTTTTTACTTGCTACCGCAAAAATCTGCCTGCGTTCTTCCTCCCTCAAGCCGTGCACCGCATACAAAAAGGGGCGAACGAGCAATTCAAACGCGGATATTGTCGCCACCGGATAACCGGGAAGAACAAACACCGGCTTATTATTCACGATACCGAAACCGGTTGGTTCGCCGGGTCGAATCGCCACACCATGAAATACAAGCTCCCCCAGCTCTTCGACTGCATCAGCCAGGAAATCGCTCTTACCTACAGAACTCCCGCCACTTACTAATAGCCCATCGCAGTCTCCTTCTAACGCCGACCGTAGTGCGTTCTTTATCTCATCGTAATTGTCGCGTACGATGCCCATTCTATACGGGACGGTAATTTTCTGGGTTAACGCTGCAAGTACATAACTATTGGCATCCGCTATCTTCCGCTGCCTTTGCTCTTTCTCTTGCTTTTGCTCAAACAATTGCAACGTCGGATCTATCAGCTCGTCACCCGTGGAGATTATACCTATCTTTGCTCTCTTATAAACCTTAACCGTTATTTTAAAAAGCGCTGCGAGCATGCCTATATCATGAGCTTGTAGCAGCTTCCCTGCTTTCAGCACCGCTTCGCCCTTCTTCACATCCTCACCTTTAAAAGAGACGTTTTTACCCGGTGTAACCGGTTTGAAAATTTCCAGCGTGTCACCCCGTTCCTTCGTGTATTCAAGCATAACCACTGCGTTGCTGCCTTTTGGCACGGGCATCCCTGTTGCTATAGAGACGAATTCACCCGCTCCTATTTCTTCTTCTACTCTACGATTTATCTTTAAAAACACTGGATTACGTGGCGCGGCACCAAAAGAGTCCTCGCCTCGGATCGCGTATCCGTCCATCGCAGCTCTATCAAAAGGAGGGCTATCTATAGGCGAAAAAACGTCTTCTGCTAAAACTCGGTTCAAAGCAGCCTCAAATCCGATCTCCTC
>DATKWH010000083.1:0-7227 GCA_035529655.1 Bathyarchaeia archaeon
TACCTCCTCGTCGCATACGTACATAATCTCTATCTTCTCGGTATATTCCAGGTCAAGGTCCTTCCTCATGCCCTGTGTTCTTCTCACGATGTCCCTAACCAAACCTTCTTCGATGAGATTCTTGTCCGGACAACAGTCCAAAAACAAGCGTGTCTCTTCATCCACTTCCACCTGTTTATAATCCCCCTCAGCGGCAGCCCCACTCATTAAGAACTCTTCATCTTTGAATAGTACTTCACGAACATTCACCTCTTCCTTCAGTATCTCTGCAAGTCCTTCTCCTTTCTCTCGCTTGTCCTTGCCACACGTAACGACGACTTCTTTTAGTGGCTGCCGTATCTTTATCCCTGCATCTGACCTCGCCCGCCTACCAGCCTCTACCAATTTGGAAATCAGCTCCATCGAGTCCTCTAATTCAACCTTTATAAGCGATTCGTCAGGAGAAGGATAGTCACAGAGATGCACACTTTCAAGCTCGTCCTCTAATACACTCCGCACAAGATTCTGATAGATATGCTCAGTAACAAACGGCGCGAAAGGAGCGAGTAGTTTGCAGAGAGAAACAAGAACCTCGTATAGCGTTAAATATGCACAATCCTTATCAAAGTTCTCCTCGACAATCCAGAACCGCCTCCTTGACCGCCGTATATACCAGTTGCTCAAGTCGTTAATGGTGAACTCTTCTATTTTCCGCGAGGCAACATGAAGTTCGAACCGTTCAAGGGCATCAATTACGTCCTTCGTGAGTGTGTTCAACCGCGATATAAGCCACCGATCTATTGCATTCCGCTGCTCTACCGGGATGCTCTTATCTTTCGGACTGAACTGGTCTATGGTGGCGTAAGTAACGAAGAAGAAATAAGAGTTCCAGAGTGTATTCAGGAACTTCTTCTGCTTCTCTCTTATCGCCTGCGCTGAGAACCGTATGTCATCTGTTAAAGGACCTGCGGTGAAGAGATACCACCGCAACGCATCTGCTGCTTCCGTATCATATAGAGTATTCATGTCAACTACGTTGCCCTTGCTCTTGCTCATCTTCACGCCTTTCTCATCCAGTATGTGACCGAGCGAAAGCACGTTGAGATACGGTGGGGCATCAAAGATCGCAGTTGAAACGCCAAGGAGAGAATAGAACCATCCCCGCGTCTGGTCTATCGCTTCGGTAATAAAATGAGCGGGAAAGTTCTGCTTGAACTCCTCCACCTCAAATGGGTAGTGCCATTGTGCAAACGGTGCAGAACCAGAATCGTACCAGCAATCTATCACGTCCTTTACCCTTCTCATATCGCCGCCACATGCATCGCACTCCAGCACTACATCGTCAATATAAGGTCTGTGCAGGTCAATGTCGCTGGGAACGGAGTTCTTCGCCTTTTCCTGTAATTCCTTTATACTACCCACGCAATACCTCTGCCCACAATCGTTGCAGACCCATATATTCAGTGGAGTGCCCCAGAATCGCTCTCTGCTGAGCGCCCAATCTTCAATATCATCCAGAAAGTTACCAAATCTGCCGTGTTTCAAATGTTCGGGGTACCAGTTTATCTTCTCATTATTAGCAAGCAAATTATCACGGAGCGATTTCATTGCGATGAACCACGATTCCCGTGCGTAATATAAAAGAGGCGAATCGCAGCGCCAGCAGAACGGATACGAGTGTAAATACCTTTCTTCTTTGTATAAGATGCCACGCTGCGTCAGCATGTCTATTATGAGCTTATCAGCGTCCTTCACGAACATGCCTTCCAGTGGCGGGACCTCATGCGTAAAATGCCCGTCTATACTCACGGGCTGTGAAAACCCCAGCTTCTTCTCCCTGCATACCTCGTAATCCACTTCCCCAAATGCAGGTGCGGTATGGACAATGCCCGTGCCCTCATCGAGAGTGACGAAATCCGCGGTGATTACTTTATGCGCTTCACCACCCTCTATCTTCGCAAAGTCGAAGAGCGGTTCATACTTCAAATCCTCCAGGTCATTACCACTGAATCGTTCTATTATTTCGTATTCGCCTTCTAAAACGTCCAAACGCGCTTCAGCAAGGATTAGAACATCTTCTTTAACTCTGTCTTCATCCTTTACGTTAACTCGTACCTTCACATAGGTGTGCGACGGATGAACCGCGAGTGCGATATTGCCCAATAGAGTCCAGGGCGTCGTTGTCCAGGCTAACAAGTAGAGCGGTTCCGACTCATCATTCTCCTGCTTCAGTTTGAACTTCACATATACCGAAGGGTCTTCCACATCTTGATAGCCCTGTGCTACTTCATGGCTACTCAGCGTGGTTTCACACCGAGGGCAAAAAGGAACAACTTTATGACCTTTATAAAGCAAGCCCTTATTCCAGATCTCCTTTAACGACCACCAAACCGATTCGATATAATCGTTCTCAAACGTTATGTACGGGTCGTCCATATCTATCCAGAATCCCACACGCTTCGTGGCATTCACCCATTCTTTCTCATACCTGAAAACCGACTCTTTACATTTCTGATTGAATTTCTCTATACCGTATTTCTCTATCTCCTGCTTGCTGGTGATACCCAGCTCCTTCTCCACTTCTATCTCCACCGGCAGGCCGTGCGTGTCCCAGCCTGCTTTTCGTTTCACATAAAAACCACGCATCGTCTTGTATCTCAGTACAAGGTCTTTCACAACCCGAGTGAGAATATGTCCAGGATGTGGGAGTCCATTTGCAGTTGGTGGCCCCTCGACGAAGACGAACTTGTCACAGCCCTCTCTCAGGTCTACGCTGCGCTCAAAGGTCTTTTCTCTATCCCATAGCTCTAATATATCTTCTTCCAGCTTTGCAAAATCTGCTTTTTGCGTCTCCTTTTTGAAATACGGCATACCGATCACTTATCCTTCTATTTATCTATTCCACGATTCCTTGATTGTAACTACATACAGACAGAGTATATGTTACGTAGTATGAAGATATAACTTTAAGGCATCAAACCATAATAAAGTTCCATATATCTACTTTTTATTCTAATCGGCAAAGGGCGGATTCACGTGAGGGGCGAACGACGATTTTGAGAATAACAGAGGGGCCAAAACTCTTAGAATCTTAAGAGTTTCGTAATTACACAATGCGTCATCTAAAGTGACTCGGCTTCCTCGATGCATATGCGTTGCTGGAAATAAATTCACTTTCCCGATTTTTTTAAATTCGCAAACGATACGCTTGCCTTCTATTGCATCTCCATTTTCAAAGTAAACAGACATTATTGTGCCTCCTTCAACTTCCCTTCTTTTATAAGTTCTTCCACTGCTTGCATCGTTATTTTCAGATTAAACCCGAGTTCATCTGCTACATCATCTGGATATATTGACTCACCTTTGTGTTCCTTATAATATTCCAAAATCTTTCCTCTTGCTTCTTCCATCGTCGCCTCCTTTACTTCTATAATCCTAAAACTCACGGGCATTGATTCACTCTTTGTTTCCAGTTCATCAACTTTATCTTTTAATATACTTACCTCCATACCTAACGTTTCAATCGTTTTTGTTAGCTCTTCGATTTTTTGGTCTATTTCACTACCCTCATAATGCGGTCTGCTCATCCCCTCAAACATTGCCTGAGGTCTAAGTGATCCACTTGTTGAAACTTCCGATTCTTGCATTTATGTTTCTCCTATTTTACTTATCAATGATAATATCCTGGAATTTACATCGCGTGTAAATAGCAAAACATTCTCAATATTTTCATCTCTATATACAATTTTAATAAAAAACTCACGCTCAGCTATAGTCAAACGGGGCTCTATCGTGACATCGAACCATTTCTTATCAGATGGACGGAAACCTTTAGGCACAATCCTAATATTAAAACCAGAGGTCTCTATACCCATAATTTCATCAAATACCTTATATCTATCTCCTATGAATTTATCTATTTTTTCGATAGGACTTCCATCACTCTTCACTTTTAGCTCAGTTATTAGTTCAACGTAATTAACATCTCTTTCTAAATCTAATTGAAAATCTTCCTTTGCTATATCCATTATCTCCTCAAATGATTGTATCACATTCTCAATCTGACTTCCTTCAATCGATATCAACTCTCTATCATCATTTATCTCTACTGTGCACCCTTTTTAGTAGCAATGTGTCCACTCACATAAACCCTCTGGCCGACTGGTATTGGTCGTGGAGAGGGAAATACATTATATCCTCTCTTTTTAAGGGAATCTATTACCTCATAGTAAGTAAAGGGGAAGAATACTGTGCATAATACACCTGAAAGTCTGTATCTCCAAGGTTTTATTTCCATTTAAATCACCTAATTTTAGATTACCTTACTTCTCTTATATACTTTACTAACCTTAATTAATTCGGATACATATTAAAATTTCTCCCCAACGTATCTTTATTCCACTATCCTCCTAGATGCAAGTCTACCCACTCATCCGTAACAACAGGGGGCGGCGGATCCAGCGCCCACAAGTTGAATATACCAACATATTCGTAACCTTCGTACTCCTCACCTTCCGGCATCCGCATAAACCACCCAAAGGCGACCATCGCCACTTCTCGACTATGTATGCCCTTATAGTGGTCCCGCGACATCCCATAAACCTTTGCATCTGTTACCCAATAGAGATAAGCCTGAGAATCCGTTACAACGTCAAAATCGTTATACCCCTTTGTCGCGTACTTCAGCACGTAACCAAGCGCGTTAAAATCACGAATAAGCGTTACACGTATTCTTTGTTCTTCTCTCTATTTAAAAAGCTGTAACCAGCGCCTCAAATCATTCCCTTCCGCGCGTAAGTCCTTTACGATTTCCATTATGTTACGATACCGCTTCGGATCCCCTGTCAAGACCAGATGGGTCCCGAAAAACCAACTTTTATATCCCTCTAAATAACCTTTATTTTTTTATCTGTCTGCGTTCTCACTTATTATATTCTCTCTTTTGACCGCGCACAAATAAATGGAGCACAGATGACATCCATGCACGAGATCCGCAAAATATTAGCTATCGGATTTTCCGTCCGGCACATTGTCTGCTCGGGCAGGAGAGCGGGCTACGAGATGCACGCTGCAGACGCCTTTGGCGACGTTGATACGAGGCGATGTGTCGAGAAATATTATCCCTTAGACCGATTCCAGCTTCACGCGGAACTCAAAAATCTTAAAGAGTATGTAGATAGGGTAGACGGCTTGATCATCGGGTCAGGGTTCGAGAGCGCGGATTTTAGCTTTTTGAACGAAGAGGATCAGAGGAAGATTTTGGGTAACGCACCGGAGAAGACGAAAGAGATATCAAATAAAGCGTGGTTCGCGTCACGATTAGATGATTTAGGTATTTTGCACCCTCGTACGTATACCGGTAAAGCGTTAGCAGAACTGATAGCCGAGGGGAAGCACATACCGCTCCATTATCCCGTGGTGGCAAAGCCTGCTTACGGCGGTGGAGGAACCGCGAATTTCCTTTGTAAAACCGAACAGGAGTTGATTCGCTGGATTAAGAAACTACCGGACTTCTTGTATCAGGACTTTATCAAGGGGCAGCACGCTTCTGTTTCGGTTCTGCTGTCAAAACGAGCGGCCGTTGCGGTAAGCGTGAACGAGCAGTTGCTCGGTGTAAATGCGCTTTCGGCGCCCGGGCCCTTTGTTTATTGCGGTAACATCTCGCCGTTTGTAACCAAATTTTCGGATCGTGTGTGTGAGCTTGCAGAGGATTTAACGAGTAAATTAGGATTGTTGGGCTCGAACGGCGTGGATTTTGTTATTACTGACGACGGCCCGGTCGTGATAGAAGTGAATGCGCGGCTGCAAGGGAGCTTGGACACGGTGGAGCGTTCTACAGGGTTAAATCTGGTAGATACACATGTGAACGCAGTAAGAGGCGAACTGCCGGAGCGGGTAACGGCGAAACGGTATGCGGTAAAAGCGATTGTGTTCGCAAAGCAGGACGGGGTGGTTATGGGAAATTTAAAATTAGAGCCAGATAAAGAGGGAATCGTTGATATTCCAGAGAAGGGGAGAATCATGAAGCAAGGAGAGCCTGTAGCCACGGCGATAGGCGTGGGAGACACCAGAGCGAGTGCGTGCGCCGACATGGTGAAGCATGTCGCGCGTATAAAGGCAGGAGTGAGATAGATTTCATCCCGCCCTGTGAACCGCCGTGTTAGTTAACATAACCTTTAACGTATCAGATCCGTTATCTCTTCTATACTATGCACTGGACGTACGCGAAGGCGGGCGTGGATATAAAAAAGGAACATGGTGTGGTTAAAGCACTCTCGAACGTTATAAAGCGGCAAACGGATTTACGAGGTTTTTGCGGTCTGTGTGAACTCCCGTTTGATTCGCAGCATCTACTCGCGATCTCGACCGATGGCGTTGGCTCTAAAGTGCTAATTGCCGCAAAGCTCGACAAATGGGACACTATCGGGATAGACTGCATTGCCATGAACGTGAACGATATTTACTGTGTGGGCGCAACCCCACTTGCTTTCGTTGATTATCTCGCGATGGAGCAGCCTGACGAGCGGATTGCCGCGGAGGTAGGCAAAGGTTTGGAAGCAGGTGCGAAGATCTCTGACATGTATATCGTGAGCGGCGAAACCGCGATACTGCCAGAGGTAGTAAACGATTTAGACCTCTCTGGAACCTGTGTCGGCTATGTCAAAAAGGATAAAGTGATACGAGGCGAAAAGATAGAGGTCGGCGATCTTGTTCTGGGCATGAAGAGTTCGGGCGTGCATAGCAATGGGTTAACACTGGCGCGTAAAGTAGTGGAAGACGCTGGATTCAAGTACACCGATTCTTTTCCACAGAATCCCACGATGAGCATTGGTGAAGAGCTGCTCACGCCAACTCGGATCTACACGGAGGTTTTAGAGCTTTTGAAGCGTTGTGAAGTGCACGGCTTGGCGCATATCACGGGCAGCGGTTTTTTAAAGCTGGGCAGAATCACGGACCTCGGCTTTGATATCCACGACCCATTCGAGCCAAATGAGATCTTCTCGTTCCTTCAGGAGCAGGGCAACGTTACGGACGAAGAGATGTACAAGACGTTCAATATGGGTATGGGCTTTGCCATGGTCATTCCAAAGAGCGAGGAACAGGAAGCAGTTCGCATAACGCAGGGTAAAATCGTGGGTGAGGTCGTACCAAAAGATAAGGGGATAAAAGTTGGTGACGTGAGGGTAGTGTAACCGCAACGGGACTTTACAGTCTTGGTAGTCGGTGGAGAAGTTAAAATCAATACCG
>DATKWH010000084.1:0-7655 GCA_035529655.1 Bathyarchaeia archaeon
CAGTTCTACTGGAACTTCATAAACGAGTTCAAGCGAGGGACTTCGCCTGCGATGTTAGAAGGATTGACGGATCATACGTGGAGCTGGCATGAATTCTTTTACCTGCGATTAACTATTCCTGATTAGGACAGTGGGCAAAATCACCATACTAAACCAGGTCATTAACGAAATTCGGCAGATAAATTTTATAGACATTTCTAAAGCATGGTATAGACTTTTATCCTTGTACATCTCAAGTCCAGCTTACAGGAGAGCAATAAAAGAAATGATAAAAGACGCACGGAACAGGCCTAAGACTAAAACCCTGCTCGAATACTGGGGATACGGACTGTACGTTGGTGGGAAATGAAAGAGGGGGTTTCAGAACACCTCAAGCACCAAATATTTATGCCTCAACAGCTTTATTAATTACTATTTCAGTTATCTACCACATATGTACGAAAAATGAAACAGAAAAGACGCTAAGCAGCGTTTTATCTATCTGTGTATTGCCTATTTTCAAACACAAACTCTCTAATCACCTCTTTCAACTCGTCATAATCTGAATATGCCCTGCATACAACGCCCGCTTTGCCGCGTACGTATGCTGAAATCTGGTGCTCGTACTCTTTTTTATAAACACACAGCACGGAAATCCCCAGATTAACCGCATCGGCTATTTCTGCGCCGACACCGAGGCTCGGATTTGTTATTTCTGCTATAACGAGGTCCACCTCTTTCAGCCAGCGGTAATCACGATCGTGAATCTCCTGCTCGGTAAGTTTTGACTCGTTCTCCATAAAGTTCTCGCTGGTTTGATGCCTGCTTATCAGCACCAGTCCCAGCGCTTCTATGATGTCCGGAATCTTCCGTAATTCTTCCTGCGCCACTCTGCTATAGCCGCCGCGCATCGAGCAGGAGAAGAAAACACGTTTTTGTCTGGTCATGACAAGATATGATGCATAGAACCTAAAAAGCATTTGTTGCGTTCCTTTAAAAAAGTGAATTTCAGTACCACCTCATACTACCCTACTAACCCCGCATTATTTCTGCTTGTGGAAGTGAAAAGGAAGATGACTCCATTATACCTCATACCTGCCATAATTCAGCGTTAGCATGCCTGAAACGCCTAACTTTGAGAGCAACGTTAAATCTTCCGTTTCAAGTTTTGATTCCCTGACAGGTGGAATGGGCTTTGTCCTTCTGCAAATGATCCGCCCACCAGTCATTTTTGCACACACATAGCCTTTCGTGTTTCCCTTCACAAGTGCAACCCCTTTTTTCTGTTCCACGCCCAAGAATTCCGCTGCGTCTCCTAATACCACCACGGTACCACCATTAAGTAACGCAGCAGCGTTCATGCCTGCATTCCCGTCTACTAAGACACAACCTTTTCGCATCAATATGCCAACGCTTATCCCAACATCGCCTTTTACACGTACCGTTGCATCTTTCATGCACCGTGCAGCGAGCGTATTTCGCAATATTCTGTCGGTAAGAGCTAACTCTCCGTCTTTGAACTCATTAGGCTCAAGTACGGCATGCGTTTCCCGCTCTCCTGGATGATGCAAAAGCCAGGTTATCGAAACAAATTTCTTATAACCCTTCAAATCGGATCCTACTTGCACCACATTGCCAAGCGGTTCGTTAACTTCGCCCTTAACGTAAATAGCGCCTGAAAGCATGCTCAATCCGAGATGAGAGCCTGCATTTCCATCCACAATTATGGATCCCACTTCTGGTAGCTCCTTCCCGTTACCACCGAAAAAAACGAGGTTTACACCAAAACTCGAACCAAGCCTCGTGCCCACATCGCCCTTGATATGCACGTCTTCACCGCTTTTCAGTGCCTCCACTATATCTTCATACGAATGATTCGTGCCGAGCTGCGAAGGGATCGTCTCGGTGGGATTGAGCTTTGCTCCTTTGTGCTGCCAGATGAAGTTGTACGTGAAGTCACCAATGCAGTCCTGTGGCGAACTCAATTTCAGCTCCATATACATCCCTATATAAATTGAGCTTATTAGCTATATCTTTACTGCCTCTCTTTATCACTGAGGCAGAATTATAGTTTAAATAGGTAAGCACGGGGCATGGAATGCGCGCTTTTTGAGCAGGGGTTTGAGCAGGGTAGTTGTCAGGTATTTGATTTTGCGGAGGGAAAGTTACGAAAAGCGTGTGAAGCCACGCTAAAATATGAATACGGGACTCCTCACCGGTTGATAAATGCCATTTTCCTCTCAAGACCTGAGCATTATCTTTCCGTTTATCAGTCGGGCTGTAACCTATCATGCCAAAAATGCCACTCCTGGCGGTTCACTCAAAATGCGATGGGGAAATGGATGTCGCCGTATGATATGGCGAAAGAAGTCGAGCGATACTTGCATATGAAATTACGTTTGTGCGGCGAGAACACGCAACGAGTTGGCACGCACACGAGCTTTGCAAATCTTGCGGAAGTTGCGTTATGCATGGCAAGAGGAGCACGAGATGCCCGGGGGGTATCAGCGTTGATAAGATCGGGTTGAGCCCTCAGGGCTTGGGGCCTGCTCGCAACATAATTGCATTCACCGGTGGTGACCTCGCTTGCCAGCCAGATTTCTACGCAAAGTCTGCGGCATTAATAAAAGAGCTAAATGAAAACGTTTGGGTGCTTCTTGAGACTAACGGCTATGGACTAACTCCCAATACCTTAGATTTATTCCTGCAAGCGGGTATAGACTCCTTTTGGCTTGATATAAAAGCTTACGACACAGGAGTGCATCGAAGACTCACCGGCGTATCGAATTCCCGTATTTTGACACTTCCGAAAGAGCTGAAAGAAAGAGGCTTTGTCTTTGAAGTTCTCTCCCTCTATATTCCTGGCTGGGTAGAGACAGATCAAATTGGTAGGATTGCAACGACGTTAGCATCGGTCGATGTAGAGATTCCTTTCACTATTCTCGCATTCTTTCCGGAGTATAAGATGAGAGCTGTTCACGCTCCTACGATGTGGCAGATGATAGATGCATATAACGCTGCAAAGGATGCCGGGTTGAGAAAAATCAGGCTTGGGAATCTCCATTTATTCGTGCATACTCGTGAAGAATACGAGACGGTAGAAAAAATCGCGGGACGAGAAAGTCTGTAAAAATCCGCTTTATAAACCATCCTTTCTAATCTATATGAAAAATGATTTCGTCTGCGGCAGGAGAAGAGGAACTACGAAGGAAAGCCGATGCGGAGTATATTGCTTGGTTGCAGGTAGAAGCAAAGGAAATAGCAGAGACGCTAAAGAAGCTATACCCGGGTAGAATAAATCAAATCATCAAATCGTACGAAAAATACCTCAATCATCCAGCCTCTATGCACGTTCCGCTTGAATACGACGAGAAAGAAACAATCGAACAGCTCATTGGCAAAGAGCGTCTCAAGAATATCATTTTGTTAAAAACCAAAGCGCTTATTTTCACGCCCTCTATTTTGGCACCTCATGCGGGTTCGTTAGATTACGGCACGGCAATGTACCGCCGATACTCGCTTCACGACTTGTGGTTTTCCGTCATCGCAATGAACGAAGAGTATCTTAACTCCGCAACCAAGTCCATGCTGCACTACATGCTCGAACACGAACTCGCCCAGGGCGAAATCTACGCGGAATTAGCAGTGCAGAACATTAAAAGCCTCAGCTTAGAGCTGAAGGGTGCAATCCATGAAGAAGCGCGGATGAAAGCGATACAATGGTCTTGCATATCTACTGAAGAAGTGGAACAGGAAAGGCAATTGATTATTGGCCTTTCTGCACTCCATCCGTTGGTTCCTGTGCATTTCGCATCGGCATCACTCTTCAAATATTTAGAGGAGAAGTGGGAAGAAGTAACGCAGTTCGGGGTCGCCAGCCAGAACGAAACGGAGAAAGAACTGGAAATTTCTACGGAAAAACTCGCTGAATGGGCTGATTCTGCCATCAATTTATTTAAGATCTTTTTGAAGGAGCTGAAAAGAGAGATAACCATGACCGGGGCGGAATACGGTGTCGCAATAGTATAGTAACACTTTTTAGGTTTGTTTTGTCATTAGGATTTTGGTATTGATCAGTATTTCGGATTTATGCTCTTTATAAATCCGGAAGAAATTATTAGGTAATTACAAAGAAAGGATTCATGCTGCGAATAACATTTTTAGGAACCGGTGGCTCAACTCCGACGCCGAACAGGACTCCATCTGCAATAGCGGTAAATAGAAAAGGCGAGTTGATGCTGTTTGATTGTGGCGAAGGTGCGCAGCAGCAGATGATGCGAGCAAAGACCGGCATGAAGATAACTGCTATCTTCATCACGCATTTCCATGCAGACCATGTGCTCGGCATTCCGGGTCTATTACAGACGATGGCGCTGCAAGGTAGAGAGGAGCCTTTGGAAATCTACGGTCCGAGACACGTGGATAAATTCCTCTACCATCTGCTCGCCCTGGGTTATGCAGGCAGGAGTTTTGACGTGAAAGCGATAGAACTGGAACCTGGGGATGTTGTAAGAAGAGCGGGCTATGAGATACGAACGGTAAAAACGGTGCACAACGTGGTTAGCATCGGCTATGTGCTTGAGGAAGATATGCGACCTGGTAGATTTAACAGAGAAAGAGCGATAGAACTCGGCATAAAGCCCAGCCCACTGTTTGCCAGACTGCAATCCGGGCGTTCGATTATCGTTGACGATAAGGAGATAAAGCCTGAGCAAGTCTTAGGTCCCCCGAGACCGGGTAGGAAGATCGTTTATACCGGAGACACGAGACCGTGTGAGAGCGTGATAGAGGCGAGTAAGAACGCGGATCTGTTGATACATGATGGCACGCTATCAGAGGAGACGAAGGAATATGCAATTGATTATATGCATTCAACCGCTTTAGAAGCAGCGGAAGTGGCAAAGAAAGCAGAGGTGAGAAAACTTGTCCTCACACATCTCAGCGCACGATACTCTGATTTAGAGGGTGCACGTAAGCTAAAGGAAGAAGCACGGCAGGTGTTCGAGAACACAGAAGTTGCGAGTGACCTGATGACGATAGAAGTTGGATATAGGGATGAATGACCGCTTTTCTCCTTGTTCCTTTCCTCAACTTCACCGGACTTTTTTGCTTAAATTCAGGTAGTGTCCTAACCAATAGTTGGTAGTATCTTGAACATCAACAATTCCTTCCAGGTCCAAATGTGATCTGAGATGCCCTCAGCCATGCACGGTGTCCTCTCGATGTTTCTGACACCCTTCTCGGTTTTTATCGTCAATGCAGAATTAACCCTGATCAGGTTGTTGTAGCACTGATACACGTCTAAATGTTTGTCCAACATCTCTTTGCACTTGGAAAAGCACAAACTTTTCCTGACCAGCCAGCCTCGAAATGCCGTGTCTCAATGTTAGATTATATCGCTCCACATAAACGGTGTCTATGCCCGCATCATCTACGTCACCAACTATGACCATTCTGGTCTTATCGACTACCCTGCCCCTTTCTCTTTCCTTGATGAGCTGTCCGTAGTTAATCGTCTCTGCCTCGAAATTATCCAGTATAGCATTGATATACTGATCGTTGCCGTCGCTGATGAATGTGGCCTTTCCATCCTCTGTTGGCTTCTTGCCCCGTTTTCTTACCGTTTCCAGTAACTTATCTGCTGTGGCTTGTACCCTTTTACCGATGCTGTGCTGTGTGCCAGATGAAGTTTCGTATCTGCCTTCTTCGCTAGGTAGATCCAGCAGTCGCCCGGTCTATCTGCGTCACCATCTCCCTCGTCAACTTTCTTTTGTTTTTTTTAACGAACGACCACATCTCATCTACTTGGACTTCAGTAAGCCCAACATCTCTTATCAAAAAGTCCGTCACTTCCCTTGCGTGTCTTGCTAAGTCTTCTACGACGTCTGATACCGTGTCGCGATGGATCTCCATTATGCGTTCAATAGCTCTTATTCCGTTTTTCTCTACCAGCAATTTGCAGATCATGATTATCTGATCCTCTGATAACTTGCGATTGTAGAAGACCGTGTTTTTGGTTTCTACGAAGACACCACCGCAGGTCTTGCATTTGAACATCTGGTTGCCCTTGGCATTAAAGCCTTTCTTGATGATGTTGCCAGTGTTTCTCTTTCGGTAGTCCGGACAACCAGGATTTAAACATATCTTGTCTTTTGAATTTGCTCCGGTCATGGAGTAAGTTATTAGATCGGGTGCTTATAAAGGTCGTGGCTTGTGGGACATTACCAATTTTTTCGTAGCACAAGAACTGATTCTTGTTATCCTTGGCCTCTGGTGAGTGAAAAAAGAAGACAATTTCGTTTCAAACCCTGATGTTGTTAACTTTGGGGATATTGACTTATTCAAATAATCAATCCCTTTATTATTATGTGTGTGATATCCCGCTATAATGGGAGGTTCTGATGCAGAAAAGTTAATAGAACCCCAAGATTGAATAAAATCTTTAATAATGCCTGATTTTTGATTCGACACCATTTGTAAAAAGTAGTTATATCTTGTTTCCCAATACATACAATAAACTCCCGTTTATAACTTCGTTTTTTTCATATTTAAGCTTTTCGCTTTTGGATTTAATTTTGATGTGTGGGAGTTAGGCTTCCACTGGAGCGAAGAAAACCCTTTGCGTACCAGTCTCCCCTCGGCATCCCTCATTCTTCAAACGAAGGTAAAAAGCTCATAATGACTGGTGCTATAAGTATATGAAAGTGAACACTACTTACATAAACTGCACCCTTTTCGGCACCTCTACGCTAATTCCCATCGACTACTTGAGCACTTCTATGATTTCTCATTATTTAATCGTTTCCAGCACTTCCTTCGCACGATCAACTCTCACTTTCTTTTCTTTCACCAGGATCTCCACAACTTTGTCTATCAATTCTCCCTCCGCACCCGCGGCTATTGCAACGTTCCGTGCATGTAACGACATGTGACCGCGCTGTATGCCTTCCGTCGCCAATGCGCGTAGTGCTGCGAAATTCTGTGCGAGACCGACCGCAGCAATAATCTCTGCAAGCTCATTTGCCGTTTTCACGCCGAGTATCTTGACGTTTATCTTTGCGGTAGGATGAACCGTTGTTGCACCACCAACGAGACCGACGGCAAGTGGTAGCTCGATCGTCCCCACCAAATCATGGTCTTTGTTCTTTTCCCAGTGTGTTAAGGGGAGATATTGCCCGGTAATGCTTGCATACGCATGTGCTCCAGCCTCTACAGCCCTGAAATCGTTGCCGGTAGCGATTACAACCGGGTCTATCCCGTTCATTATACCTTTGTTATGCGTTGCGCACCTGTATGGATCGGACTTCGCAAACGAATACGCGTTAATGATTCCTTCAACAACGCCCTCGCCGCCTATAACCTCCTTCGCAAAAACAGCTCGCGCAAATACTAACCGATGCGTTGCAAGGTTTGAAATAATTCTTAGATATACTTTTCCACCAGTGATCTGCTCAATAAATGGTGCAACCGCTTCAGCCATTGTGTTTACCGCGTTTGCGCCCATGGCATCCTTAACGTTAACCAGGAGATGGGTGATCACCTGTGGTCCTGCGATCGTATCAATAACCCTTACCTCGACGTCTTTCGCGCCACCACCAAGATTCACAAGCACTGGGTCTTTTTCATTTGCAATCTCCAAAATTCTCTGTTTATGTGCGAGAATGGTGAATTTCGCA
>DATKWH010000085.1:0-8199 GCA_035529655.1 Bathyarchaeia archaeon
GTTACCACGTTCTCCTCGAGTATCGTGCCGCCGAAGTCGTTCGCGCCGAAGAATAGCGCGAGCTTATCCACCTCAAAGTCCTGCGTGAGCCACGACGCCTGTATATTCCTTATTGGGTGCAGAACAATCCTTGAAATCGCCAACACCTGCAAATATCTTGTCACCGCAACTGGCTCCTTTATATCACCGTAGAGTTCCGTGTGCTTCGGCTGAAACGTCCAGGGAATGAACGCAGTGAAGCCTTTCGTCTTGTTCTGCAAATCCCGTATCTTAAAAAGATGCTCGATGATATCCTCGTTCCGCTCAATATGCCCGAACATCATGGTCGCTGTTGTTTTCATTCCCATCCCGTGTGCAGTCTCCATTACGTCAAGCCAGCCGTCTGCACTGACCTTATCCGGGCTTATCGCCTCTCGAACTTGATCGCAGAGGATCTCCGCGCCTCCACCAGGTAGAGAATCGAGCCCCGCTTCCCTCAACCTTTCAAGTGTCTCTCTTATGCCCAGCCCTTCGCGCCGCGCAAGGAAATCTATCTCCGGGGGTGACAGGCTGTGAAGCTGCACACCCGGAAATCTGCGTTTTATCGCTGAAAATAGATCTTCAAACCATTCAATACCTATTTCAGGGTTGATACCACCTTGAATGAGAATTTGCGTACCACCAACATCAACCGTTTCCTCAATCTTCTTCAGGATCTCGTCCTGCTGCAAAACGTAACTTTCTTCTTCTGTTTTAGCATAAAACGCGCAGAATTTGCACTTTGATACGCATCGGTTTGTGTAGCTTATGTTCCTATCAATAACGAATGTAACGAGCTCTCCGCATCTCTTTCGTCGTATTTCATCGGCAATCCTGCCAATAACCGGCAAAGGCAAGTCAAACAGATGTAATGCCTCATCAAAACTCAAATCCGCTCCGTCCAGATTCTTGCCCACATAGCCGTTCCAGTCAGAGTAATCCGTATTCATGGCACTTCTCCTCAAACAGTTCGAGCCCCCTCCTCTCTTGAGCTCCCATCCGGTATGTGAGTGTTTTGAAATACACCGCAAGAAATTCCTTTGACAGTTCATACTTACCCGCCGCTTCCTCCGCAATCGCATCAATGTTCTCCTCCCCCCACCTGATCGATTCCATAACCGTTCTGTTAACTTCACTCATATCCCGCTCTTTCAGCGATGTAGCAATCCCGAAGACCATTGGATAGCCCGTTAAATCACGCCATTCCTCCCCTAAATCCATAACAACGCTGTATTCCGACCTTGCTTTGAGTGCTTCATCGCCAATAACGAGTGCATGTGGGCATCGCTTGAGTAACTCGCTTGCCTTGCTTTCATCCACGGGTACAACCTCGTTTTTCAGCCCCCGCTCCAGTAGAATGATTTTAAGCAGATTGATCGAGGTACTTGTTTGATTTGTTACCGCAATACACTGGTTATCAAGCATCTTCTCTCTCGAAACTACAATAACACTCAGAACGCTATTCTTCGAGGCGACGCAGAACTCATAACTTCTCAACTTATTCTTATTTTTGAGATAATAGAACGAAGGGACAGGGGCAAAATCTATTTCCCTTTTTTCAAACATCGTGGCAAGATTTCTTGGTGATGCTTCGATTACTTCAGTCCCGTTCTGCGCAAGCCGATAATAGGGCAAGAAGTTATTTGCGAACCCGAATTTGCCGATTCTTATCTTCATGAATACACCCTCAAAATATTGTAAAAAGTGTCTCTTTCTGCGGGTGTTTTGTTAGTACCCTTTACAAGATCAAGAATCTTATCTGTCGGTAGCATAAGCGGTGTTTTTGCACCGGCTGCATGCGTAATTCTCTCCTCCATGATCGTTCCGTCCAGATCGTTCGCACCGTAATTCAAAGCTACTTGAGCAAGCTTCTCGCCGAGTGAAACCCAATAAGCCCTTATACTGCAAAAATTCCGCAGAACAAGTCTTGAAACCGCTATCGTTTTGAGGACATTAATCAAATTTGTCTTTTCTTCAACAAGCCCCAACGCATTAAGCTCTGTGTTTTCCGGATGGAAAAGAAGAGGAATGAAGGAAACAAAGCCGCCGGTTTTTTCCTGCAACTTCCAAAGCTTATATAAATGAACAGCCCTGTGTCTTGGCTCTTCAATATGACCGAAGAGCATTGTTGCATTGCTTTTTAATCCGAGGTTATGAGCTATCTCCATTATCTGAAGCCACTCTTCCGCTTTTACCTTCTTCGGGCAGATAACCTCTCGTATCTCATCATCGAGAATCTCCGCTCCGCCTCCGGGCATTGCTTGCAGCCCGACATCCTTCAACCTTGAGAGCACTTCCTCAGCACTCATCTTCTCGATTTGCGAAAGAAAGCGTATTTCAGCTGCGGTCAACGCTTTAATAATCACTTGTGGAAATCTTCTCTTTATCTGGCTGAACATTTCCTCGAAGTATTCCATGCTCATTTCCGGATAAAGTGCGCCGACGATATGAAGCTCCGTAGCACCCATTGTTACTGCATCAGCAACTTTTTCAAGAATCTCTTCAACACTCATAAAATACGCATCGCTATCATTAGCGTCACGGTAGAAAGCGCAGAGCGGACATCTTGAAACGCATATATTTGAATAGTTTATATGTCGGTTAACCACGAACGTGACGATGTTTCCATTCTCCCTATTGATGGAATCAGCAAGTTCTCCAAGCTCATGGACCTCCAGCTCAAAAAGATCTTCAATATTATTCGGTGTCCATTCCTCCATTTTTGACCGCCATCAATTTTGTAGGTGTTACTATGCTTTTGGCTTCTCTTCTTCAGCTATAAAAACATATCCTTTTATATTCATATCCAGCAGTGGATACAACATATCATGAAAATGTCCAAGCATGAATACGAGCGAATTCTCGAATTCCTTATCAAGCGCGGACCATCCAGCAAGTATGCCATCTCAAAAGGTGCTGTCATCCCGTATCCGACGGTTCTGAGAAAGATTGCTGAGATGGAGGAAGCGCATCTCATTCAGAAGATTGCTGAAGGTAAGCGGGGCGCAGAGATTTACGTTGCAACGCCGAAAGGAACGCTCATCGCATATTTTAGCGGGTATGTGCGCACGTCGGAACTCTTCATGGCCTTACCCGGTATTATGAAGCACGTTCGGATCTCCTTAGCGGAATTACCAGTGGTCAAAAATCCTCTTGGGTTTCTCATAGGGGGGCTGCCATTCAAGCTCTCACAATTGGAAGACCTGAAGGCAGAAGAGGCGGTAAGCATCTTGGGTGTGATTCTTATCTGGCGACATGATGAATGGTATCACGAGATAGGCAAGGAAGAACTGGAGCGGTTATTATCATGGGACGAGAACTATCAACTTTTACGGTTCCTGGTTACGGGCTCCGTCAACACACTCGGAAAGATGAGCGAACAGGCGCTGAGATTAAGCGAGCATGCTAATGAATTCATAACAGAAATAGACAAGTTTGCGGGTCGTTAATACTGGTTATTAAAGAATATACACAGAACAATTAGATTGAAATTGTGGTGATTAAGATGAGCAGCATCAAAAGAATGTTTGACCCTGAAACAATCGCAGTAATTGGCGCTACTGAACGAGAAGGTTCTGTGGGAAGAGCAATTTTGCAAAACTTGCTGCTTTCTAAAGACAGAAAGATATTTCCCGTGAATCCCAACAGAAAGACGGTATTAGGTATTGTGTGCTATTCAAGCATCACCGAAGTTTCAGAACCAATCGACCTTGCAATAATCGCAACGCCCGCACAGAAAGTGCCAGAGATAGTTGAAGAATGTGGTAAATCCGGCGTGGGGGGGATAATAATAGTTTCTGCGGGTTTCAAAGAGATTGGTGAAGAAGGGAGAAAGTTAGAGGCGCAAATAAGGGAGATTAGAATGAGACATGGGATGAGAATACTGGGGCCTAATTGCTTAGGTATCATTAGACCCGGTGTACGTTTGAATGCATCTTTTCTAAAAGCTAATCCCAAGCCGGGAAAAATTGCGTTCATCTCTCAAAGCGGTGCATTAGGTAGTGCTATACTTGATTGGGCAATTGATGCACACGTAGGCTTCAGTATTTTTGCTTCTCTTGGTTCAATGATTGATGTTGATTTTGGGGACCTGATAGATCTTCTCGGTGAAGATCCAAATACAAAAAGCATCATGATTTATATGGAAAGTATTGAAAATGCGAAGAAATTTATGAGTGCCGCGAGAGGATTCGCGCGTAACAAGCCCATAATCGTTGTTAAGTCAGGTAGATTCGCGGAAAGTAGTAAAGCAGCCTTATCTCATACGGGCGCAATGGCCGGAGATGACCAAGTTTATGATGCCGCGTTCAAGCGAGTTGGAGTAGTTAGGGTAAAGGAGGTGGAGGATTTATTTAATGCTGCAGAAGTTCTTGATTCCGCAAATTTACCAAAAGGGCCTAGATTAGCAATAATCACAAATGCAGGTGGACCGGGAGTTATGGCAACCGATGCACTGATAGAACTGGGAGGTGAACTTGCAGAACTTTCTGAGGATAGTTTAAAAGAACTTAATTCTGTTTTGCCACCATATTGGAGCAAAAGCAATCCGATTGATGTGTTAGGAGATTCTGATACTGCGAGATACGTTAACGCCATCAAGATTTGTTTAAATGATGAAGTCGATGGCATCTTGGTTATTTACACCCCTCAAGGTGCGGCGAAAACAGATGAACTTGCAAAATCTGTTGCGGAAATTGCTAAGAATACATGGAAGCCAATAATAACTGCGTGGATGGGTGGAGAAGAGGTAGAAGGAGCAAGAAAGATATTATCACGGCATGATATACCCACCTATGAAACACCCGAGGATGCGGTTAAAACATATGAATATATGTACAGATATGCTCGTAATCTCGAGCTGTTATACGAAACTCCTGCCGAATTACCGGTTGACCAAGCACCACCAAAACATAACCTCAAGGCCCTTATCAGAAGAAGTGTTAAAGAAGGACGAACAATTCTTACTGAAGACGAGTCTAAGAGATTCCTTATGAATTATGGGATTCCGGTAACAAGGCCCTATATGGCTAAAAATGTCGAAAAAGCAATAAGAATAGCAAATGAGATTGGATATCCTGTTGTACTTAAAATCGTATCGCCTGAGATAGTTCATAAAAGCGATGTGGGTGGTGTTGTAAGAGGGATAGAATCGGAGAAAAGATTAAGAGATGAGTACGAGAAGCTAATCGAGAGAGTAAAGGAAAATGCCCCCGCGGCAAGAATAGAAGGATTAGCTGTTCAGAAAATGATCGAGAACATAGATTATGAGATCATAGTGGGATCAAAGAAGGACGAGGATTTTGGCTCAATCATACTCTTTGGTATGGGTGGGATAGGTACTGAGATATTTGGAGACTTTTCAATTGGAATACCACCGTTGAATCAAACGTTAGCGAGAAGGTTAATGGAAGAGACAAAAGTTTATAGGATGATTCAAGGGTATAGGGGAAGACAACCAGCAGATATTAGACAACTGGAGCAAATAATTGTAAGTTTTTCAAACCTAATAGTGGATTTTCCAGAAATTGCTGAGATGGATGTAAATCCGCTTGCTGTATCTAAGGGAAAGGCATACGCTCTTGATGCACGAATCGTTATTGATAAAGATTCGTTAGATTATACCTCGCAATATCCACACTTGGTTACAACACCCTATCCAACGCGATACATCACTCCTTGGAGGTTATTAGATGGAACTGAGGTGTTGTTGAGACCTATAAGGCCTGAAGATGAACCATTAGAACATGAAATGCTCACAACCCTATCGGAAGATTCATTGAGGGGGCGGTTCTTTCAAGTGATTAAGAAAATACCTCATGAAATGCTCACAAGATTTTGCAATATCGATTATGATAGGGAAATGGCAATTGTTGCAGAGGTGCGAGAAGGTAAGAAGAGGAGAATTGTTGGTATTGGAAGATTAATAATCGACCCTGATTTTCAGGAAGGTGAATTTGCGGTTTTGGTTCATGATGACTGTCAGGGAAGAGGTTTGGGATATAAACTTGTGGATAGTCTGATAGGCATAGCCCAAGAAAAAGGATTGAAGAAGATTTACGGCACCGTGCTAACAGATAACTATAGAATGCTCAGAATTTCCGAGGAATTAGGGTTCTCAATAGAACAAATGCCTGATGAGACAAGTAGAGTGGATTTGGCACTAAAGTAAGTAGACTTAACTTGTGAGAAGAAAATGATTCTGGCGTCTCAAGACTGTTAAAGGCTGATTGAAATACACAGTCCAATAATAAACGATATTTTTGTTGTGACCTGTCTGTACTACACCCCCAGCTCATCGCTTATTTTTTGAAGCGCTTCCAGAGCAAGCTTGAAAAATTCGTTCCGTTCGAGTCCAAGGTCTTCACAGATCATTATGTTCTCTCTGTTCACCGTTCGCGCAAATGACTTGTCTTTGTATTTCTTCTTTAACGATTTCACACTCACGTCAGCCAATTTGCGTGAGGGCATCATCAAAGCGGTTGGCACAATTAGTCCAGAAACGGCATCCGCAGCAATCAACGCCTTTGCCATTACGCTGTTTGGCTCGAAGCCCGTTCTCGAATTATGCGCTTTTATCGCATACAAGCAATCCTCGGGCAGTTTTCCACTGAGCATCTCTACCGTTATGAGCCCGTGTTGCTCGAAATTGTCCTTTGTCCGTTCGTAATCCAAATCGTGCAATAAGCCGACCAGAGCCCACTTCCCTTTATCTACTTCCTCGATTTCCAGGTTAGCTGCGAGTGCGCCCATTATTGCAGAAACGGCGAGCATGTGCATCCTTAAAGCATCGGTTTCTACTTCTCGTTCCATCAAGTCACGCGCTTCTTCTATCGAGATCATGGTACTTACTTTTTAGTCAACGTTTGTTTCTACAAAAACCCTTCTGCAAACAAAAACCTTTACAAACCTTTTAGAAAAGTTATCCTGAGAAATGACGGTTGCATTTCTCCATTTTAAATTCTTTTATCTTTATGTTATTTTTTAATTTAATGTTATTCTGGTCGATTTTGAAAGCACCTTTAATCATGTCACATATATTTTTGGCACTTCTCCCATTTTAGGAACACCACCCACATGATTAAAGGATATTTAGCTTGAAATACTCCAAATCGTGGAATCCGTAAGCTCTTCGCTTGATAATGTTTATCTTGTTATTGAATGCCTCGCTCGCTGCATTTGTCAGCCGATATTTGAAGTAGTTCGCGATCCCGTAGAGGTATGATCTGATGATTTTGACGACCGTGTCGAATTGCGATAGCCCGGCCTCGTTGACATTCTCGAACCATTTATCAAGCCGTTTCAGTGCGGTCACTTCATCTCGTTCGTCAAAGATGTCCAGTGCCTGCCTGCTCTTTCAGCAGATATGCTTGATAGAGCCTCTCGTTCTCCGCCATCAGCGCATTTAACGTCTCCCGCTTTTCCTCATCCAACTTCTTCCTGCCTGCGCTTCAGGATCAGAAAGCGTTTCTTCTTGCGCGTTTCCACGTCTGCTTTGGCGAACTCCTGCTTGCGTACCTTGTCCACCGCTTCGGTGATCTTCCGTGCGATGTAGAACACGTCAAATACGATCTCCGCTCAGCATTCGTGTTTTCGCGTACAGAAGAGATATATGGATCCCACGTATCCATCACAAAGACTTGTATCCGAGAGCATTTTGGTGCTCCAAGTTCTTTGAAGAACGCATCGAGCGTCGTCTTTTTCCGCGTTCGACCAATCCAGATGACTCTGCCGATGTCCAGGTCGCGCACCACCGTGAGATAGTTATGACCTTTTCGATATGCGATTTGTCCACACCGAGTTTCGTTGGGCTGATGGCGTCACCATAGCGAGAACCGGGGGGCACAATTACTTACCAATACAGAACTCGTTAGTGTAGAAGTCAAAGATGATTATACCGTGACAGAAGCAACGGTAAAAACACCTGAGGGCGAAAAACAAATCAAGCCACGTGTGGTAATTGCTGCGGATGGTGTTGATTCAACCGTTTTAAAGTTGTTGGGGTTTAAAATAGATAAAAGGACGACCTGCGGTAAGGTATTTAGTTTTGAAATAAAGAATTTGAGCTTGAGTACGCCGAATAGTTTCCAAGTATTTTTAGGCGATTTTGCACCGGGTGTCTACGCATATATCCTCCCTAAATCTGCAACTACCGCTAATGTGGGCGCTGGAACTATAATGCCA
>DATKWH010000086.1:0-13386 GCA_035529655.1 Bathyarchaeia archaeon
CGCTCAGTACCGTCGATGAATAAGTCCTTAACGCCAGGGAATAGCTCTAAAAACGCTTCTACAGTGCTTATTTTCCGTTCCGGTAATACCATCTTCTTCTCAAGCACGTTCTCCGCCATCAATGTCAATTTCTGGACATTAAGGCATGCATTGGACCTATCCAGATCAAATAACAACCCTAAGACGTCAAAAGTGGGATAGCACTTATAATAAAAGAGAATGAAAAACAATTTCTCCGTAGGTGTTCTCAAAGAGCCTATTCTTCCACCACCAGGTCTCCTTTCTCTAATACCCCGCTCAACGCCTCGCTCGTATCTATTCTGCCTTTCTTTTTGAAGTTCACGGTAGAAACCCGCCACCAGAGGCTTAAATTCTGGCGCGGATAGCCCTGTGTGGCTCTTATCAACCTATCGCTCCTTAAAGCTCTGTTAACGCTTATCATAGTTAATATCACAGAGCATATCCAATTTAAAAGTCTCTTAGTGAAGATTGCCCTTAATTAGCAACAAGTCTATTTTGAAGTTCACCGATCCTGAGAAGTTGAAACGGATTATGCTCCTTATAACGCTTTTCGCTGGGGCGCTTGCGATTTGGAAGTTCTTGCCGTGAGGGTAGGTGGATTTTTGGGATGGGGATTTCTTGCGTGTGGGTTATGGCCAAGACGAAGAGATATATATCGTTGGAGGTATTCGGCCCCACCGCTTCTTTCACGTCAGCATTAAATAATCTCTACGAGCTGGAGATCAAACGTGAGGTCTTTCCCAGCAAGAGGATGATTAGCATCTAACGTCGCGCTCGACTCGGAGACATCGGTCACCACGACTAAGAAGGTTTGGCCATCATCTTGCTGGATTTGTAGCTGCTGACCGACTTCTAATTGCTGCATGTTCTCCGGAATTTGGTTTCGTTCTATCACAGTTACCATTTCTTCCCGATGCGGGCCATATGCCTGATCCATCGGGATTGTGACGGTTTTCGATTCGTTCAGACTCATCCCGACGACCGCTTGTTCAAAGCCTGGGATCATCTGACCTTCGCCTAAGGTAAATTGCAGTGGATCGCGATCAAGAGAGGAATCAAAGACCGTACCATCACCCAATTTGCCTGTATAGTGCACCTTAACGGTATTACCATATTTTGCCCGTGTCATTTTTCTTTTTTCCTTCCCCTGTCTCGCTTGTACATGCAATCCGGGGAATAAGCCATATATTGAGCCAGAGCATATAAATATAAGTAACTTATATGATCTGATTGCTACAGGTGGTTTCAATCACTTTGCACGCAGCTTTGGTGAGTCCAGCCACAAGCCGGACACTTTCATTTCGCCCTCGATCTCCTGAAAGACAACCTTGACGATCACGTCGTCAGGTTCCTGGGTGAAGGTCGCTTTGTAATACACGGTCGTATACTGGTTTTTGCTTTCAACTTTCCAGAACTCCTTTGAGACGTACGTGCCGATCTTTGAGGTGATGAGTGCATTGTTCTCGTGGAAGACGGCTTCGGGCAGTGCGTTCTTCATCGTTGCGTCGAAGTGCTCCGAGTATTTCGTGTAGCTGTTCTCGTTCATGGCCACCAGGATATTCTCGGTAACCGGGTCTGCGTAAGCTCGGACCTGCTCGATATCGACTTGGTCCTGGTTCAGACAACCTGCGCACAAAACCACTCCTGCAAGTGCGACGATGGCTATGAAGTCTGTTATGGGTTTATGTGTCATAGTGAGCCGCTCCTTTTGGGTTTATGTTCTTATTCATATTTTAAGTATTAGTACCAAACCTGAAAATAAGTTGCCTTCTCTCTCAAACACTTTTCTTCAAACGTAGTATTCATAAATCGTGAAGCAGAGGGATCCCATGCCCATTCAATATTCCTATCTAATCTGAAATCTGAAGAGGTAAAGATCCTCCGTTTAGGCCGATTTCACTAATGTCATAGATATAAGCAAAGCTTTGAGGTGCCCTGAAATTGCAATTCGTCTTAAACGGGTCGATCGGCGGGTTGAAACGCTCTATGTAACCAACCTCGAATCCATATATCATCTCGCTATTCCCAAAGAAAGAGAAAAATTTTTCTTTTTCAATTACCCCTTGATTCCCACACGATTCCCAAATCTCTTCTGGCGAACCACTGAGTACTCGGATTAATCGAAAACACCCAACAATTCGTTTTCTTGGGGAAGTTGCATAGATGTAAACTCGAGAAACTTGACGTCGAGGTCTTTGCGTCCTAAACTCAAAACGCTTTATCCCCTCAAGAATCCTATCAGCATATTCCGACTTCACAGAGAGAATCATATCAACCATTCTTTAACTTTCTCCTTCACGCTCTTGTAAAATTGAGGGTAGTACTCGCCCTGGAATATCTTCGCAGGACAATCAGAGGTAGGTTATCCGTAGATAACTCGAAACGAACATTGAGAAGATTACTTTCTTTATTGTTACGCGCTGACAAAGCTCAAAAATGATCCGATAGCAGATACTTTTATTTTCGATCACGCCCTTTATCATTCTTGTGGGGGTGACATGTAGATAGACGATGGACGTGAAGGATATTCTGAAATTAATCGCAAGCATCTTCGTTTGTCAGCTCGCAGGTATGATTGGAGCAGTAGCAACGAGTGCCTCGATCCAAACCTGGTACGTCACGCTCAACAAGCCCTTTTTCACCCCGCCCAATTGGCTCTTCGCGCCCGTTTGGCTCACGTTGTACACACTAATGGGCATCTCGCTCTTCCTCGTATGGCGGCTGGGCGTTCATGATCGTCACGTGCAAATTGCACTTGCGATCTTCGGTATTCAGCTACTCCTCAATGCCTTCTGGTCGATCGCGTTCTTCGGGCTCAGATCACCGCTTGCAGGACTTAGTGTCATCCTGATACTCTGGATTGCGATTGCAGCTACCATCGTGAAGTTCTTACCACTCTCGAAACCCGCAGGATTACTACTCATACCCTATATACTATGGGTGAGCATTGCCGCAGCGTTGAATGTCGCCATTGTGCTCTTAAATTAAGAGAAGGAGAGAGAGATTTGAACCGGTACAGAGAAACGATGAGGGCGAATGGCAAAGGAGAACTCCCCCCTCAAATCCCGAGTCGTCCAAGGAGGTTCTTCAGTTTTGTAATATCCCCCTTCTTAACGTCAAATTCAGAGGCATAGGGACAGAGATGGTCCATTACAGCTTTACGGAGCTCTTCATCGTAAATTAACGGGTATATCCGGCATCCTTCTGGTCTATGCGGATATATCGTGCAGCCATCCTCTGAGAGGAAGGCGCATCGTCCTGCAATGTTCTTGAGATGCCGTCCACCGTCTGCTTTAATCGTGAAATCGCTCAGATCATAGCCCCGCTTCAAGATTTTCGTTACGTCAAACACCGAAAGCGGCATGCTCGTTTCGATGCAACACCGTACGCATCTATGGTTCACGCACGGAATCCCGCTTCTCAGGGGGTGCTTATGGCTACGGCTCTTCATCGCAATAACTTTCTTCTTCTTAAATAAATGGTTTAAAAGCGTCTACTTTTGTGGGTGTGATACGCGGTAAAATAAATGGATTTCGTCGTCTAATCAGCAAATTTGCTGGAAACCACACCGTGTCTCGTTACCTCAAGATGAGCTCAGGCTTTGTTTGTACCCCTTCCCCACCACATACACCTCCGCACTCCTTTTGCGGGAGGCTTCCGGTGCATACGCTTTTACGGAACGGAACTTTTCCTTCACGCTCTTATAGAATTCGGGGTAGTACTCGCCCTGGAATATCTTCGTGACGAAATTCCCATTTCCCTTTAACAACTCAGTAGCAACATTGAGAGCGGCCGTACTTAATTCACACGACCGAAACTGGTCCAAATCTTTGTTACCCGATAATTGCGGTGCTGCGTCTGATATCACAACGTCCACCGTTTTTCTCTCTTTCGATGCGAGCGCCTCTTGTATTGTAGTGATTGTCTCTTCGTTTGTGATATCTCCCTTTATTACGGCGACACCCTCGATCGGCGTCATCGACAGCAGATCCACGCTGATCACCATGCCGTGCTCGCCGACCAACTCACGTGCGATTTGTGACCAGCCGCCGGGTGCCGCGCCGAGATCCACCACAACGTCACCCGCTTTGATGAGCGTGAACTTCTTGGATATCTGCAACAGTTTGAATGCGGACCGCGACCGGTAGCCTTCCCTTTTCGCTTCCTTGTAAAACCGATCGTGCTTAAGGTCTGCTCGTTTTACCATGTGCTTATACTAATACAAATAGGGAAAGATATATTTAGCTCCGTCTTTAGGCCTCTGCGTCGAAGATATAAATTCTGAAAACGAAAGAAAAACGATTCTTATTCTCTTATTTCGCCCGTTTCACTGTTACCGCTATCTCCGCCCAGTCCTCTTTCACGCCCTTTAATGCTGAAACCGCACTTGCAATTGCCCGCCCTATAATGTTTTGCACAAACATGTTCGCGTCGATCTCCTCTCCATCCACCACTATTACCAGGTCTACGTCTTCTTCCATCTTCATTACCTTCTATTTTCAGTCTATCATATATATTCTTACCGAAAGAACGGCTCTCGATACTTCGTTGCCAACCTCAACTGGTTGAGTATGTGCTCCTCGTTCACATGCTCTACTGGCACGAGATTATCATCCCTCAGCAAACAGCCCTTGAGCTTGCCATCCGAGGTTATTCGTAACCGCGAGCAGTTAGCGCAGAACTCCGTGTTATCTATCGGGTGCACGACCTCTACTTCCACGCCGTCGACAATGTACTTCTTCCTGCGCTGCAGCCTTCTCGTCTTGATCGACGATGCCTTCGATTTGAGTTCATCCTCGACTTTACCGAAATTAGGTTTATACTGTAACATAGGTGGGTTAAAGGAAGGCATCAATTCTATGGGCTGCAATATTGCCGCTCCTTGACCTCCTCTTTTGTTACACTCTCGCACGAAATTCACCATATCCTCAATCTCATCATCGTTTATTCCTTTGAGGAGAACCATATTCAGCTTGATAGGTGTAAGCCCCGCATCAATCGCACTGTAAATGCCATCAATCACCTGTGGGAGGTTGTTTCTCGTACGAGTAACGAAATCGTATTGGTCCGCTTTAAGGGTATCCAGGCTGACGTTCACCCTATCCAGGCCTGCGTCTGCAAGTTCCGCCGCGTATTTACTCAAGAATATACCATTTGTCGTTACCGAGATGTCGTTTTCAAACGTTCTCATGCCTTGCACAATCTCCGCGAGATCATTGCGCATCAAAGGCTCGCCACCCGAAAATTTTATCTTCCTTATATCGAAATAAGCTGATGCAACGCGTGCTATCTCGATTACAAGCTCAGCACTGATTTCTCCCCTATCCTTTTGCTCTCTACTCTCCCCCTCCCCATGACAATAGATGCAGTTCAAGGTACACCTGTTCGTAAGCGAGAACCGCAAACTCCTTATCTCCCTACCATAAGCATCTACTAACCGTTCTTTATCCCCCGGCACACCCTTTTTTGGTTCCATCTTCCAGTTTTACGTATACACCATACTCACTACCAGAATAAGAATCGTAACTCCTAATGCAATACCATATACGCGTCTATCCCACGCTAACACCTTCCGTCCATCTAATACGCTAATCGGAATCATATTGAAAGCGGCGAGCCATGCATTTATCATCATCCCAAACTTGCCGATTAATCCAAATATGCCGTAAGGAGCGAGGCTGAAAAGTGCGAAGAAAAGTAACGCTAAAGTCACGTTCATCATCGGTCCTGCTATTGCTATCTTTCCACTTTCCTCTCTCGTGAGATACGGATTGAAGATCATAACCGCTCCGGGTGCCGCAAATATAAAGCCCATAAAAGCGGTTAGTATTGCCAGAAGCAGCATCTGCGGCGCCATCCTGAACTCCGACCATGCGCCGTAGCGTTGCGCGACCACTTTATGCGCGAGTTCATGGAGGATGAAGGCGAAACCGACGGTAATCGCGGAGATAATGAATATTGAAAGCAGACTTAGATTATGCCATCCTCGTAAGACAATGGCAAAGGCGAAAGAAATAGCAAGCCATGCTATCACCAGATGCTTTATTTCCGTTTCACTCGTTTTTATCTGCATTCTTTTGCATCCAATTGATTAGTATAGCCCGGGACGGATTCGAACCGACGTCACGAGGTCCAGAGCCTCGGATGATTGACCGCTACACTACCGGGCTATATAAATTTCTTATCTCCTGTTTCTGGTATAAAAAACTTGGAAGAAATATCCTTTGTATTTTAGAAAGAACGTGAGCAGGGCGAATATAACGATGACGAGTTCGATCCCGCTCGCAATAATCGGTATTTCGGGCACGGAAGGGCGTGGCGTGATGACATACAGGAGTTCACCAACATTTCCGGGCACTATCCACGTGAAGAGAACACTCAAGCCTGTTTCCTTCAGGCCAAACCAGAATAGGGGGTTATAGCTCTTTTCAATAAAGGGGTAGAAGAGAAACACGCCGTTATAAAATGCATCCAAGAATATATGGGATGCCAAGAGTAACGATGCGAAGATGAAGTATTTTTCCTTTATCGTGCTGCCTTTTAATCTTTTGCAGGCGACCAGAACGAATAGAGGAACAAAGATTATAAAGAGGTTGTGTAAGGTTCCGCGATGTACGCCGATGAACGAATCAAGGTCGCTTACTAGCCCAAACGGGAGCAGGAGCAGTGCGGGCTTGAGATCGTCGTCCTTGAGGATGGCAGCGAGGAAGAAAAGCGTTACTGCGAGATGAAGTCCAATACTTGGCATTTTCTGATATTATATGCTATATTCTAAACTTGATGTTTATATTGTTTAAGCTCTTTGTTGGCCGTTTTGACCACTGCTTCCATGAATGAGCAACCATGTCATGTGTCTCTAACGTCCGCTCCGCGCAAACACTCACGATTTTTTCAGTGCAACTTCTAATATGTCACCGATGAACGTGCCCGCTATAAAGACAATCACGAGGAATATCACTTCTATAAATATTCCAATTGCACTTGCCGCAAAGAGGAGCGGGCCACCTACGAAAAAACCGATTAGTCCTAAGATTACGCCGATGATAATACCGTACACAACACCCTTTTTGAGAAGTCCCCATCGCTTTTCCTTGCCTGGATTCGCGTAGCCGTATACTAATCCAACAATAAACGCAAGCGTCACAAATATCATTTCTTTCTTTTTTCCCTCTAAATTCTATACGTCCGGAGTATATAAAAACGTTTCGAAATCCTTATATTTATCCTTTTTTGATATCGTTTAACGATTCTAAGCGCAAAGTCGCTTTTACCTGAAATCTTTCGTAACCTTTGGAATAATCTCTATCACATCCGTTGCAAGCAATCCATACCCTTTCTCTTCAAATGCAATATCTCCTGCAGCACCATTGACAAATGCAGCGGCAGTTGCTGCTTTGAATGAATCATCGGTGATTGCAAAGAACGCACCTACCAGACCTGCTAATACATCGCCCGTGCCGCCAACCGTCATTCCTGCATTGCCTATTTTGTTTATCTTCACACGAGAACCGTCTGATACAATATCGGTAGGGCCTTTCATCAACGTAACAACGTTATTGAGCCGTGAGAAATCCTTTACAAAATCTATCCGTTCTTCCCGCATATCCTCCGGAGGCACGGTTACGCTCTTTTTTTCACCGCCAATTTCCATCTTCGAGAATTCACCGGCATGAGGTGTTACGATAACGAGTTTGTCTTCTGCTTCAATTGGCACGGATAATCCATAAAATCCGTCTGCATCTACTACCACTTTCTTACTCGCCTCATCTTCAATAATCCTTCTTGTTGCCCTTTTCGTCTCATCCTCGGTTCCTAAGCCCATGCCTATTACCACAACGTCATGCTTTCTTACCAAATTTGATACCACTGGCACGTCCTGCTCCACCAATATCTCAGAAGAAAGAGGATGGAGAATCAAATTAGGAGATAACGAAGAGATTACGGAAGAAACGGTTTTAGGTGCCGCTATTGTCACCCAGTCCGCACCGGCGCGGAGAGCAGCAAGCGCTGCCAGAGTAGGAGCACCAAAAAAGGGACCCCCGCCCACTATCAATACACGCCCATTATCCCCTTTATGGCTCTTTGCGGTTCTCTTCAGGACAAATCTCACATCTCCGGGACCTGCCAGCTTCTCCATGCCTTCCAGAATTCCTATGTCTGCAACTACCAATTCACCCACGTATTCCGCTTTTTTTAGCAAGCCCCTCTTCGCCTTGTGGAACGTGACTGTGAGATTGGCTCGAACTGCTTTTTCTGCTTCACCAGTGTCGGGATCCAAACCAGAAGGAACGTCTATCGCAACGACCAACGCCTGAGTAGCATTTATCAAATCTATTGCAGTTGCTTCTGGCTCTCTTATCTTACCGGTTATACCAGTTCCGAAGATCGCATCTATTATCACATCGGAAGCGTTTAAGAGATTTGCTCTTGCTTTGAGTTCAGACGAATCAGCTATTTCTTCGATTTCATAACCACTTTCTTTTAAAATTCGCCAGTTTCTCTTAGACTCCTCTGTTCTCAAGTCATGTGAACGCCCAATCAATAGTAGTCGCACGTCAAACCCATGCAAATGCCGTGCAGCAGCGAAAGCATCTCCGCCATTATTCCCTTTACCTGCTACTATTATCACTTTCACAGCTTTCTCTTTGCTGCTTCCGTTATCTTCAAATCTCTTTTTTATCTCGGTTGCAATATTAGCGCCGGCATTTTCCATCAGTTGTAAAGGAGCAAGCCCAAAGAAGCTGCAGTTCTCATCCAGCGCAGCCATCTCCTCTGCTGTGATGTACGCTTCTTTATCTTTCATTTTTATTGTTACGTACTCCTTGAGACTACATAGTCTTTTGTAAGAGAAAGTCTTATTCGAAGTCAGACAGTGCAGAGCAAGCCCTGCAACGCACGCAACCCGCCTTGTTCTTCCTCCAGCTTACTCCCGTGTCGTGCAGTATCTCCGCAACGGCCTCATAGAGATGACGCATCCTATCAGGGCTTGGCGGTTTCTCATTCTCCATATCTGACCCTGGTATAGGGCGAAGCGGCACGATAAACGGATAAACTCCAAACTCTGCTAACATCTTACTACCTTCTATGATCGAGTCATCATTCTCTCCCATTCCTACAATTACGTAACTGCTGACCTGACTCACACCAAAAATATCAACACTCCGCTTCCATGCTTCTATGTACTGCTGAAGCGGTATCTCAGCCTTACACAGAGCCACTTCTTTCAGCACCATCCTATCGAAACTCTCCATATGGATGCCTACAGTATCCACCGAATCATAAAGAATATCTATCATGCTGAGCTCTTTCGGTGGTTCGAATTGAGCATGGATGGGCAATCCCGTTGCCTCTTTTATCGCACTCGCAGTTTCTGCAAGGTGATTTATACCCTTGTCCGGTGTGGATGTTGTGCCCGTGGTAAGTGTCACATGCGTTACACGGTCTAACTTTTTCGCAGCAAGCGCCACTTCGGCAAGCTGTTCCTGCTTCTTCTTCGCTATTGTCGCACCACTTCTCAGCGAGAGTTCGATTGCACAGAACTTACACCTCTTTGGCGTGTTCCAGTACACGCACGTTTGTATCGTGGTCGTAGCCAGGCAATTCTTTCCGTGTAGAAGTGCGATTTTAGGATAAGGTATGCTATCCTTGGTCTTCAACTCCTGGAACCTCGCTGCGGGGAAACGAACGTCTGCAATTCGCTCGCCATTCCTCCTGATTATATATCTTCCATTCTCAGCTTCAATATGATAAGGCGACTGAGCGACAAACCAGCTCTGTGTTGGGACATTTGCTACCGTGTTGCCAAAGATGCACATCCCGCCAGCAGCAGGACCTGCACCTGCTTTCCTGCCTTTTTCCACGCCAGATACTTTTGCACCCAGGCATAACAAGTCCACCTTCAAATCCTTAGTTTCCATTGCCACTTCTTCCGTTTCCCGATCAATTTGCTGATCTCATCGCTGGATACCATCCCGATAACCCTCCGCTCATCATCTATGACGGGCAATGCGGATATGTTACTGCGCTCCATCTTTCTAATCACCAGTTCAAGAGGCTCTTCTAAACCCGCAGTTATCACTTTTTTCGTCATTATTTCTGACAATTCTTCGTGTCGCTTTGCCAATGCTGCTGATATATCCCACGCGGTTACCATACCTGCAAGTTTACCCTCTCCTGATAGAACGGGTATATGCGTAGACTGGGATTCCATCATCAATTTTGCAGCTTCTGCTATACTCGCACTGTCATCTATGGTCTTCACTTCTCGTATCATTACGTCTTTCACTAATGGTAGTTCTGGCTGTTTCATCGGCTTGACCACGGTATCTCTCGACAATCGCTCTACCGGCTGCGAAAGGAAAAAGTCACCTTGCTCTATTCTACTCGTCAATTCCTCAGCTACTTTATTTGCCATGAAAAAGCTTGAAAGCGGTGAAGTCGGAACATCCTTACCCTCGAGTTCTATCATCCCTGATTTTAACTCCTCGTAGGTAACAGTTCTCAATACTGGCCGCTCTCGCCTGCCCACTCCATAATCTATCACGTCTGTAACAACATCAGCATCACTTATCGCGGTCTTCTTCGCCATACGCTCGTTCAGTATCGGTATCGGTATGCCAATACCAACGTAGAGGGTTACGCCATAGCCGTGGAAGGTGGCCCCCTTTACGAATTCCGGATTCATCTCCTTCAGATTGCCAGTGACCATTAATGTTCCAAAGCGATGAATAGGGTCGTGTTGTGTTCCCATCCCCACCACATATCCTCCAGCACCACAGAGAAAAATCCGCGTACCCACACCTATGGTCTCAAAATCAGGATCGTTATAAAGCGGAGAGAGTGCACCGGCACCGGAATAATTCACATTTCGGTAATTAGGGAGCAGTGTACCCATATAGGTGTATAGCGTCCGATCAGTGGAGTTTGTCGCACTGGCATACCGTTGATACGCATTCCGTGGATTTACCATAATCGCCTGATTTAAATCTTCGAGCGTAATGGTTGTTTCTAATTCTTTACGCGGGTAGCAATCCGTGACATAGCCCGCAGCTCTCATTTCTACGGGCTTACCTGCGACTAAATCCTCTATTACGTATCCACCACCATAATTCAGCTCTTTATCCTCTGATAATTGCGTTGCTCCGAGATAAGCATCTACCGCCGCAATACCGGCGTACGCCTCTACATCGTTGAGCCATACACGCTGCATTTTTATCGGGGGGTCAGCATGACCAAAATTGAGGAACACGCCTGAAGAGCACATAGGACCAAACGTCCCTGTGGTGACAACGTCTACTTCCTTAGCCGCTTCTTCTGCACCCAATTCGCTCACTATCTCGCTCATTCTATCCGCTGTCACTACACGAACACTGCCATCTTCAATTCTCTCGTTTATCTCCTCTATGCTCTTCTCGGTCATTGTACCTGCCATATGTAGAAGATACGAACGCAAACCTTTAAAATCTTACGGATTTTTGTTATTTATTTGCATGATGTAGTTTCACTATCGGCCAGGATATTTCAATCCCCTCTTCATCATATCGCTTCTTCAGTGCTTTGATAAATTCGTGCGTAACAATGTATTTAGTTGCGGGTTCCTCTACCCGCAGGATAATCGAGAAATTGATGTTCGATTCGTCAAACGTGTGATACCGGATGAATGGTTGAAAGTTCTTCATCGCTCCCGGGACGGTTTCTTGTATCTGCTTCGCTACGTCAATCGTGACCTTCTCCACTTTCTCCAAATCCGAGCCGTAATCAACGCCGCATTGGATGACCACCGACATCTCCAGCACGGGCAACGAGTAATTGGTGATGATACTCTCGGCGAGTTTTGAGTTTGGAATGATGATAAGCGTATTTGGCAGGGTTCTTATCCGCGTTGACCGCCAGCCGATGTCTTCGACAAATCCTGAAACACCTCCTTCTACATGTATATAATCGCCAAAATTTATTGGCCGGTCTGAAATAATATGCAATCCTGCGAATACGTTTGAAAGCGTGTTTTGAAGAGCCAGTGCAATAGCTATACCCCCTATCCCATAACCCACAAGTAACGGTGTTATCTCTATTTCGAAATGGATTAGAATCATCAGAAAAGCAATGAGATAAATAAAAACTGCAACTACATGGCTCAGCAATTTCGGCATCTTTTCATATTGCTTCTGCGTCCTCAGCCAGAGGCTGAGCACAATACGCAAAATATCGGATATAATCAAAGCCAGCAACAAAACCGTACCGACAAAAAATATGCCGTCTATGTACGCGAAGTAGGGCTCGAGTTGGGATAGCGATCTCAGTGCGAAATAAAGACCCGTAAAAACTATAAAAATATACACCGGTTTGGACAGTATATTCACGATGATGTCATCAATATCGGTTTTCGTTAGTGCTGCAAGTTTTCTGACGTAGTTCATCAGGATAAAACGCACAATTTGGGCAAGTATAAAGGAGCTAATCAGAATTAAGAGGAAGTGGAAATATTCATGCCGAATTAACTGCTCTATTTCTATCGCCATGGTTTTATGGTAAAGTACAATAGTTTAAAAATATCGGTATAAAAATATAAAAAAGATTTGTAAGGGGTGAGCACGTTAGTAGTACTCGATGGCTGCAACCGAAGTAACGGATTTGACACAGTGAATTTGAGGGAAGCTGAGCTTGGAAGACGTCTTTTTCAAAAAATCGCGTTTCACGGATAGCTTCACGGATTCCATATATTGTGAGGAGAAATGTCTGAAAAAGATACACGGGAAGGAATTTTTTTTGGAAGACGGAAAATCGAGAGTGGAACGGATTCATATAAAGTTGTTATTCCGAAGACGTTAGGAGACGTAGTGGGGTTAAAACAAGGGGCAAAAATTGGATTTGTGTTGGACGATGAGGGAAAAATAGTACTTCAAGTGGAGGAGCGGAGCGAAGAGGAGGATAGGAAATGAAAGAAGAAACAGAGCTTCCAGAGTGGCGTTTAATTTTGAAAGAGTTGGAAGAAGAAGCTAAAAGCGAGATCACCACCCCTCCTGCCAGAGCGAAGAATAAGGGAGGCGAAAAAGCGTTTTAAACCGCTTAAGTTAAGCGAGAGCGTTTTTTCTGCCGCAAGGATGCCTAAAAAAGAATGTAACAACGGAACACGGGGGCTTGGGACCCCGGTTCCGCATTCTTTTTGCATACCGGCTTCATCGCATACGACACCCAAAGGTATCGCCGGTAAGGGTACTATTAAGGGGATAGAGAGAGAAGCATAAAAGCCCGTAGACCGCGACATTGGCTGCATAGAGCCGCATTTGATGTTGCTATTAACCCCGCCCAGGAGTCGCATTACACTATCCTTGATAAGAATTATAGTAAAAGTCGGCGGGGTTTTCG
>DATKWH010000087.1:0-5769 GCA_035529655.1 Bathyarchaeia archaeon
GCTTCCGGAAGTCCTCGGCAATCTCGCCCATCTGAGCGAACCAGACACCATCGTGCTCCAGCATATGACAAATGAGCCGTTCTACCATCTGCAGCCGGTGATAACGCCCAATGATCTGCGGGTGCATCGTCAGGAGGTAACAGCCGTTGCCTCCCTCTTCGTAGGCACCATCGAAGTCTCCACGCCAGATTTCTTCGACCTTGGACGGCGCGCTCAGGCCAGGGAGAACGATGGGATGAAAGAGGAACATGAAATGGCATGAATCGGTCAGTTCCACCGCTATAGGGATCTCAACAATGTTTGTGCGCACTCCCTTGTCTTCCACCCAATACGGACGGTCCGCCCCAAACTGGCTCGAATCGTACTCAAACCCGTACTCGGTCAGGAGGCTGTAAGTCGCTTTGGATAGCTCTCCAGACGGCGAGCGGTAGCCGCGTGGCCTTTTCCCTACAACTCGTTTTAGGGCTTCTATGCCTCTTTCGATCATCTTCCTTTCTTCCTCAGGAGTCAGAAGGTTCGGTGGCTCGTGAAGATACCCGTGATGGCCAATCTCATGGCCTGCATCGGCAATGGCGCCTACCACGTCCGGGTGGCGATCCGCAGTGTAGCCAGGAATGAAGAATGTCGCCGGTAAATCGTACTTACTGAGCAGCTTGAGACTCCTTGGCACACCTTCGGTGGCGCCGTAGGTTCCGCGTGACACCGCAGCAGGGAAATCCATCTTTGCCGTACCTACCCAGTATGACTCCGCATCAAAATCAAACGTGAGGGCGACCGTCAATCTCCGATCATCCGCGCTTCCAGCTTTTCCTACCATTGATAACCTCCTTCTTGAAATTGATTTACTTTGGGCATCGCTTCAGTCTCATCACTTTTGGCTGAAATGAAGAGCTATTGGTCACATATGTTTATCCTACTTGGCGGCACGAGCGCTTGCAAAGTAGCGATGCATAAATCCTCTCTATTTCATAGTTCTATATCATATTTAAAGTCTTTTGTCGATGACTACCAACGCCATTATGCAATCTGTGCCAGCGGAAGTTTTGTGTATGAACGAAGAATAAATCCAACCCTCGATATGGATAACAAACGATTATAAATACGCGCCACCTATGTAAGTTAAAGGGTTAAGATAGGAGGTAGGATAAAATGCCAAGCGTAACGATAGAAGGGCCAAAAATAGAAGAGGTAGAAATAAAAAGGAAGTTAGTCAAGGAGATTACGGACGCTCTTGAAAAAGCTTACAAAATCCCAAGAGAGGCGTATGTCATAGTAATTAAGGAGAACTTGCCTGCGAACGTTGGTGTTGGCGGTAAGCTAATTATAGATCGATATAAATAACCGATCGTCTTCTAAAACAAAGCGAACTTCTTCCACTCACAAAAAGTTCTATAAAAAAACTCTACGCAGCTATAGAGCGAAGTTGATATGAAAGGCGCAATTTTAGCGAGCAAGAGAGGATATAAGAAGCCGATGAAGAAGCGTAGCGGCTGATGTGAAGTATAAATAAGAATTGATTTAGCCGGTAACAGATTCCCGATCAATAGCTTTTTTAAATAGAGTAGCAAAATGTTTGAGTCTCTTCTCTTTGCAGTCTCTATATTTCACTCCTAAATCTTGCCTTGCCCTCTCTACAAGCGCATCAAAAACCTCTGGATTACGTACATCCCTACCACTGTCCGCATAGGCAGTTAAAAGAGTTTTTAAATGTACTTCAGGATACTGTTTATTTCCTTTATAATATGCAGTATATTTAATTTCTAAGCAATTAGATGCAGGGAAGATGTCAATTACTTCCAGATCATCATAACATAATCTTTGGAGTTGTTCACTTAATTTTTTTTGGTAGCTTTTCTTAAAATCTTTATCCGTTTTTACTTTTTCTACGATTCCCTTTGGTAATTCCGAGAAATCATAATGAATTTTACATCTCATTTTCACGCCTTTATAAACTTCCTTTGATATTATCCCTTCTAATGTCTCATTGAGTGGCATATGTACTGTATCTTCCCTTTTTGCGCACCTTATTGTTATAGCGAATTTTGAGAGCCCCAAAATGTTGGATATGCACCTTAGTATATAAAGAAGAGGGTTTATGCAATCCGACAACAAAGATTTCCCGTATACTACCATAATTTTTATATCGCAACAAAAAGATTTCCAGAATTAGGTGATAGAGTACGCGGAGGTAAGCAAAGAGAAGAGACGGAATATAATGAGCACCGAAATACAAACTTATTTAACTATTCAATAGCTATGTAAGAAGTTGTAATGACTACGATAGAAGAGTATTTTAAGAAGGATAAATATGCTGAGTTGACGGGAATTAAACTGTTAGAGATCTCAGAAGGTAGAGCACGAGCAATGCTTGAAATAGATGAAAGCAATCTTAATAGTGCTGGTACGGTGCAGGGAGGCGCAATCTTCACCTTGGCTGATTTCGCTTTTGCCGCGGCAGCACATTCCCATGGTACCGTTGCAGTAGCAATTAATTCGAGTATTTCATTTTTCAAAGCGGTGTCAGGCGGTATCTTATACGCAGACGCGAAGGAAATATCGTTTCATCCTAAACTTGCAAGTTACATCGTTGACGTAACAAACGAAAGGAACGAACTGATAGCAACATTTCAAGGGATGGTGTATCGCAAAAAAGATAAGCTGAAAATCGAGTAAAGTAAAGTCTTTAATATCATTAATCTCAATTCAGGCGGAACTGCTGGTTATGCTCTGCCAGTTCTCACGTACGGCATAGACGATCGCACCAAATCCCAAACTAAGTGCTACAATGTGTATGAACCATCCGGCATATGGGATTCTGAATAGCAGGCTTAAAATGACGAAGCCGAAGACAAAAATTACCACATCATTGGTCTCAAATTTAAGCGCGTTAACAATCGTTCTACCGAGTGCGAATGATACGAAAAGACTGGAGAGCATCAATGCGATGATAAAGAGCATCCCCATAATTAATGCAATAGGAAAACCTATAAGGGTCGCTGCAAGCACTGCTATCAAAATCGCCGATGCGAGGATAAGCAGAAATCCTACCACCGTATTTTTCAACGGAGATTTCCGTACTTCCTCTTCGACACTAAAGAATTGTGCAGGGAATACCTTGAGCAGGATGATGCCGAGTATGAGAAATCCAATGGTCATGAGAATACTGAATACATTCATTAGTTGCTGTAACCCCTGTAGACCTCCGTTTTTCTTGAAATCTACACTGCCCGCACTTCCGGTATTGTAGAAATTCTCGGCTCTTACGGTTAAGTTGCCTACAATCGTACCCGCATTGGAAACACTACCGCCTGAAATGACTGCATCTCTACTAATAACCGTGGTGGGGTGGATGTTAACCGTTCCTCCTGCTATTACCGCATTCTCGGCATCACCGCTTAAATCTACATCTCCACCTGCAGCTACAATCTTACCTTCTACATCAGAATTAACCGATATTTGTCCTCCTGCAGCAAAAACATCACCGTTTACCGGTGCATTGATAATAATATCGCCACCTGCAATGACAACTCCAGAAACAGGAGCGTTGATCGTTATCATACCCCCTGCAGCAAAAACATCATCATCTACGGGGGAATCAACAGATACCTGATCCCCCGAGAGCATCTGCAGTGCCTGAGCAGGAGATAATAGCAGAATGAAGACAAGGGTAATGAGTACAAATCGCTTCATACGCTACCACCTAACGTGAGTTCAAACGCCATATTCATCACCGTATGTATACTACTATCTTGAATTTCAGAGTATAAAAGCTTTCCTTTTATTACCCTGTTCTGTTAACCTTCGCGTATTGCTCTCGCATATAACTTTAAGTTACCAAAAAAGGAATTGACATTTGAGATAATGATAACCGAATGCGACCATGAGTAAGAATAGAGCAAAAAGGAAGCAGCAGCAAGAGCATGAAACTGCTTTGCAAAAGAAGAGGTCCTTAAATCTAAAACTCAAAAAAATCACAAATTCTGAAGACAGTGCGTTACAGGCGAAGATAGCAGAGATTTTAGCAGAGGCAGAACTTATAGATATACGCCCTGAAGGACTTGTAACTAAGGGAAAGGATGGAAAAATACGAGTTCATTTTTTGGCGTTACAATAAATAAGTTAGACACAATAAAGATTTACGTAAGCGTTGAAACGTAAGTCCATGACATGATGAAGATGAAGTATTAATTAGGAATCATGAAGGCAAAGAACGAGCGGAAGATATTGCAAGTTGCTCTTGATGTGCTCGAGTTGGAGCGAGCGATAGAGATAGGAAAGGAGTGTGTAGAGGGTGGTGCGGACTGGTTAGAGGCAGGCACGCCATTGATAAAAAGTGAAGGAATGCATGCAATACGGACACTGAGGGGGGCGTTCCCTGATGTAGGCATTGTTGCAGATATGAAGATAATGGACACCGGTGCGATAGAAGTGGAGATGGCCGCGAAATCAGGCGCTTCGGTGGTCTCTATACTTGCCGCTGCAGATAACGCCACGATAGAAGATGCTATAAGATCCGCACGGAAATACGGTGTGGCGATTATGGTGGACATAATGAACGCTGCTGATCCCGTGGGGCGAGCAAAGGAACTGGACGAGCTGGGTGTGGATTACGTGTGCGTGCATGTAGGAATAGACCAGCAGATGAAAGGAATGGACACGTTAAGTCTTTTGAGGGAAGTATCTGCTGCGGTGACTACACCGTTAGCAGTTGCAGGCGGCATAGACGCTGAAATTGCGGCAGAAGCGGTGGATTTGGGTGCTGGCATTGTCATTGTGGGCGGGAACATAATACGGACTGCGAAGGTGAAAGAATCAACGGAAAAAATTAGGGAAAGCATGGATTCCGGATTAACAGGAAAGGTAGCGCGAAAAAGACTGAAGAAAACGCTGGAGGAAGAGATTTTCGCATTGTTTATGCAGGTGTCCACACCGAACATCTCGGATGCAATGCACCGTAAAGGTGTAATGCACGGTATAAAACCGTTATTTGAGAATATCAAGCTCGTGGGCAAGGCAGTAACCGTGCAGACGTTTGAGGGCGACTGGGCAAAGCCGGTAGAGGCAACGGATGTGGCAAAGGAAGGGGATGTAATCGTTGTTTATTCGGGTTCGAAGGATGTCGCGCCCTGGGGTGAACTCGCCTCGTGGAGCTGCAGACAAAAGGGCATTGCAGGCATCGTTATTGATGGTGCAGTGCGCGATGTGGACGAAATAAGACGAATTCGATTCCCGGTTTTCGCGAAGTGCATCGTGCCGAATGCCGGCGAGCCAAAAGGGTTTGGCGAGATAAACACTGAGATAACGTGTGGTGGCGAGGAAGTGAAATCTGGCGATTGGATAATCGGCGATGATAACGGTGTTGTGGTCGTTCCAAAGGCGCGCGCGTACGAGATCGCACGGCGTGCAAAAGAAGTGTGGAAGAACGAGGAACGGGTAAGAGAAGAGATAAAACGTGGAAAAACGCTTTCTCAGGTGCTGGATCTGTATATGTGGGAGAAGAAATGACCCCTTTGAATCTCCGATAAAGAAAAGGTATATTTCTCGATTCTATATCTTATAGTTAAATGCACTATGTTTAAACAAGGAGATGTCTATAAGGGCGTCAAAGGATGAAGTAAGAGTGTTTGAGAAGCTCAAGGCAATCTCACAAATAGCTCCGATTAAGGAGAGAATACGCTTTTTCGAAGGCAAATACAGCTGCACGCTCGGAGAGTTCGAGGCTATAATAAAACGAGAGAAAGAGGATTTTGAAAGATGGGACGATTATAT
>DATKWH010000088.1:0-11098 GCA_035529655.1 Bathyarchaeia archaeon
TTGGGAAATATCGCTTATTGCCAAATGACGCACTAATCGCAGCAACTTGCAAGCATTGTGGCATCACAAAAATCGCTACCTTCGACGAAGACTTCAAGCGAGTTGATTTTCTGGAAGTGGTTGAACCTGAAAATGATTAAACGCAGGTAATACTGGACGCTTTCGTGTAATCACACTTTTTCTTTTTTTTGAAAAAAGAAAGGTTCAATCCAAACTAGGGAAAGAGAAAGAAACAGGGGCTTGCCACAGAAGCGTGGGGAGAGAGGAGAAGGGGGGCTCAACTTTTAAGAAAGAAAAGGAAAAGCCCCGATTTTTATTTTTTTTATATATTTTTATGCGGTGAGTTCTACGTTAAAAATAGGGTGAAGAAGAGATGGAGAGAGTAAAGGGAAATGATGCAAAACTTAGCTGAAAGAATAGGGCCAAATGGCGAGATAAAGTTACCAAAGCATGTTTTAGAAAGACTTGGAGTGAAAATCGGTGAAGAAGTTATTTTAGCTATTAAGGATAGAGTGGTGCTAATTAAGCCTGCGCAACGTTTAACCGAAAAGATTGCAGAGTCAATAAAACTTGATGATCAAAAACTGATCGAGGAAATAGTAGAGTCGGAAGAATGGCTATAAAATCCTTAACCGCTTTGCCCACGGATTCGCGTCTCTTTATCGATGCAAATATCTTCCTTTACACCATCCTGGGACATCCTCATTTTAAATCACCCTGCGAAGAGTTTCTGATTAAGTTAGAGAATGGCGAGTATGAGGCTATAACTTCTACTTTAATCCTGAACGAAGTGGTTCACAAACTCATGCTTGCTGAAGTTGTCAAAATTAACAAGTTAAAATCTGAACACGAAGCTTTGAAATTAATCAGAAAAAATCCTGACATTGTGTCCAAGCTGCAATCCACCTGGAGCAATTACGCCTATATAAGGAGATACCCAATAACGATAGTAGAAGTTGATGAAGGGGCGATGGATCTATCAGTACAGATCTCCAAAAACTATCGGCTTCTTATCTCAGATGCGGTTCATATTGCGGTAATGAAGACCAGAGGTATTGTGAACTTAGCTTCGAACGATTCTGATTTTGAAAGAGTCACCGGAATAGACCTATGGAAACCATAGCAAGGATATGGGCACACTTTTTCTTTTTTTTACAAAGAAAGAACCTGTGCTAAAAGAAAAAAAGGGGAAGGCAAGAGAGAGAGAGGAGAAGAGGGGCTTAAACGAACGGAAAAAGGAAAAGCCCCTATTTTTATTTTTATATTTATTTTTATGCGGTGAGTGCTACGTTAAAAATAGGGTGAAGAAGAGATGGAAGCAGTTGAGTTGGTGGACGAATTTCCGCTGTACACGAGAAAGGAGGAGAAGGAGAAGTTTCTTTTAGTCCTGGGCTTACTTCTTTCGAGGACGATAAGCTTTGGACGTGCCGCAGAACTCGTTGAGATAACGGAGGATGGTCTGTGGGCACTGCTGGATGCACTTGGTATCGAGTTTTCCATGCTCGATGAGGAAGAGGCTCGGAGGGAGCGGGAGACGAGCGAGAGATTATTGAAATGAAAGTTGTCTCTGATACTTCGCCACTACTCGCCTTTGCAAAGCTCGGCTGGCTTGGTCTCTTGAGCGAGATTTTCGATAAAGTCTTAATTCCGAGAGCGGTACTTGAGGAAGTGCGGACAAAACGGGATGCTGCTCTCACGCAACTCAATACGCTTGTGGAGGCGGGGTTTGTCGAGGTCATGGATGCCGATGACAATCTATCAGCAAGATTGCACGGCATTGTGGACCGGGGAGAAGCTGAGGCTTTGGCACTTGCGTTAGAGACGAATGTCCCGGTGATGCTCGACGACAAATGTGCGAGGAAACTTGCAAGGGAGTTGGCAGTGGAGACCTTTGGGACGCTCTCAGTCCTCAGGACGCTATTAAATACCGGACATCTGAACTTGAATAAGGAGGAACTCTTTGCAAAGCTGATGAGTGTTAACTTCAGAATCTCCAGAGCGGTCTTCGATGAAGCATTCAAAGAGACAGAGAGGGCTTGTCAGTAAACAAGAGAAGAGGGGCAAAAGCAAAAGCAAATCCAAAGAAAGAAAAGGAAAAGCCCCGATTTTTATTTTTCAACCCTACTAATTTAGAAAAAGTTTAATCAAAACAAGTTTTTTATATTCCTATGAGAATAATAAAATAATTAAGGAGTGGCAAAGATGACAAAAACGATCGAGGTGGTGTATGAAAACGGGGTGTTTAAGCCGCTAACGCCGATGGAAAAGAAGATACCCGAGGGAACGAAAGTTGAGATTGAAATTAAAGACTTGCTAAAGAAACGGCTTAAAAAATATAAAGGCATTTTAAAAGTAAAAATAAGTTCAGAGGAGCTAAATGAATTATACTACCAATACGTCTCGGAAAGAACGGATATTCCTTGATTCAAGCATTATAATCGGTTTATTTTCCGGTGACGACGATGCAGAAAAGATTTTAGGGAGAATAATTAGCCAATCGCTCTTCATAAACGAGGTCGTTTTCAGTGAAGTCGTTTACAAGGCGATGGTTCTAAAGTTCTTGGAGAAAGAAGAGAAATTTAGCCTGAAAAAGTTGAAAAGAAATATTGGTAGATATGTTTATCTTTACGGGGAGTTTTCCAAGTTTTCGGAAGAGTTTGAGACGGAATTTTTAATTATAACCGAGGAAGTTGTTAAAATTGCAAGTTTCTTGGGTTCAAAATATGAACTACTTCCAAATGACGCCCTTATCGCCGCTACTTGTAAACATTATGGGATTAAAAAGATAGCCACTTTTGACCCTGATTTTAAAGAAGTTGATTTCCTTGAAGTGATTGAGTTGGAGGCGTGAGAAGGAAAAGAAAGAACCTGTGCTAAGAAAGAAAAAACAAGACTACGTTTTTTAGTCAAGGTTTTTACTAAGCCCTTACATGGCTTGCGGGGGCACGGGCGGAGCCCCACAAAGGTAAAAAAGTTGTTGCCACTGAGTGAGAGCGGGAAAACGAAGAAAGGAAAAGCCCCGATTTTTATTTTTCAAACCTTTTAGAAAAAGGTTTAATCCAAAACAAGTTTTTTATATTTTGAGATTAATAAAATATGTAAGGAATGGCAAAGATGACAAAAACGATCGAGGTGGTGTATGAGGATGGGGTGTTCAAGCCCACGCAGAAAGTGGATTTGCGAGAGGGGAGCGAAATTTTAATTATGGTGAAAAAAGTAGCGCCGGATATCCAAACAACAGCAAAGAAGATACTATCGGGATTAGATTATTTACCGATAAGAAAAGTCAATTTGAAACTTGCAGAAGAGTTATACCATGAAGGAAAAATTGGCGATTGATTCTTCAGTTTTAATCAAAGTTCTTTTAGAGAACAAAAAAGAGATTATTCTTTCATTGGTGCATGATTATGAGTTATTTGTATCATCAAATGTCTTAGAGGAGACGGCGTATAAAATTATTTCCCTGACAATATCTGATATAATACATTCAGAAAAGTTCCATAAAGTAAAAGAGGGTTGGGAAAGCGGTGTGGGAGAAGAGGAAATAAGGACAAGACTCGATATTTTAGAGGCTTTAACGAGCACTGTAATTAAAATCCTCTATGTTACGGGAGATATAGTTCATTTATCAAAAAGGATTTCTTTTGAGTTTAAACTCCTTCCGAATGACGCTCTCATCGCCGCTACTTGTAAACACCACGGCATTCGAAAGATAGCGACTTTTGACCCTGATTTCGACCGAGTTGAATTTTTAGAAGTGATTGATTGAGTTGGAGGGGTGAGAAGGAGAAGAAGAAGGAAGTGAGAAAGCTAAAAGAAAGAAACAGGGGCTTGCTACAGAAGCGGGGGAGAGAAGAGAAGAGGGGCTTAACCTCAAACGGAAAAAGGAAAAGCCCCGATTTTATTTTTTTATATATTCCTATGAGATTAATAAAATATGTAAGGAATGGCAAAGATGACAAAAACGATCGAGGTGGTGTATGAAAACGGGGTGTTCAAGCCGCTGGAGAAGGTGGAGTTGAAGGAAGGTGAGAAAATGGAGATAAAGATAGAAGAGGGGCATTTTGAAAAGTTCTTTGGAATTTTCAAGGATAAAGAAATCTCAGTTGAGGAAGAGAGAGATTTAATGATTAGTGAGCGAGCATGAAAGTATTTGTGGATACTTCTTTCTTTATCGATTTTTTTAGAGGAAAACAAGAAGCAAAAGAGATTTATGAGCAAATAGTTTCTGAAGAACTTTACACTTCCCTGAATGTGCTCGAGGAAACAACCTATATTTTGATGAAAATCAAAGCTTTTGATTTAACTGGAATAAAAGAGCACTATGATTTGATAAAGGAGCTAAAGAAAAATGAAAAGGTATATGGGGATTGTTTTAATCTATCTAAGGAATTTTTTTATTCTTTATTACAGTGGAGTGTTACCGTTCTTTCCATAACTCTTTCATGGGACGATGTGCTGGAAGTTATGGAAAAATATCACTTATTGCCAAATGATGCCCTAATTGCTGCTATTTGTAAACATTATGGGATTAAAAAGATAGCCACTTTTGATCCTGATTTTAAAGAAGTTGATTTCCTTGAAGTGATTGAGTTGGAGGCGTGAGAAGGAGAAGAAGAAGGAAGTGAGAAAGCTAAAAGAAAGAAACAGAGAGGGCTTGGCACAGAAGCGGGGGAGAGAGGAGAAGAGGAGGGGCAGTAAAGAAAAAAACCAAAGTTTTTTATATTTTGAGAATAATAAAGTAAATGGTGGCAAAGATGACAAAAACGATAGAGGTGGTGTATGAAGATGGTGTTTTTAAGCCGCTGGAGAAGGTGGAGTTGAAGGAAGGAGTGCGGATGCGTGTCGAGATAAAGAAGTTGCCTGAGACTCTTTTCGGGATTTTCCGAGGAAAGGATTTAATGAAGCTCTTAGAGGAAACCGAAGATGAATGGGGTATTTATTGACTCAAGCGTCTTCTTGGACTTCTTAGAAGGGAAAGAACGGGCAAAGGCACTCCTAGAAGAGTATTCAGGTCTCGAAGGATGTATCAATGCCATCGTCTTCTCAGAAGTCCTGTTCGTCTACATCAAGGCAGAAACAGGAAAGAAGTCCTACGAGTTAAAGAAGGAGCCTGAACTCGTGAAGTCCATTGAACTTGATGACATCATGGAGCTATTGGGGAGATACAGGACGCTTGATATCGGGGAGGGGGTCAATAGTGAGGCGAAAGGGGTCATCACGAAATACGGCTTGCTCCCAAATGACGCACTAATCGCAGCAACGTGCAAATACCACGGCATTCGAAAGATAGCGACTTTTGACCCTGACTTTAAAAGGGTTGATTTCCTTGAAGTGATTGAGTTGGAATGACGACCATCCCCAGGACCAAACAACGACCACGTCACTGCTTCTGCGACTTTCATAGACGGCACATCGCAGGTAATACTGGACACTTTCGTGTAATCAAACCTTTAAAAAAGGTTTAATCATCAAACTTTCTTTGTGAAAGAAAGTTTAATCAAAGAAACTGGGAAAAGAAAGCGTTAGCAAAGAAACAGAGAAGTCCAGCGGGGGAGAGAGGAGAGAAGAAGAGGGGCTAGAAAAAGCAAACGCAAACCCAAAGAAAAGGAAAAAGCCCCGATTTTTTTATTTTTTACAAATACAAGCGAAGCGGTATTGAAGGAGGGAGAGAGTGTGTTTTCGGAAAAGAAAAAAACATTTAAAAGTCTTCCCGTTCAATCGCTCTTTTTAACATCAACGCCTTAACAATCTCAAAGACTTCACTTCGATTAAGTTTACTTTCTCACATTCCCTAACGCCTTCTGGAGCGTGCAAATGGAATGGAAAAGGCGTAATCTCTTTGTGATGGGGTGCGCTGTCCCATCGGTAGATTAATCTATTATACCCATTCATAAACTGGAAGCGATAATCTGTATGTTCCGCCGATACCAATTCCCTGAAGCCTAAGACATTGCTGTTAACAAAAACAATTTTGCCTTTGATAATGCCCATTTCCTCAGAAACTAAGTTGAATTCTATATTTTTCTTTTTGATCAGCCACGCAATCTCCTCCAGCTTCTTTTCTACCTCGCAAAAATACTCCCGAATCATATGGGTATCTCTTCTATGAGTTTTAGCTTCTTTCTTACATGTTCATAAGCTTTATACGCAAACAGAAAATCAAACCACTTTGCATCGTCACCTAAATCACCGGATTCAAACTTCTGGATAAATATCTCGCTTGACATTTTATATTTCCTCTCAAAAGTCTCCAAATCTTTCTTATATTCCTCTAAACTTATTTTCAATATGTTTTCTTCAATTGCCAAGCCAGACTTAACGACAGGTATCGCCTCTGCTTTAATCTTTATTGTCGTCATATTGTCACCAATTATATATTATTCGGTATATAAATAAGATTTTAAAGTGATGCATTTGTAGATACACTTTCTTTCTACGAGAAAGAAAAAGCCCAAATTTTTTTATATTCTGAGTTCTACGTTTAAAATAAGGAGTGGAAGAGATGGAAGAATTAGATAGAAAGCTTGAAAGGAAATTGCAGGGAACAGACCTCGTGAACGCCGTGCACAAGGCAAAACTAAGGAGCACCAGGTTATTGGAAGAGCAGGGAATTTCCACCCTGGCATTGATCCTCTCGAAGACCCTGGTTGAGGTGATAGAACACCCGGAAAAGATGGAAATGGTAGATTAATCAGGATGAGAATCTATTTAGAGACTACCGTATTGGCGGCTCTTACCCATTTCAGAAACATAGAAAAGGAGAGATACAACTCCTCTGTCTCTAAACTACTTAAAATCTGCAAATAACGGCAGATAGAGATGATAGCATCATTATACACACTACATGAAATTTTAAGGAGGATAAAAGACGAAATTAGAAAATTTAATGATTATCATGAGCACCTAGAATGCCAATATTATTACAATATAGAGTTAGTATTAGGATAATCTGCTGAATTAGAGGAAATAAGAGGAATTATTTCCAATAATAGTAGAACCTTTAGGAGGGTTAAGAGGGGCAACTATAATACAAATTTTTGGTTTTATGATATTGACAGCGGAAAATTACTGGATGGTGAAGAAGTGCTTTAGTATTTTTATCCCATCGCGCTAAAAAAGAAAGGAAAAATAATGAAAAATCCGCGCTTTTTTCTGTTTTTGTGTTCTGCCAACTACTACTACTACTACTTCTTCTTCCTTCGCTCCTTCTCAGCCATCCCTGCCGCTTTCTTCTCTTGCTGCAACCGGTGTATCAAATCCGCGCTTGACTTCTCCAGCGGCTTCGCTTCTATAAAGTCCCACTGCAGCGCACTTTCGAAAACCTCCTTACCAAAATCAGTGTGAATGATAACCGTTGACTTACCCGGTGGTGTGCCGATATGCCCCACACTTATGTCAGAAAACTGCCCGATGAAATCTTCGCAGATCTTGCACCCCTCTCGCTTGTAATCCGCGATCTCCTCAAATCCTGCATGTAACAGCTCCTTTTCTCCAGCATATACATGCAGACCATCTTCCTGAATGTCCAAGTTTGTTATCTCAGCAATAGGTATACCACGCTCGCGTTCAAGATAATCCGTCGATAAGGCATCATACGAATAAGCCCCCTGGCAAAGCAGACCGATTCGCAATCGCACATTGGACGAGAAATCATGGGCATTGTGTGTGCCACGCCCTACAGCGAGCATCTTCTCATACGCAGCCATCTGGCATGGAGTTCCTGCCAGAGCGACGCTCCAGAGGTCGTAGTTCAAAATTGCATCTGCTATACCCGTAAGTGTCGCTGCATATCCATAGTTGCCGCCAGCATTCTCTATTAATGCTGCCTTATTCATCGCAACACGCACCTCCGGCGTTAAATCACCCTTATCTGCAACGGTTATACATCCTTCCACTATCGCATCAGCAAGTGCAGAAGCAAGTAGCGATAGAAAAGCACCACCACCCTTCTGACACGCCTCTCTTATCTCATTATCTTTACTCACAACTTCGTAACGCTCTTCCAGGCCTTCTCTTAATTCCGGCGCCTCTACCCGTGGGCATTGATAGTAGCAGTATCCACAATCTATCGGGCAACGCTGCCCTTCGCTTATCACTGGTCTTCCTTTAGGCGCATAGCACGATCCACAACTTGATGAAAGCTGCGGCTCTCCTCCTATCACCGGTCTTCCCTCAGAAAAGTCCATATTGAGAAACCCGAGATCAAGCAACCTGCACGTAGTAACGCACCCACCGCACAGTGTACAATTACCCACATCTATCACTTCTCTCTTCAAATCGCTGAAATCCTTTCTCTCTTCCATTTTTCAATCATTCCCTTTGTCTTGCTTTGTTTTGCTTTGTTTTCTTTCGTTTAGTTTAGCTTAGTTTAGTTTAACTAATACCATAACCATGCCGCTCGGCACATAAAAAGTTTCATTACCGTTCTACGAGTGGGCACGAAATTTTATGGAGAAGGAGGATGAGTTGAATTCTTGCCGTTTGGGTTCCGTAGAACTTATACTACACAATAACGCCAGCATAGCAACATCAAAAAACTTTCCTTGTGCTACGGAAAAAACGGATAATGGGGATGACAGTTTTAAATAGGGGTAGGCTAAGTTCCAGTTCTAAATCCGCATCCATCTGCTCCTCCTCAAATGAGGGTTCGATTTCGAGTGATGTTTCAGGCAGAAATGCCTTTGCTATACCACAGCCCGCATATAAAAAACCAACCAGCATGCCCGTTTGGGCTGGGTCGGATAGCCCTACCTTTACCCTGCCTCCCAATTTCTTTATTGATATGCTTTTGGTGAGTGCCCCCACCAATTCCTTCCCCGCGGCATAGAGTTCATTTGCGTTCACTAAGAGCTTCTTCCAATCTGTAGGTGGCTTCTCATCCTTCGGTTTCTTCTCCTTCTTCTCAAGCGGTCTCTTGAGAAGAGTGCCGCCTAAGACTTGTAATCGAAAAGTCCTCTTCTCAGGGCTAAAGTCTATATGCCCCGAAGCAGTGCCCATTAATAACGCAAAGGAGATCCATCCTTGTGCCACGGGTCCTTCCTTTAAGAGCCTAAGCGAGATATCAACTGGTATGAGGAGCGTAGCAGCTATTAAGACTACTATAATCGCTAAAACGATCAATAGGGTCAGTATCACGCTCATGGTATTTGTACGTTTTTTAAAAACGTCTAAATTTTAGGCGAATCTATGCTGTGCTGTGCTGTATTCTCGCACAAAAATAAATTAATGGAGAGCGTATCAAAAAGCTCTCCGTATAGACGTTCTACAAGTATCATGTTTTTTCTTCGGCTTTTTTGCCCTCTTTCATCTCGTTGACCTTTTCCATCACCATTGGCAACGCTTCTCCGATGATCTTATCTAACGTGCCAGACGGCTTCAGCGAGAGCACCTTCACACCTTCAGATCCGGATACGCCTTTGAACACCACCACGAGTGCTACTGGACAGATTCCACCACCGCCCCCGGCGCCATATCCTTGCCCCTCCTTTTCTTTACCTTTGCCGCCACCTCCACCCGCGCCAAAACCAATCGCGAAGATAGGGATCAGGGTCTTATCCTCTATCTCTACGGGCTTGCCGATAGCAGTTTCGACTGAAATCGTCTTCCGAAACTCTTCCCAGAAGTCTTTTATAATTGCGTTTAGTTCATCACTCATTTTTCTCACCACCTAATTAATCAAAACGCTTTCCATCAATTTAAATATTTCGCAGGCGTGCTTTTCATCTTCTCTATTATCTCGCACGCCTTGCAAATGCTTGATGCTGATGCGTCACCACATCGCTCGCACCGCAAAAGCTTTCTATCCGGCTGAGCTCGTGGCAAAAATTCTGACAGCCGTTCGTAGCCACGCATCACCGAATATTTTGTGCCCGGATGCTTTCTCTCAAACTCATTCAGCATTTTCTTCACCGTGAAACGGAAAGAACGCGTAGCATACGGGCAATCGGCGGTGATTATCGGGATGTTCGCTATAAGCGCATACAGAGCAATTTCCTTCTCCGGAACTACTTTTAACGGCTTAATTCGAGGGACAAACTCTTCACGCCGTCCGTAAAGCCGTCCTAACCGCTCTATATCCCCTCGTATATAATTGATTAAAATCGTTTGCACTTCGTCGTCCAGATTGTGCGCAGTTGCAACTTTCGTAGCACCCAATTCCTTCGCTTTCCTATCTATAACCTTCCTCCTCAGGACGCCACAGAACGTGCACGGTGCTTGCTCGAATTTTTTTGCTACGATTTCATCAAGCATAAACCCAAACTCCTGTTCAAAAGAAAATTGATGAAGCACCATTCCTAACTCTTTTGCTACCTTTTCCGCATTTCTGAGCGTTATCGAACGATAGCCGTTTACCCCTTCATCCACCGCAATCGCGAAGAATTCTAAATCGTTTCTATTATGAAATATCTTTTTGAACATGTGAAGCAGAGCTGAGCTGTCCTTTCCTCCGCTCAGCGCCACAGCAATCCTATCCCCTTTCTCTACCATTAACTGCTTCCTCATCTCTTTTTTTACCTTTCGCTCGACATCATCAACGAAATGGGCTTCGCATAAGTGCAGTCCTGAGTATCTCTGGTGGATTATTGCGGGATCATTGCAATTTCTTTTACTGCACCTCATTTTTGTATAGGAATACTTATTAAGGTAGGGATATAAAGTAATACTCAGAGTGATTTTAAAAGGATAAGGGATAAGAAGTGACAGGGATAAAAGGGTTAAGCATAAAAGAGCTGACTGAGATATATATAGAGAAATGGGTAGTCGGGAATATGATAGTTGGTGTAGTGGGAGGACTGGGATTAACTATTTTTATTCTTTGACTCCTGAAGCAGAAAGACACGGAGCTGATGCAATAATTGATGCTTTCCACAATGGAAAATAATAAAGATTATGAAGCCTATTAATTGATGAGGGCGATAGAAATGCAAAAAGATTACAGAGAAGTGTTAGGTACGTTCTATGAGACTAAGATTAAAGAGATAATGGAGAAACGCCCTTGGGACATTCCCCACCTTAAACAAGATGCGGAAATTAATGATGTTATCGCTTCGTTACGTGATAAGCACCATGTGTGGATAGTAGAAAGTGAGGAGAG
>DATKWH010000089.1:0-10851 GCA_035529655.1 Bathyarchaeia archaeon
GTGCCGAAAACAGACCTGAACTCGCCTCTCCTACCCACCGGGGAAATATCTTTAATAAACGCCTCACCGGCAATCCAAGCAGGGGCCATGGCAACACCAAATGCTATTTGCAATCCTATTAAAGCATAAAGACTGGTATTCAGGAAGAATACGAAAAGAACGGCTGATAGGAGCAGGAACGAAGCGATTAGCAATCGTTTCCTTCCGCTTTTATCAGCAAGGACACCAGCGTGGAGGCTGAAGGCCATTCCGGCAAGAGAGGGTAGCGCAGCAACGAGCCCCACCAATTCTGCTTTTTCGAGAAAAAGCTCCAGGTACAGAGGATGAATGGTGATGACAGCGCCTATAAATGTGCTGAAGAGGAGAAAGATCGTGGAAAATAGGAGTAACTGCTTGTGAGTCTGCACTTCTAACCCTCGATGTAATCCTGACTTCAAGAACATAAACATACAACACCTTTTCAGCTAAAAAGAATTATTATAGTGCAGTAAAAAATCCACGTTCCAATCAGACTATGAATGCAGAAGAAATTGATAAGTGGGTAGAGCAAGCGTTTAAAGCGGATGTAGAAGAATTCTCCGCATTGATTGCAGAAGCGAAGGAACTGTTGGCGGAGGAGCACCGATTCCGAAACGGTAGCGGATTGGTGCGCATCGATCCTTACACCGTGAGGAGTGTGGTTGTTATCGGCGATATTCACGGTGACCTTGAAAGCCTAGTTCATATATTAAAGCAGCGAGAGGTGGCAACTGCTAATAGAATTATCTTTCTTGGCGATTACGGCGATCGGGGCGAGGAAAGCGTTGAGGTGTACTCTGTGATTTTAACGTTGAAGGTGTTAGCAGGGCGGGGAGAGCGCGTCATACTGCTGCGGGGTAATCATGAAGGCCCACCGGACATGCCATTCAGGCCACATGAGCTGCCCATGTTCTTTGTAAGGAAATATGGTGAGCGGGGGAAGGCATTATACCGGGCCGTAAAGGGGCTGTGGGAGCATTTGCCGTATGCCGTGCTGGTTACGGGTCGCTACTTGATGGTGCACGGTGGTGTGCCTTGCAATATAACCTCGCTTGATGATGTTGCGTATGCTCGTGACGCTCATCCCTCGTCGAGTGCCTTTAAGGAGCTATTGTGGAGTGATCCGATTGAGGCTAACGGCTGTTTCGAGTCGGTACGCGGTGCCGGCAAGCTGTTTGGTGAGAATATTACCGATGAAGTACGTCGTATTTCAGGTGTGAAGACCATTATAAGGAGTCACGAGTCGTGCGAGGGTGTCGCCGTGCGCCACGGAGGAAAGATTCTAACGGTGTTCTCACGAAAGGGCGCACCGTATTTCAACAATCGAGCCGCATATTTGCTGTTAGACGGGAGCACGCTGCGAGAGGAAAAAGATGCTAACGCGTTGGAGAGGACTGCTGCGAGAATATGGTAATCATGATGCATAATCCAAGACACAAGTTCAGGGATGCATCTTGCATCTTGTATCCTCAGAATCTCCCGCGGAATACAAATATCCAAACTACGACCCTTGAACCGAAACGGAACGTTTACGATCAACAAACCTCGCAACGATTAAACCTATCTCATAGAAGATTACCAACGGAAAAGCGACAATGAGCTGACTCACGACATCCGGCGGTGTAAAAAAAGCAGCGAGGACGAACATTAGCACGTATATGTATCGCCGATATTCCTTTAGCGTAGCGATAGGGACGAGTCCGGAATGAACGGCAAAGACGATAAAGATGGGAACTTCAAACGCTATCCCCAGTATGAGCGTTATTATGATGACGAACGATACAAATTCGTATATGGAGTACGTGGCGACAACTCCTGTTGCTGATGACATGTAGTAAAGATAATTTAGAACAAAACGCAACATAAGGAAGTAAGAATAGCTTACCCCCAAAATAAACAGAGAAACGGCAGAACCCAGCAATAGAATGAGGTGTGACTTTTTCATTGGATTCTTTATTCCAAACCGCACCTTCAAGGTCTTGTAGACATAATAGCATACAAGAGGAACAGCAAGTATTACGCCGATGACCAGAGCTATCTTCAACTTCAGCATGATCACCTCCACGGGAGAGATATAGATGAGCGTTGCACCTTCAGGGAGGAGGTCTTGCTTCATCTTCTCTAACACGGGATCTAAAAGCTGAAAGGAAACAAAGAATCCCGCAAGCATAACGGCAAAAATGAGTATGAGTTTTTTCTTTATTGCCTCTGTTATATATCCTAACTCCTCAAAAATACCTGCCATCTTCAACTGCCCCTATTATTATGAATGAAGAGATGATAAAAGCTAAAACTGCGGTGAACGCGAAAGAGAAAATGCGGAGAACTGACGATGAGGCTCTGAACGTAGATGGCCCGATAGGAGACGAGGAGATTCCGATATTAGAGCATCTTGTAGAACTACGAAAAAGACTCATCGTTGTTTTAGTCCCCTTCTGTATTGCCACTATGGTCATATATCCCTTTTCAAACATTTCGCTTCGCTACTTATTATTCCATAATCTCTTTCCTGAAGAAATGGCTATGTTTGTTTATAGCCCGATGGAATGGATAAGTGTGCGGCTTTTGTTCTCCTTTTTATTCGCTTTTTCTGTTGCGATGCCCCTGCTATTATACGAGATTTTCGCGTTTATGCGACCGGGGTTATATCCTTCAGAGCGGAAATTTTGCCTGATGGTTATTCTCCCTTCGCTCTGTTGTTATGGCATCGGTGCGGTCTTCGCCTTTTACTTCGTCCTGCCTCTTATCTTCGGGTATCTCATCAACTACTCTGGAGATATAGCACAGGTTGCGCTTTCTGCAAAAAAAATCTTTTCTATCATTCTTTACACTGCGGTGAGCTTCGGGCTGATTTTTCAAATCCCATTCGTAATGACCTTAGCGGTAAAGCTGAAAATAGTCACGCATTCATGGCTCAGGGATAAGAGAGTGATAATCTATGGGCTGATACTGGGCATTGCTTTCTTCGTCATCGCGGATCCCACGGGCATTTCAATGATCATGGCGTTGGTGTCAATAGCACTGTTTGAGTTTGGATTGTTGATAACACGACATATCGGGCGTAGCCGTAGATAAAATAAAATAAAATAAAATCATGGCAGAACTTTTCGATAAACTTTATATATGCCTGCATAATATTATAGTACATACGTTACAAGAAGTTAAGGTAGGTGGTGCAAAAAGCGATGCTTGGTCCAACTGAGATGCTGGTAATAGCAGTAGTGGCAGTTGTTTTGTTATTCGGCGCAGCGAAGGTGCCGCAGCTTGCCCGGTCTTTTGGGCAGGCAATGGGAGAGTTCAGAAAAGCGAAACGCGAATCGGAATTGAACCTCAAGAAATTCGAAGATTCCGTGGTCGGCGACGAAGAAGCAACACCGAAAACGAAGGCAAAAGCGGAGACGAAGCCTGAAGCGGTCAATATAAAAGAAGTAGCTGCGTATATGGGTATAGATACCGAAGGGAAGACCGAAGAGGAGTTAAAAGCGGAAGTTCAGGCAAAGATGAAATCCTCTAAGTCGGAGAAGGAATAGCTTTAACGAACTCCTTTGATCGCTCTGTGTTTGTTACGCGTAACGCGCTGCAAAAAGGGCTGTTTTTAGCAGCTTCACCACGGCTGGCATAAGCAGGAAATCCGGCTGATATTTTCTTTCCATAGCGGTGAGAAGCCCATATTCACTGGCTCAACCGCTTCTTTAACGATACTTTTTATCGTTTCCTTATCCGGAAAGCCTATAAATTACACAAATATTTCGGAAGTTTTATATTTAAGCTAAGCAGAGAATACTGCCACAGATGGGAATGGAAAATAGTGGGCTGTGTAAGAAAAGAAAAAAGAAGAGTATAAGTAAGTGGTAGTGATAATGAGATAATACGAAAGAATGACTACTGTTGGTGAAATTGGAAGGGTCATTATTGTGCCTGCTCACTTACACGCAGGCAACATGGACTTAACCGGCGACCTTGGAAGACTTTACGGTACCGCGGGCTTCACTATTGAGTACCCGCGAACGGTTATAGAAGCCGTTAAATCAGACAAGATTACGGTCAGAGGAGAGGACAGAGAGAACGCAGGAAGATATGTGCGTGCATTCATTGAGAGATTTAATGTTGAGGGGGGGATCACAATTAACGTCAAGGAGACCATCCCGAAACACCTCGGCATGGGATCACAGACCGCGCTTGCATTATCAATAGGCCATGGGATATCCGAACTCTACAACCTATCTGTGGATAGAGAGGAGATGGCTATCGCGCTCGGAAGATCAAACATTGTTGCCCTTGGTTTCAACTCGTTCCAAACCGGAGGCTTCATCGTTGACGGCGGATACAAAATAAAAGACAAAGGCAGGAGGGTTCCACCCTGCTTATTCAGGTACCCGATACCAGAAAACTGGCTCTTTGTCGTTTGCATACCACATAAGCCGATACCGGAGATACTGAAGATAAAAGAGAACGAGGAAGAGATACTAAATACTCTGAAGCCGATGCCGGAGCAGATGTCCGATCGGCTCTCAAGGATAATGCTCATGCAGGTTATGCCCTCCATCATGGAGCACGACATAAAGACGTTCGGTAAATACATAACGGCATTCAACAGCCGTCTTGGAGGGTTCTGGAGCGGATTCCAGGAAGGTAACACCTACTGCGACCCCGTCGTCGAGGCAGGAATAAAGATACTCTTAGACAATGGCGCTTATGGTGCGTGCCAAACCTGCTGGGGTCCAACGTTCTATGGGATCGTTGACAACGGAGCAATCGCACGAAAGCTTGTTGAGAAACTTGATAATCTTTTAGGAAAAGAAGGTGGGGGAGACGTCTTTTACACCACCGGAAACAACAAGGGGGCAACAATAAGGAAATGGTAACTGCAATTGGAATAGACCCTGGAACCAAGAGCATGGACGTCTTTGGCTTTGATGATAAGACCGATGAGGTCGTTATGGACCTTGCGATACCACGGGTTGAGGTGACGAAGAACCCTGAAATCGTGTTGGATGCCATACGCGAAATAGACAGGGAGATTGATGTAATCGTCGGGCCAAGCGGCTACGGGCTGCCGATGGTAAAAGCTTCTGAAGCTGCGGACGCAGAGATCAATGCCGCAACATTCATAACGAAAGCAGACGTCGCGAGAAGGCTTAACATCGTCGGGTTACGTGAGTTGATGTTCCACATGAAGAAGTCAAACCTCAATATCTGGTTTCCCCCGGGAGTCATCCATTTACCGACGGTTCCGGAATACCGGAAGATTAACAGGATAGACATGGGAACAGCAGACAAGGTCTTCACCGCAGTTTCCGGGATAAAGGATCAAGCAGAAAAATATAGTATCGCATACGCAGGGACATCATTCATCGCGCTTGAGATCGGCTTCGGCTATACGGCTGCGTTGGGAATAGAAAACGGTAAGATAGTTGATGGCGTCGGCGGCACTATAGGTGGAGTAGGGTACATGGGCATGGGCGCAATGGATGGAGAGCTCGCATACGCCTTAGCAAACACGATCGCGGATTTCTCAAAGATGATGCTCTTCAATGGCGGTGCCGCCTCAATTTCACAGATAGACCCACAGAAAGTTTCTATTGAGGAATTCATTAGCCTTGCACGGAATTCCGAGCCGCAGGTGAAGCTTGCTTATTCTGCCATGCTGGAATCAATAATCAAGGACACGTATCTAATGCTATCATCCGTACGGAAACCAAAAGAAATTTTACTGAGCGGACGGTTCACGAGGATAAAGCCCTTTGTCCAGGACGTAACAGCCATGCTGCAGGGTCATCTCAGCGAGTTCGGAATCGAAGCAGAGATAAGAACCTTGACAAGGACTGGCGGTGAGGTAAAGGAAGCTGCGGAGGGCGCGGCAGTTATCGCAAACGGCATAGCAGGTGGCAAATACGAAAGACTGATAGAGACTATGGAGCTGCGGAAGAGTACAGGCGGAGTATTCAGCCACATTTACCTGGATAAGGAAACGCGAGAACGGATAGAGGAAACTTTTAAACAGTAAAGGCTTATTAAAAGAACTGTAAAGGTTTGTAGATAGAGAGGTGTTGTTATGACGCGAGCAGCAGGTATTGATCCTGGAACGAAGAGCATGGATATATGTGCTATTGAGGATGGTGAAGTGTATTATGAAAACCCACTTGATAACGTGGAATTAGCACAAGAGCCGGAAAGGATAAACGATGCAATCCGCGAAACGTTCCCCGTGGATCTCATTTCCGGGCCTTCAGGGTACGGAGTTGAGCCCACGCGCATAGACGAGGTTCCGGAAAGCATCTTCGAGGATTGGTATTACAATTATATCTTGCTGACAACAAAGGCGGAGATACAGAAAGGGATAGAGGAAGGCATCTTTGGCGCGATCCTGTACAAGAACATGACAGATTTCTCGGTATGGATGCGGCGGGAGAAGTTCCCGGTTATGTTCATACCAGGGGTGATCCAACTGCCGACTGTGCCCTATTACCGGAAGATCAACAAGCTGGATATGGGTACTGCGGACAAGTTAGCCGTGACTGCTCTTGGGGTTCATGACCAGGCGAGCCGGTTAGGAATCCCGTATTCCGACGTGTCATTTATACTCGTGGAAGTTGGCTTTGGCTACAATGCGGTAATCGGCGTGGAAGGAGGAAGGGTCGTGGACGGCATAGGAGGCACTAATTTCCCAGGTATCGGGTTTTTAACCCTCTCTGCGGTAGATGGCGAGCTGGTGCAGCTTATCGGGAATTGGGAACGGAAGGACACCTTTGAGGGCGGCGTTGTATCTGTTACGGGCGAAATGGATCCCGACGCGTTTGTAAAAAGAAAAGACGAAAAAAATGAGATTGCGTTTGACGCGATGATGGAAGGGATCGAAAAAGCAGTTGCAGAGATGAAGGTATCGGTAAAAAATCCAAAAGAAATTCTACTTTCCGGACGGTGGACGAAGCTGCCCGAAATAAAGGAAGAGCTGATAACGCGACTTTCAGATTACGCTGACGTGTGCGCATTAGGGTTCTTGGAAGGCGCGGAAACGACGAAGGAAACAGCGCAAGGCTATGCTATAGTAGCCGATGGGTTAGCTGGAGGCACATTTAAGGACTTGATCGAGTGGATGCAGATACACGAAGCCAAGGGGACTGCCCTGGATTATATTCATCATCCGAAATTTGCGGGCGTGCCGCAGCGATTTGTGAAGTTTAAGGAGTAGGTGCAGTTTGGTGTGGCATGTTTCGTGATTTCGAAACCATTCGACCGGTGTGTATGTGCATCCATATCTTATGAAGCTTCGATTGGTAAGGTACATCAGCAGTCTCACATCTGTTTTTATGGTAACGTGCTCAAATGGTTAATATCGGAATAAAGAAGGGAGATTGGTGGCGATGAAAAAGAGAATGAAATTTGGTACGTTATGTGTTCATGCTGGAGAAGCGCCAGATCCATCGTACGGAGCGCACACAACACCCATATATCAAACATCCACCTTTGTTTTTGAGAATGCTGAGCAGGGCGCGGCACGGTTTGCGGGAGAAGAGGAAGGATATACGTATATGCGCGTAATGCCGAACTCGCCCACGCATGCCGCTTTAGTCGAGAAAGTCGCGGCTCTTGAAGGTGCCGAGACGGGTCAAACCTTCGCTTCTGGCATGGCTGCCATTACTGCGGTTGCTCTTTCTCAGTTAGAAAAAGGGGATCATCTATTATCGAGCAATGTACTCTACGGCTCCACTTACAGCTTGTTCTCCTCTATTCTCACCAAGTACGGTGTAGAGGTCAGTTTTGTCGATATGTCCGATCTCGAACAGGTGAAGAGCCACTTGAGGAAAAATACGAAGATGATCTTCTTAGAGACGCCCGCGAATCCCACTTTGATCATCTGCGATATTGCAGAGATCTCTAAGATAGCTAAAGAGATCGGTGCTCTTTCTATCGTGGATAACACTTTTGCAACCTCTTATTTTCAGAAGGCGTTACCATTGGGCGCGGATGCGGTTGTGCACAGCAGTACGAAATACATTGGTGGCCACGCGGATCTTTTAGGTGGCGTCGTTGTCGGAAGCGAAGAATTTATCACAAGCATGAAGACGGTCGTTAATACTACGGGAGCAACAATGGGCCCACTTGAAGCCTGGTTATGTATCAGAGGATTGAAGACGCTGCATCTGCGAATGGAGAAGCACGCACGCAATGCGATGGAAGTGGCCCGGTTCCTGGAAGCACATCCCAAAATCGAGTGGGTCAGATACCCGGGATTAACAAGCCATCCACAGCATGAAATAGCAAAGAAGCAGATGAGCGGTTTTGGCGGCATGATCTCTTTTGGCATCAAGGGCGGCATAGAAGCGGGACGCAAACTCATGAACAACGTTGAGCTCTGTACTCTGGCGGTGAGCCTCGGAGCCGTTGATACCTTAATTCAACATCCCGCATCGATGACACACGCGACGATAGCCAGAGAGGTAAGGCTGAAGGTGGGGATAACAGACGATATGGTAAGAATCTCCGTAGGCGTAGAAGATGCAGAAGACATCATCGCGGATCTGGACCAAGCCTTAGCTTTGACTTAGTTTTTCAATAATTTTATTCGTCACCGCTTCTTACACATCGTTTCTATCGCTCTCCGTTTCTATCAGAGCCGCTTTGGGTTTCAGTAGGGCTTCTTAGAGGGTGCTAAAAAGACGAAAGAAACTGCGCAAGGAGTATATCCATCATCCTAAGTTTAAAAGCGTGCCGGAGAGATTTGTGAGGTTTAAATAGTGGGTGCGGATTTCTTTTTTACGATTTTTCCTCGGTAAAACTAAGCGTTACAAGCTAACATAAATTTCAAAAGAGAAAGGTTTAAATGTAGACAAGGAAAATATTAAGTGCAAAAGTTATATATAGTTAAGGACATTCTTATAGATGAAGGAGTTGAAACGCTTCAAAATTATATACTGTAGTCATGACAGAGGATAAGTTTGAAAAATGGTGTGCCGTGCAAGATTCTAAATTAAAAATGTATAGAGTGAAAAAGATAATAATAGCTGTTGTTCCCGTTATGTTAATTCCTTTTATGCTTGTGTATGCTGCACTAATCCTTTATTTTGTAAGTAAATTCTTCACTGAGTCTATAGTCTTTTCTTTCCTTATTGCTGGTTCGTTCCTAATAGGTCTCTTGATGGCTTCTTCCGTAAAATGGTTAGAAGGTTCTTCTTTGAATAAGGTTGACTATATTTCATGTTTACTGAATAAGATCGCCAAGGAAATTGAACTTTATGAGAAGTTAAGTGACAATAGAGATTTGGAACATGATATAAAAGCTTTGGGGAAAAACACCAAATTTGAATTGGATTTCCCAGACCCTAATCTATTTAAAGGAGATATTGAAAAGCAAAAAAAGTTTTACAATTTATTGGGCAGTTTGCCTAGTAGGTTGCTTTATGAATTGGAAAAAGGTCGAATAGGCGAAATAAAGCATAGAGATATTAAAGATTTAGGTTATCGGATATGGGATGATAGTGACGAAAAGATGGACATTCTGGAACAAATAACAGAAGATCACCCAAAAGTGTCAGAACCTAAACTAAATGCAATTTCGTTATCAATCAGAAAAATTTTAGCTAGTAACTTCTCAAAGCTTTTTTTAGTAACTCTATTGTTAATTATTCTTTCTTATTTTGTTTTGTTTAGATTTATAGGTCTTGATAAAAACACAACAGCAATACTTTTCACAGCATTTTTTGGAGTTTCCGCTGGTATAATATTTAAAAGGTCCTCCTAAAATGTAAAGTCAAAGAGTCCGATAAGAGTAAATAAAAACAAATCTATGCTAATCCACGTCTAATATCATCAAAGCACTCCATAGTTTTAACACGCTGATGCTCACGATGGGTTTCGGTCAAAAGCCTACCGAAAATGAGCTAAACGCAGTCCATAAGCAGCACGAAGAACCAAACCCTGAAATCTATTCATAAAACTAAAATCGTTAAAGTCTAAAAGTGAGGATATAAGCGGGGGTTGCTGAGTCTGGAAAAGGCGCAGGGCTTAGGACCCTGTCTCGTAGGAGTCCGCGTGTGTGTTCGAATCACGCCCCCTCTGCGCCCCACTCTAGGTCAAAACTTCGTTTGTTCTGTTAAGAAAATCCCGTTGAATAATACCGCACTGAGCTTGTAAACACCGTTCTGCCACTTTTGGAGTGCCGCGGTAAGAAGAACGCGAGCAAAAGAAAAAGTAGTTTATCGCCTCTTTCTTGTTCTCACTGCAACGACAATCGAAAGCAAGCCGATAAGCGCCATTATACCAAGCGGCGTTAGGACTGGTACTCCTTCCACAAGTGTTTGTTTTGGCGACTCCTCTGTCTTTTGTAAGGTAAGAATAGTCCAGTCGGTACTGGCCGGAATAACAAACACGTTGGGATTGCCGACTGCAAAAGGTTTCGTGGACTCTCCCGCAGTTTTTCCATTTCCATCCAATTCTGTCTGGACTTCCATTCGGATGATGGTCACGCACTTGTCGATGCGGACCTCTTCGTCATAGAGCGCCGAGTACCCAGGATGAACATAAATTATATCGCCATCCTCTGCTGCGTCTACAGTTGCTTGAATTGAGTCACCTGGATAAACGTGCCATTCCGTTGGCTGAGCGTTTACTGGAACCACAAGTGCTGAATTCACGACAATCAGCAGCATCGCCATCACAACTGACATTACTATTGCATTAATTTCTTCTTTTCCCATTTTCACTTCACGAACAAGAGTAACTTTAAGGTTATTTATATAGTGAACGGTGTAAAACACTGCTTAATTTAAGCAAGATTGCAATAACCACATTTGATTGTATATTGTATGTTTATTTACAAAGTACATTATATAG
>DATKWH010000090.1:0-8213 GCA_035529655.1 Bathyarchaeia archaeon
AGAGCCAAAAGGTGCAGGTACAGAAAAAGCGATGGGGGAGCAGATAAGGATAAAAGGTAAGAAGAAAGGAGGGGCAGGTGGTAGGAATGTGGAGAAGCCAAAACCGAAAACTAAAGCTCCTGACACCAAACTGAGAAAAACATCGGAAAGAATAACTCGGTATGTGCGTGCTGACATCATTATCACGGTTCTCATCATTGGCCTGGTGGTGTTCTACCCCCCACTGAGTACATCTTTAGCAAGTGCGAAACATGGTGGCGGTCCTGATTACGATTGGTATGAATCGCTTTCATGGATGAAAGAGAACACACCAGACCCAGGTCTGGATTATTATGCGTTGTACGAAGAGCCTCCGCTTAATGAGACGACGAATAAAAGAGAGAAGTATGATTATCCAGAATCTGCATATTCGGTAATAAGTTGGTGGGACTATGGTCACTGGATCACGCGCATTGCTCATAGGATTCCCGTCGCTAATCCTCTGGGCCAACAGGGCATAGGCGGACCGTATCGAGGGAACGACCCGGGTGCGTGCGTATTCTTCACTGCACGGAACGAAAGCGTAGCGAATGAGGTTGCCGATGCACTCGACGTTAAATACGTTGTGAGTGATTTCATGATGGCGGATGCGTTCAATGCATTTTATAACAAATTCGGTGCGATGACTGTCTGGGCTAACGATACCGAAGGATATTATGCACAGGTTCAGACAGAAGAAGGGCCTCGCGTTGTGCCAAGTGCGAAGTTTTTCAGCACGATCGAGGCACGACTTCATCTGTTCGATGGCACAGGAGTAGCACTCAGTGCAGAGTCCTATCTAGAGCCGCTACGTCATTACCGGCTTATTCATGAATCCCCCAGCACGATAATAGCCATTGGAGGACAGGAGATAAAATACGTGAAGGTTTTCGAATACGTACAAGGCACTAAGATACAAGGAAGCGCTCCTGCCGGTTACTTTGTCGAAATATCAACAAATGTAACTACGAACCAGGGGAGAGAATTCGTATATTCAGAGCAAACGATGTCAATGGGCTCATACGAGTTCACTGTGCCATATTCAACGGAAGGCCCGATAGGTGGAGGCACGAATTTTGATGTTTTCGCATCGCCTTACAACATAAGAGCAGGACAGTTCGATCTAGAGAACGGAACAATGGTGTGGGAGGTGGAGAAGGAAGTGCGAATCCAAGAAGAAGATGTCATGGAGGGTAAAACGATAACAGTAGACCTCGTTTAAAATAAAATTGTCTCATTACCGCTAACCTTTGGTTGTTCATCCTAAAGTCGAGCATGTACAGGAGGTCACAATCGAGTTCACGCGCAGTGAGCGAAAAAAAGACTCGCCTACAGGGTAAATAATTTCATCAACTTTACGACCTGAAACGCGTAGATGAAAGTATTTGGAATAGCATCAAACTTCGAATTACTAAAAAAGAGGGATATTCTAACATTTCAAAAGCGTTAGTAATATTATTCATCCTATAACGTTCTCTTTTGCAATATTTAAATACTTCAAGGCGAGTGTTAAAGGAGAGGGGGTATTTACTTTATGTATGACTATTAGTTTGTTTATACACGCTCACATTATTCGTGCGATAGTTCACCGCTGTTATTCTGTTTTTTACTCGCTTTAGAACCTTTTTTGCTCTTTTGCCAACACAAATTTCAATTTCCTATGTCTTTTTATATTATGAATACTTAGTAATATCATAACACTCATCTTGGAAATAATGAATATCCTTAGGGTGACTAAAAGGGAGGGAAATGGCTATTGTAATCGTTGGCTTCGTGCCTTCGTGCACTGATAGCTGGAGCTTTATTCCTTTTACGGGGTGATGATAAATGAGTGAGCGAATACGGAAATGTCCAGAATGTGGATCTAAAAAGATCGTGGTAGATTCTAAGCATGCGGAACTTTATTGTTCGGATTGCGGGGTGGTATTAGTCGAGGATATAGTTGACCTTGGACCTGAATGGCGTTCATACGACGAAGAGCAAGCTGCTAAAAGAATAAGAACAGGTCCTCCTATGAGTTATAGAATCCACGACAAGGGGCTGGGCACACCTATGCCTGGCTTGCCTGCGCGAACAAAACGATTGCGAGGAATAAGTATAGACTCCAGTGATAAGACCCTTGCCCTCGCACTTGTTGAGATAGATAGAATGGCGTGTGCGCTTAAGCTGCCAAATAACATCAAGGAAGAGACTTCAGTATTATACCGAAAGGCAATGAAGAAGAGCTTAATTAAAGGACGAAGTATAGAGGAATTAGTTTCCGCGATGCTGTATATTACGTGCCGGCGGTATAATGTTCCACGAACACTGAAAGAGGTTGCCACGGTGTCAAGGAGCCCTTTAAAAAAAATACGGAGGGCGTATATTTTCCTTTTACGGAGATTGGAGATAAAGCTTGCACCTGCGGACCCAGCACTCTACATCCCTCGGTTCTGCTCTAAACTTGGGTTACGTGAGGAGGTAAGGGAAAGAGCAATAGAAATACTAAAGGATGATAAAGGAACCGGAGTGGCAAAGGGCTGGGGGCCGATTGGAACAGCATCGGCTGCGATTTATATCGCTGCAATGTTAAGTGGCGAAAAGATAACGGAGAAAGAAATAGCCAAAGTTGCCGGTACCACTGAGATCACCATTCGGGATAGATACAAGGAATTAGTGACGAGATTGAATATAGATATGCTTTCACCACACGCTCCTCGAGAAGGCAAATTTTCGGGAGTGGGAATTACGTAACTTAGCAGTCTCATTAGATTTAGAGCCGTTAATTCACATAATGAGGAAGCATATTTTGCCCATTACGTTAACAGCGTACTTCCTCCAGTTACTTTAAATTTAGAACTTTACAGAAATAGCAAATTTATAGAGCGATGAAAGCGGTAATAAGTGTATTCGATAAGGATAAGGTGGCGGAATTCGCAAAAGCCCTGAATGAACTTGGGATAGAACTAATCGCAACTGAAGGCACAGCAAGGGCGATTTTTGAGAGTGGAATCGCAGTAACAAAAGTTTCCGACTTCACAGGATTTCAAGAGATGCTCGGAGGAAAGGTGAAGACGTTGCATCCACGCATTCATGCGGGAATCGCAACTGCTGAAATTGGAATCGTTGTCGTAAACCTCATACCGCCTGACCTTGCACCCAAAAAACCGCTGGATAGTATGGACATTGGCGGTGTTGCAATGCTCCGTTCCGGGATAAAGAACTTTGAAAACGTTGCCGTTATCGTAAATCCATCGAGATACAATGAAATAATTGAAGAACTCCGGAAGGAGGGGGAGATAACTCGAGACACAAGGCTGAGTTTGGCAAAGGAGGCATCGAAATATCTATTAGGGTATGACTCGAAGATTGATATGCTATTAGGGCGGATGGAATAGTTACTTTACTGGCGAATCAAGAGAATTTTAAGGGCGATACATAATCCCCCTGTTTCTCCCGCACCTCGATCAACCTTTGCCTTTGCTCCTCCAAAACCGTAAAAACCGCTTGAGGGGTGTCAGAAACTTTTGTCTTGTAAAACTCCTTCACGCGCTCAATCGTGGCTAAATTTTCCGCGACCCGCAGCGTGAATTGTTTTATATAATCCTCTTCGGAATACTCATTATTAAGCACTGCTCTAAACAACTTCTTAAGGTCTTCATATTTTGGTATGAGCCCCGTGGGCGTTTTTATCGCTTCAACTTCCTCATGTAATCGCCGTTCCATCCACTTGAGCCACACGGCTTTATCCGTCTTATCATTCAGGAAGTTCCCCTCCGAGTCTTTTATAAAGTAATTCACCGAGAAGATTTGAGGCGGATTTTTTAGTCCCGTACCAAACTTCAGATGGTCCGCTATATAGTTTCCCAGGGGTATGGAAAGGAAATCGAGGTTTGACATAGGGTTGATTTTTCGCACACCTTCTTTTCCCAGCGTTGCCGCGGTCGTTTCAGACTCCAGTGCAGCACCCATAGTAACAACGCCATGCACCCAGTCAAAGGATTCCTCTACCGGCACTTTCGTGTCTGAATCTCGTCCGCCATATATTATCCCGCCTATAACGACACCTTCTGGATTATCGAGCTCTTGGTCCACATTCTCTAAGAACTTAATGTCAAGCGTGAACCGGGCATTTGGATGCGAAGTGGAGATTTCGTTACCATTATCATCTTTCTTTCCAAGCTGCCATTCTCCGGAATAATTAAACCCTTTTTGAGGTGGTTCGTCATCCTTACCCATCCAGTAGACTCCTTTTTCTTCCGTGACCAGCACATTAGAAAATATCACTTCACCCGGACTGTGGAGTGCCGCCCATATAATCTGATCGTCCTTGGAGTTCACGCCTTGTATTATGCCAAATATCCCCTTCTCTGGGTTGACAGCACGTATCACGCCACCTTTTTTCCTTAAGTACGCTATATCATCCCCAACTATGCTTTCCCCCTTCATCATAGAAGTGGAGGTCTTTCCGCAGAGTGAGGGAAAGGCGCCTGTAAAATACGTTATCCTGCCATTCGGACCATGCACACCCACGATAAACATATGCTCGGTGAGCCACCCTTCTCTTGACGCCCTGTTTATTGCTGGACGCATTGCTAACTTCTTAAGTCCTATCGTATTGCCCCCATACTGGGTGTTCACACTATATACCGTTTCATCCTCAAGGTCGATATACACCCTTCGTTTATCAATATTCTTGGAGGTCATTCTGTCATCCAGCTCTCCCGCTGAATGCACGAACTTTAAAAACCGTGTGGCTTCACCGAATCTTACGAACTCCTCATAGCCCTGTCTGTAGAGCCGGTCCTCCGAGTGGGCTACATAGCCGGAATCGGTAAGCTGTACAGCGGGTATTGAGAATTCAGAATTGAGAGGCCCCAAACAGAAAAATCGCACGAACAACTGGTTCCCTCGCATGATATCTTTCAGAATATCACGGATTTCGTTGAGCCCCTCCTCTCTATCCATTGCATTTATATCAGAACCCAAATTAACACCCGCAGGCAGAAGGAACTTGGTATTCCCTTTATCCCTTGCTTGATCGTAATAGCCGTCGAAATGGACCGTATGCCCCTCCAAAGCAAGTTCCTGCTCTTCTCCAGCTCTTATCGCTTCTTGTCTGACATGGTGAATATCTTCCGGCGAATCCGTGCAGACAAACACTTTATCAGGATTGCAAAGCTCAACGTACTTGGCAATAAATTGATGAAGTTCCGGGTTATCTATCTTCATAAGTTTCTGAGAGTTTTCCTCATCCAATACCTCTTTTAACGTGTTCATTATTCTTTTATCCTCCATTGTTCACCCATTCTTTACTGCTCCTCTTTCGCTTTCATAGCAAGCAATAAACCAAAATGAATAAGAAGATAGCTATTTATATGCTTTTCGATATTTATTTTTTACATTTGACAAAAATGAAGCTGAAAAATAAGGACAAATGTATCCTACGGGCACTGCTGGAGAATGGGAGGGTTTCGCATTCAGAGCTGGGTAGAAGGTGCGGGATAAGCAGGCAAGTAGCTTTTGAACATGTGAAGAAGCTGTCAGAGGCGGGTGTAGTAAAGGGCTTTTCGGTCTGTTTAGATGCGGAAAAGCTTGGTTTCTCGTTCCGAGCGTATGTGTTGCTTATTGCGAAGCCCAAGGAGAAATTGAGAGATGAACTCATAGCGTTCTTGCGGAAGAGTGAACATGTAAGGAGGATCCAACTCCTCTTCGGCAGCTTTGATTTCTTCCTGGAGCTTATGTTCAGAGATAAGGATGAGATGACGGGATTCTTAAGGGAGATGCATTCTTTTGGCGCTGTCGAGCGGACGGAAACCTTCATAGTGTATCAAACGATAAAAGATAAACCAGAAGACCCTTTTTTAGAGTGTTTAAGTGAGTAGAGCGAAATAAACTTTTAGAAAAAGTTCAATCAAAAACGTCTCTCAGTCTAAAGAGTTTTCGGTGAAGACAGATGTCACCTAAAAGTATTTAAAGCGGTGAAACAGAACAATAAGCATGCTGAAGGTTATAGAAGTAGTATATGAGAAGGGCACTTCAAGCCGCTTGAGAAGGTTAACATGAGGGAAGGGGAAAGGCTAAGAATAACAATCGAAAAATCGTTGTTGTCCGACATTGTAAAGAAGTATAGGGGATATTTTGCGGATATTGGGGAAGACTTGACTGGTCAACTTATCAGTGAAAGAAGATAGATGATAGTCCTGGACGCTTCTGTTATCATAGACAGCTTGCTCCCAATGATTGGCGATAGATATAAGAAAGCCAGTGAGCTGTTGGAAACTATCTCAAAGAGCAGAATTGCTGTTCATGCTCCTATAATACTAAAAATAGAATTGGCGAGCATTTTAAGCAGGAAAAAAGAGGCGAACATCGTCAGGGGATTTGTAGAGGAGTTAATATCAGAAATTGAGCTGATTAGCGGAGGGAAATTGATTGATACGGCTTATAATTTGGCATTTGTAGTTAAAGGGAGAGCAGTGGATTTATACTACATCACGACGTCAAAACTAACAGGTTCAATTTTGATAACGAACGACAAAATAATGGCGAAAAACGCTAAAAATGGCAAAGTTGAAGCATACTATCTTATTGAAGAGTTTGAGAAGGTCTTGAAGAGAATTGAGGGAATAGCAGGCGATTAGCTAAGACAACACTGATGGGCACTTGAGAAAGTAAAGAAAGTGTTATGAAGATAGCATTAGCAACCGGAAGGAAAGCAGAAGGAATGGTTAAAGATGCGGTGAGAGCTGCGAATGTGCCTCATATAACCTGTGAAGTGCTTACGCAGGACTTAAACATTGCCGCTTTTTCCACGCCCAAATCGCTGAGGAGAGCACTTGATAAAAAGTCCAAAAAATTGGACGACGACCTCATTTTAGTTTCCGGGTTTTGCAAAGCGGACTTCAGTGATTTGGAAAACGAGATAGCCACTCCAATCCGGTTGGGGCCACGCCATGCCTACGACATCGGAGAGGCATTACAACTCGCGGGAGAGATGGAATTCTCACCGCATGTGCCTGCTGATGTGTTCTTGGCTGAGCAGCGAAAAGAGAATGCGAAGCACCAACTGCACGAGTTAGAGAACAGTGCAAAGGAGACGTTCTCCCTAAAAGGTGTGAAGATAGGCGGTGGAGCACGAATGAAGGTCTGCGCAGAACTCGTGGATGCAACGCTGATGACAGAGGATGAAATACAACGAATGATAGAGCACTACCTGAAAAGCGGCGCGGACATTCTGGATATTGGGGCACATATCGGTGCGAAGCCCGATGAGGTTGAAAAAGCAGTAGAAACAGCTTTGTCGTTCGCACCAGATGTGCCTATTTCTATTGATACCCTGGATGTAGACCTCATACGCGCAGGCATAGAAAACGGTGTTGACCTGTTGCTCAGCTTGAATAAAGATAATATTCCAGAAGTGGGTGCAGCGATAGCGAAGAATGATATAGCAGCAGTCGTAATTCCCGACAGTGATGGAATTCATAAAACCAACGAGAGTTTGGCTGCAAACCTAAAAATGGCTGAAGAGCAGGGTATAAAGCGCATAATTGCAGATCCCGTATTGAATACCATTGGATACGGAATCGCAGAATCATTATACAACTATTATCGGTTCAGATTGCAAGATAAGAGCACACCACTTTTCTTTGGGGTTGGAAACGTCACAGAGCTTATGGATGCTGATTCTGTAGGCGTAAACGCAACCTTAGCCGGCATCGCCTCGGAACTAAGCGTGGATATCCTTTTTACTCCGGAATGCAGTGCTAAAACGCGAGGAAGTGTAAGAGAGTTGCGGGTAGCATCGGAGATGATGATGCTGTCGAAGGCACGCAAAAGTGCGCCGAAGGATGTCGGATTCGACCTTTTGATGTTAAAGGAAAAGAAAAAGAAACCGGTCGTGCGAATTCGAGATGAAGGGCTGACTGCTGCGAAAAGGAACGAAAAGTGGCAGCTTGACCCTAAAGGGTGCTTTAGAATCGGCATTTGTGAAGTTGAAGGCGATGGCAGGAGCGAAAAGAAGATATTTGCGAAGCATTCGCCTACCGGGAAACAGATAATGGGAAAGAGTGCACAGGAGATAATGGATACAATCCTGCGATTGAATCTGGTTTCACTGCTTGAACACGTTTCTTATCTAAGTGGGGAGCTGACAAAAGCTGAACTCGCACTGCGATTGAGCCGAAGTTACGAGCAGGATGAGGAGCTCTTTTAAG
>DATKWH010000091.1:0-9379 GCA_035529655.1 Bathyarchaeia archaeon
GAGCAACACGGTCATTGAGGAAGGTGACTGGAATTTTGATGAAATGCGTGAGGACATACCATTTGGCATCTATGCAATGGGTATGCGTGGCGGGCAGGTGGATACCGTAAAGGGCGAATTCCAATTTAGCGCGGAAGAGGCCTTCCTGATAGAAAAAGGCACGCTTTCAAAGAGATTGAAGAACGTTTCGCTCTCCGGTAGAACCTTAGACGTATTGAAGAACATAGATGCCGTGGGTAATGATAAAAAGAGAGGGACGATAGGATTCTGCGGTAAAGATGGCCAGGAGGTCCCTGTTTCTGAATACGCTCCACACGTGAGGGTGACGAAGATATTGGTTGGCGGAGCTTCTTCTGCATGATACGATGAAGTAAGCTCATTTATCTGCTTGGATGAGTAGTATTGATCCTTCCTTCCGCATACGTACGGATTAAGGGTTTTGATATATGCCTCCGGGCAACAGGTGGAACTTCATATAAACCCTCGTCTATCTCCCGGTCCACAATTTGAACCTCCTTTTCACTGCTATACGTCTTACATCGCTTGCATCTATATCCCTGCGATCTCCCTGCTGATTCCATACGCTTGCCACATTTAGCGCATTTCGGATTACTTTTTACCTCCACGTTCAATTTCCGCAGCTTTATCTTCTCGAGATTTATTGTCCGGTTCTTGAACGATCCGTAGACTGTAACTTCATCTCCAATCCGTAACTGCCGGATAATATCACGAAAGCCCTTCGTCGGCTCGTATGCCATGCACTCGATACGATCCCCAGTGTTTTCTGTGAGCGCAAGAGCAAATAAAACATGCCCGCCTTCTATAGTTCGCGGATTGGACTCGACCGCGCCATCTAAAATGTAAGAGTGGTGGTCGTGCAACGTTCCCTTAGCTTCTTCATAAGTAACCAAGTGAGAATCCGTACCTTGATTCGTTACGAACAGCATTTCACGCTCCGCAGGCTCTGCATCTATGAGTGTGTAGGCTTTGTGTATCGCAGCTACACTGTCCCCTCGTATCCCAAAGAGGACTGGGCAGGGTGAGTGGGGTGCAAGAACAAGTTTCTTATTCACGAGATCTACAGTATCCCAGGTTAAAGGATACGTAGCTTCATCTGCATCCCTCACACTTGCTTCCTCAATAAACCGTGACGTTCCCCATCGTTCTTTTCTTCGATATGCTATCAATTCGTACGTGAAATCGTAATAATTTGGGTCGCGTTTTTGTAACATTAAAAACGAAGCAGCAGCTAAAGCGCCTATCAACCCTCTCTTCTTCTTTAAACCAAAGTAATCGAAGTGCAAGTCCGACAGGAGTGTATATGCATGCTCTATCTTCAGCACGTCTCTCACGGCAGTTTCGTAAAAGTTCTTTAATTTTAACATACGCTCAATCTTCTCGTCGCTCCCTCCTCTACTCATCGCACGTAAAGCGGTATCACCAATAAAGACAACGCCCGGATTTGTTTCCTCCTCTTGTAACTCCGAGAACTCACTCACCCCGGATTTGACCACCCCTTTCACGGTCTCCTCTTTCGCCGTGGTCACTGTTATCTCAAAGGATACTGCGCCGTTACCTCGTGTTTTGAACGGAATGCAAGGATTTAGTCGTACCAATCTTGGTGTCGAGACTTCCCCATATTTTCTGAGTTCGTCAACTAAAACTGCGCAGAGATAGGTGGTGCACATACCGTTCTTCGAATCCGTATCGTCTATTCCGATGATCATTCAAACTTTCTTTTAAAAAGAAAGTTTGATCAAAGAAATAAAAAGAGGAGGAAAGGAATGGTTTATCAACAACATTTCTTTGTAAAGAAAGCTTGACCAAAGAAACTTATATTTTCAACGTAGTGTTTTTTAGTTAAGGTTTTTGCGAAGCAAAAAAGTTATAGCACAGGTTTTCTTTTGACATTGCTGAAAGCAATGGAACGGCGAAGCCGTTCAAAAAGAAAAAGTGTAAAAAAGTTGTTGGAATTACGTAGTTCATGTGCTGATCGGCGATGCCATCGAAATTATATATACCTCCACGCGCATTTAAATCACGTTAAGGAACCCAAAAATGAACCCATATTATCTGACGTTGATGCTGTATCTATTCTTGATTTACTGGCTTATCGTCTTAGTGCTCGATAGAAAGGGCATTTTGGAGCGGTATAATATCTCCGCGGTTGGCCCCATCTTGATGATAAAGACAAAGCGAGGTGGGCGGTTGCTGGAGCGCTTGGCAAACGGTGCGAGAAGAGAACGGTTCTGGCGGGTTTATGCCAACATTGGTACGATTTTAGTGCTTGTAGCCATGGCATTTATGTTCATTCTTGTAATATATGGCACGTATGCAACGTTTATGATGCCGCCAGAGCCGTCGAAGGTAAATGAACCGAGGAATTGGCTGCTTATACCGGGATTAAATGAGTTTATACCGATGTGCGCATGGATTGGCTTTGTGATTGCGTTAGTGGTGCACGAGCTTTCTCATGCAGTATTGAGCACCGTAGAGAAGATAAAAGTGAAGTCAATGGGACTTCTGGTTGCGTTAGTGCCAATAGGAGCATTTGCTGAGCCAGACAGTGAGCAACTCTTTGGCGAAAAAGAAAAGAAAAGCGGTGAAAAGAGTATAGAAGCGAATGGGGTAGGTGAAACGGAAAAGATCAGGAAGAAAGTAGCAACGTCACGTGAACGAACTCGCATACTCTCTGCGGGTGTGACCAGCAACTTCTGCGTGGCGTTCATTGCGTTTCTCTTATTCTTTGCTATTCTCTTCTCTGTACAGCCAGTTAGCGATAACGTACTGTATGCTTTTGACATTGCCGGAGGGAGTCCCGCGGAGAGCTTAGGAATAGAATCAGGAATGTTTATCACAGCGGTTGACGGTTCACCGGTTCTGCGTGTGGAAGAACTGAATACAGCGTTGGGAGAAAAAGATGAGACTGTGGTCAGTGTACTGGATAAAAGAGGAACAGAAAGAGCATTCGTAGTGCATAGCAGTTCTGAAAGCACTGGAGTGACATTAGTGGGGGTTGAAGAAGGCTTGCCCGCAGCTAAAGCAGGTTTAACAGAAGGCATGCGCATAACGAGGATGGATACTATGAGCATAACAAGCTACGAGGATTTTCGCGCGTTCTTGGCTAATACTACGCCTACGCAGGTTATAGAAGTGCAAACGAATGAGAAGACGGTTAGTATAGAGTTGGCGGACTCGCCTTTCGATGAGAAGATAGGTTTCTTAGGCGTTCTCGTTGCAAATAACCCCTTAGGAATAGTAGTAGTAGATTTTCCCACACAGAAATACCTCGGGGGGTTGAGAAGCATACCTTATTCTTTTATGTCCTTTTCGCCACATCAGTGGTTAAATAGCTGGTTGTGGTTGACCATCATGCCAATTGCCCCTCTTCCTGCGGGGTTCGGTGGTTTTAGCCCTCAGCTTTCTCATTTATACGAGCCGGTGGGTCTTGCATCATTATTCGGTGGCGGTATTTTTTTGACTGCTGATGTGCTGTTCTGGATAGGGTGGATTAATTTCTACGTCGGACTGTTCAACTGCCTGCCTGCTATTCCCCTTGATGGCGGCTATGTATTCCGAGAGATGCTGAATCCAGTACTGAGGATAGGGGTAAAGGATGAGGGGAAAAAAGAAAAAATTTCAAAGGCAATTACCGCCACTATCGCAATTTTTATCGCCGCTTCCATCGTTTTCATGTTGGCAGGGCCTTATCTCCTTTAAACTGCAAAAACGCCAATAATATCGTCTCTTGCTATCAACCCTACCAATTTCCCTTCAACATCTACCACGGGAATCCGGTTAAAATCGTTCTTATGCATTATCCGAGCAGCATCAGAGATAGAGTCTTCGGGTGAAATAGTCACCGGTTTTTTTGACATCACATCCTGTACATCTCCCTCGAACAGTGTGTCAATTTCTTCAGGAATTTTCTTTACCCGCTTCATATAAGCAGAGAGAGAGAAGACGGGAAAAGGATTAAGTGGGTCTATATCCGGAAAGGGAACCGTTGCCGTCAATTTCATGATGTCCGCTTCACTGATAACGCCAATAACCCTTCTTTGGGCATCAATCACCGGTGCACCGCTAATTCTATTCTCTCTAAACGTCTCCGCTACGTGATGAAGCTTATCTCTGGGCTTGAATGTTATAACGTTAGTAGTCATCAGTTCTTTAACTTTAACATTTGTTTTTGTTTGCATCAATCTTTCCCTCCTCTACTCTACGGTTCATAAAGTGAAGCGATAATATCTGCTCTGGCAACTATTCCAACTAACTTACCATCACCGTCCACAACGGGTAATCTATTAAACCCCGTTGCGTGCATAATCTGCGCGGCATCATCAATTGACGCATCCGGCGGTATTGTTTTAGGATTCTTTGACATCGCGTCCTTCACTTTCATCGCGCTCGCCTTGTCGATATCCTGCTGTACATCGTGTGATTTCTCATCATGTATCTGTAAAATGTCCAGAGCCATAAAGATCTGGGTGTACCAATGAAGATTGCCCAGGACTTTTAAAATATCCGCTTCACTAACCACCCCAACTACTTCTTCTTGGTCATTGAGAACCGGTGCACCAGCGATTTTATTCGCTTTGAATACAGTTGCAACGTCCCGCAACGAATCGTTCTCCTTCACCGTAATGACCTTTCTTGTCATAATCTCTTCAACTTTCTCTTTCATTTATTGCAACTCACCTTTCTACTCCACATGTTAGTTTTAATCAGTATTAGACATAGATAACGCTACATCGCACTCCTTATGCCAATCGCTTTTCGTATCATCTGCGCTATTGGTATCGAGCAGACCATATACCAGAGCACCCAGTAAGGTAGGCCCAATATAAAACTGGCTGTAATCGCCTTTTCACCGATTAACGGAAAAATCGCCGGTCCAACAGAGGCTACTTCTACATATTCCCAGATCCACATGAATATCGGTATCGTAATAATACCGATGTAAGCCATGGGCTTCATCTGCTGCCTCATCATCTCACCGGAGAATTGCGTTTGCTTTCTCATTATCTCTGCTTTCCTCTTCTCCAGCTTCTTCATTCGATGCTTGTTGTCCTCACGCTTCGCCTCCATCAACTCTTTCTGCAGCTCCCGTATCTGCTTTTGGTACTGCTTCGACAGTTCCATAAGCTCCCAATTCGTCGTGTATTTCTGTATCAACGACGTGTAGAAGCCGGTAACCACCGATAAGATGAGGATAGTGATTAAGAAATTACCAACAAAAGTTGCGAAAGGATTAAGAACGACGCCCAGAGCGGTGCCCATGCCTTCTCGGAGCCCCGGGATTATAAGAATACCAAACAGGATGAAAAACCCTAACCCCATAGCCGCACCTTCTAACAGTTTCTTCATCTTCTCTTTTTGTTGCTGTACAACTCTCTCTTTCTTCACCATTTTCCGCGTACCTTTAGGAACTACATGTGGAGGGTAATATTTAAAGTTTTACTGCAATTATACGGTTTTTCTCTTATCGTAGTGCGCATATTCGCTTACCATATCTTCCAGCACTTCTGCCATCGTGGCGTGATAAGTCAGATCTTCTTTTATTCGTGCTGCTATTCGCCTCTTCGCATAGTCATCATCTACAAATGTGATTCCACGATAAGCAACATTTTTGAGAATGAGCCCGAAAGCAGGTGCAGGTTCAATCTGCTCCGTTACCCGTAGTTCCACGAGATCTTCTATCCATCTTTTATCTTTCGCGCCGCTACTAACCAGTTTCAGCGCTGAGACTATTTTTCGCACCATCTTACGGAGAAATCCGTCTGCTTCTATATCAATAACGATAAACGAATTGCTTCTTTCTGTCGCTATATCTATCCGTTTTATCTCTCTTCTCGGTGAGTAATACTCGGCTTCATGCTCCTTATGACCCGGTGGCTGAGAGAAGTTAGAGAAATCATGAGTGCCGATAAACAGTTCCGATGCTTCTCGCATGTGCGTTATATTCATATTCTTATCTGGTTGCAACGGTAAGAGATAGCGGTATTCACGACTGATAGCATCCCTGCGGGCGTTAAAATCGGAAGGTTGTTTTGCGAGCGCGAATGCCCATATATCGTCCGGAAGCATACTGTTTATCATCCGGGGTGTCACGTTTGGATTTGCGGTGTCTAAAGAAACCACCTGAGAGAGCGCATGCACGCCTTTATCAGTCCTACCTGCGGAGAAATAATTCGATGCTGCTCGATCTTCAATGATATTGAGTCTCGTTAATGCCTTGAAGAGTTCACCTTCTATCGTTGGACCTGCAGACTGAGGCTGAATCTGGAACCCATGATAATACGTACCGAGGTACCCAAGTTTGAGTGCTATCCGCTCCATCTCTGTCTTTATGCTTAATTCTACAAAAGGTTAGTACCTGCAGTGAGTTTATTATTTTATAGATAGAGATAAAAAGAGAAACTAGTCGAGGAAGGTGCGCTTGCTTATTGTTTACGGTTTAAGATAAATACGAAAGACGACATGGAAGTCAGGGTAATTCTTGTGGAACCGAAGAACGAAGAGAATATAGGCGCGGTAGCGCGCGTGACAAAAAACTTCGGCTTCTCAGACCTTTATCTCGTTAATCCACCGAATATCGGGAAGAAGGCGTTCTCTGTCGCTTCTCACGCCTCTGATGTGCTCAGCGCATGCACAATAGTGAACTCAATAGAAAAAGCGATTGCTGACTCTGCTATTGTCGCGGGTACCACTTCTAAGCCGGGGATTTCAGTTGATAGACATCTTAGAATGCCTTTCTTCTCACCGCAAGAGCTGAAAAAGAAGGTAGAAGATAAACGTGGAATCGTATCCCTTTTATTTGGCAGAGAAGATGTTGGGCTCTTGAATGAGGAGCTTATGCGGTGTGAGATCGTTGTCTGCATTCCTACGAGTCCCGATTATCCCGTGATGAACCTCTCGCATGCCGTTGCGGTAGTTCTTTATGAATTACGTGATGTGGGCGCGGATTCTGGAGAGCTGCCATTAGCATGTTTAGAGGATAAAGAACGTTTGTTTGCTCATATAAGTATGTTTCTGGACGAGATTGAGTATAAGGAGTATAAAAAGGAGAAGACCGCGCTCATGCTCAGAAGAATACTTGGAAGAGCGGAACTCACAGCGAGAGAGGTGCAAACGCTGCGAGGAATCTTAAGAAAAGCAGAACGGAAAATGGGAGAGGATGAACCTTAGAGGAGATGAAAGGATTAAGAGAATCCGTTCTTAGAAAGAAAGTTTGATCAAATCTTCTTTTATCTTATAAAATCGTCTTTATCCTCAGTTTCTATCTCTCTCCGCTTCTGCGCCCGACATTGATAGATAAGAACAGAGGTAAATGCAGCGATTGCAGTAACGGCAGTGAAACCCGGCACTTTCTTCTCATCTCCAGTTGCTCCTCCTGTGGTGCCAGCACCTGATGTTGGTGTTGCAGCGGGCGCTTTTTCCTGTAACATCAATGTCTCGTTCAAGCCGCCGATAGAGATATTAAAGTTGGCAGGCACTTCACCGAGTTCCTTCTTCGTCAGGCGGAACGTAACGGTAGTGTTCTCGTTATTTTCGAGTTTAAGCGTTTTTGTCGCCTTCGCCTCCGTGCAATTGACATCGAGATAAACGGTCTCGCCTTTCCAGTTCCCCTTTCCACCTAAGTTCGTTACGTTCACGGTTACCGTAACCGTGGTTCCAACCACAGCGGGATTCGGCTCGATTCTGAGGTCGCTATACGTATAGTTAATAGGTGGGTACAGCGTTGCATCTTCATACACGTAGAAATGCATGTATGGTGTCCTCCCGATGAGCTCCCCCCCTTTATTACTGTCTGTTGCTTCTACCCGGAACCGGTAGTCACCTATTGCAACGTCCTTAGGTAGAGAGAACGATATGATTCCGTATGTCTCTTTGTATAGCGTTTTATCGTAGTTGATTAGCTTTGAGCTGCTTGTGCTGGCGGTGAATGTTGCACCTGTGGGTCTCGTCCCAGTCATTGTAAACTTAATAGAAGGTTTATAGTCACCACTAACGTCGTCTTTTTTGGTCTTACCCTCAGCCTCCACGTAGATCTTCACGGTAGATCCCTGCGGGAAATGGTCATTGTAATGCGGCACATAATCCTTGTATTCCTTCGCCTCGACGCAGATGACCGCCATAATAGAATTACCAGGGCCGTACACGGGATCGGATGCGAGTGCTGGCATCATAGATGCCGATAGCAGCACTATACCTACAATTACCGCGACCAATAACTGCACTTTCTTCCGCATCACTTTTTTGTGCATGATAGAAGTTATTATATTATATAAGAGTATACTTAAAAGATTTGGGGTCGTTAATTGTTATATTCAGTACCCGAACGAAAGAATAGCATCTAAAAGCCCTTCCATCTTCTTGCTCTTTTCAACTATAAACGCTGACTTCAGCAGGTACCCTGTGCCCTCCACATTATACACGCTCCTTATGTCTTCGGTCTCCTCAGACGCGGTGAGAACTACAACCGGTATGTCTTTCAAACTTTCTTCGCTCTTTATTCGCTTCAGCACCTCCAATCCATCAAGCTTTGGCAGACGGAGATCGAGCACAATTATGTCTGGCTTTGAATACTTCTCCTTCGATGCGTAATCACCCCGGTTGTAAAGATAATCCAGTGCCGCTTCTCCATCTCTACATACCCAAATACTTTTTTTCAACCCACTATGCTCTAAAGTATTCTTAATAAGAAGCACATGCTCCTCCAAATCTTCTACAAGTAATATTTTTATCTCCTTCTTCTCAGTATTCCAAACCATTTTTTATCACTCTTCAATGCGCTGCCTATGCGCTTTTCTATTTCCGCTTCCGATGTCGGCTTCTTCATATATCCCTTTGCACCCACCTTTAACGCATCAGCTATCATCTCAGGGGTATCAAAATCTTCTTCGACGAGCATAATAACCACAGCAGAGGGATCCTCGGTTGCTATCCAACGTGCTACTTCGATGCCATTTATTCCATCTCCATCTACTGCAATATCTATAAATGCAATGTCTGGCTTCAGTTCCATATACCGCTCTACCGCTTCTTTACCACCTCGAGCAGCCCCCACAACGTCAAACCCGAGTTTTTCCAATGCCTTTGCGATCATACTAACAGATGGGGAACCATTTGCTACCAATACCTTCCCCTTTTTCATAGTTCTACTTCTTCTTTTAGCTTTATATATACGTTTCTATTATTATTTCTATCTATCTCGCTTCCACCTCTTCATAACTCCATTTCCTCTTTTGTATAAATGGCAAATCCCTCTTCTTTATTATAAAATAAAGGGTAATATTGGAGATCATGATTGGTGCGTCTCATCTTTACAACTCCAATGTAACGCTCTAACATATCTTTTTCCCGCCGATAGTCCATA
>DATKWH010000092.1:0-3473 GCA_035529655.1 Bathyarchaeia archaeon
CCTCGCGCTTTTCCGTCCCTTTTTCACAAAATCGCTGAGGTATTCTACCTCTTTCTCTGTAAGTTTTATTCTCCCCATAAAACACAGTTGGGTTCACATGTTTATAATATTGTCTAAAAATCAAGTTGTTGAGACACTAGTCTGAAAAAACGGTGAGAAAGAGGTTTTTTGAGTAAAAGAGTTTTTATCTTTCGATCACGATAAATCACGTGAAAAAATATGGATTACGCAAGTTGCTCCTGAGCCACCGATATTATGCGTCATTCCTATTTCCGCGCCATTGACCTGTCTTTTACCTGCCTCGCCCCTGAGCTGTTGCACAATCTCATAAACCTGCTTTATTCCTGTTGCTCCCACGGGATGGCCACCTGCTTTCAGCCCACCGGACGGGTTTATTGGTATTCGACCACCTATTTCAGTCTCACCTTCTTCGGTAGCTATTCCGCCCGTACCTTTATCAAAAAATCCTAAATCCTCTATCGCAAGTATCTCCGCGATAGTAAAACAGTCATGAACTTCACAAATGTCAATATCTTTTGGTTCCAATCGCGCCTGTTGATAAGCGTTCCCACTCGCAGTAACGGTTGATTCAAATGTGGTGAGCTCTTTCCTATCATATAACGCAAGATAATCACTGGCTTGGGCTGTGGCGTTTATATAAATAGGAGTATCGGTAAATTCCTTAGCAATTTCCGCTGAAGTCACTACTACTGCTGCTGCACCGTCAGAAAGTGGACAGCAATCAAGAATATGAAGTGGGCTTGAAACCATCGGTGAGTTAAGTACCTGCTCTATCGTTAGCTCATTTCTGAAATGAGCGAGCGGGTTATTCCTCGCATTACGGTGATTCTTTACTGCAGCAGCGGCTAATTGTTCCGAGGTCGTGCCAAACTTCTGCATATGCTCCTGCGCGATTAATGCGTAGAGTGAAGGAAATGTAGCACCCATAAGTGCTTCCCACTCTTGATCAGCGGCGGATGCTAATATTTTAGCTGCTGTATCTCCATCTACATCAGTCATCTTCTCTATACCTGCCGCCATTACTATGTCATAATATCCACTGGCTACCGCGAGAATCGCTTCTCGCAAAGCTACTCCACCACTGGCACACGCTTGTTCAACTCTGGTGGCAGAGATATGTAAATTAGCTAAACCAACATAATCAACAATTAATGCAGCCACATGTTCCTGATTAAGGAACTGCCCGGCACTCATATTTCCACCCCATATAGCCTGAATTTCGTTTCCTGACATCCCTGCATCGGTTAAAGCACTGGTACCTGCTTTCATTGCTAAATCTCTAAATGAGTATTTCCACAATTCCCCCATTTTTGTGGATCCAATTCCAACTATGGCTACGGGTCTCGGCATTGCCTATGATACCACACCGCCCAAATTGTTAGTACCGTTAATTGACATATGGTTCCTCTATTGTTTTCCCTACTACATACATACGCTTGTGCAAACGCACTTAAAAGCTTTTCGCTTTCTTTCTATAAGTTTTTCACACATACTCCACCCGTCCATCTTCATGTATTTTCGCCACAGCTTTACGCGCTGCCCAGCACTGAAAATTCACAGCTAAAGGCAAGCTGGTGATGTGTGTGCTTGCGGTTTCTATATGCACGTCAAGCGCAGTTGTTTTTCCTCCCAAACCCATAGGCCCGATACCCGTGTTGTTCACCGCGTCGAGAAGCTCCGCCTCAAAGCGTGCTATCCGTTCCTCAGTATTCAGCACGCCAACCGGTCGAAGCACTGCTACTTTCGCGAGCTTCATCGCTATATCCGCAGAGCCACCCACACCGACGCCGATAATCGTAGGCGGACACGGCTTACCCGCCGCTTTGACCACCATCTCAAGAACAAACGTCTGTATCGCTTTCACTGCTTCCGTTTCAGGCTTCGGCATCAGCATCGTAAATGCACTCACGTTCTCCGAGCCTCCGCCCTTCGGAAATACCAAAATCTCAATTCCATCAACATCTGTGTCAAAGGTATAATTGATATACGGCATTCTGTCACCTGTATTCTCGCCTTCCCCTTCTCGCGTTATCGCATCCACCACGTTCGACCGCAGCGGGATCGATTTCGTTGCTTCCTTCACTCCCTCTATTATGCCGCTCTCAATATCTCCGAGATTCACGTTTATGTTTCCACTCCCGAGTTTTACGTAAAAAAGTGGAATGCCCGTGTCCTGGCACAAAGGTCTCTGCAGATCTTCGGCAAGCTTCACATTCTCGAGCATTGCCTCCAACTGCACCTTCGCTATTTCCTGCTCTTCGCGCTCGTATGCACGAACCAGCGCCGCTTTCACATCCTTTGGCAGTGTCGTTTCCGCTCGCCGCAAAATGCTTATCGTTACGTCCTTTATCAATTCTTTCGTGATCATCTATCTATCTGCTTGCTGAAAAATATTTGATGATAATGGGAGAAAGGAAGTGAAAGTTATTAATAGTCAAATCGCCTATGTATCACATAAAGAGGTGATATAAAAAGATGTTGTTCATAACATGCGTGAAAGTGAACCCAGGCATGGTGAAGGATGCAAGAGCATTCGGTGACAAGATGATTAAAGAGCCACCCAAAGGCGTCAAGTTCCTGCAGGCGTATCACACACTGGGCAGGTATGATGCGATATGGATTTACGAAGCGGAAGACCCTGAAATAATTAAAGACTTCCTTCACCAAAGCAGGGATGTCGCATCAACGGAAACCTGGGTTGCGTTTGAAAGAAGGGTATAAGTTTGGGGGTTTTGTTTTGCAGTCCCCCTCTTTTTATTTTTTAGATGTTATTCGACGCTCGCTCTCAGTATGTCACTTGCAGTTAATATCCCGATGGGAACACCGTAAGCGGGGCTTAGAGAAAGAATCAATAACCTGTGGATATTCAAATCCCTCATAATATCTGCCGCTTTCTTTATCGTCGTTTCTGGATCTATTGTCCTCACAAAGGTAGACATAATATCCTCTGCCGTTAAAGTGTTCCAATCCTTGTCGAAGAATTTTATAATATCAATCTCAGATATAACACCCACTACCTCATCGTCTGGCGCAGTTACCGCAATTCCAGATACGCCCTCCTTTACCAGGAGTTTGGCAGTTTCACTTACAGCTGTGTCAAACGATACAGTAATGACACCTCGCGTCATTACGTCCCTTACCTTCTTCTCTTTTGATAACACCATCTTTAATTCTTCACCTTGTACTCAACAGAGCCGCTTTACAATTCCACTATATAGCATGTCATTAATTAAATAGTGTATTTAACTGTTTAAAGATAACCCTCCACTGTCGCAATCTTCTTTGTCTGCGATGTTTTACCTCTACCCCTAAAATTTTGGTAGTGTCCTGATATGTGGTTGATTTATATGGGTGGCGTACCCACCTACATTTATGCCAAATAGCAAATTAGAGGCAGATCCTCAAAAAGAGTTCTGCTCCAATCAAGATTGCCGTGATTACGGCAAAAGCGG
>DATKWH010000093.1:0-9650 GCA_035529655.1 Bathyarchaeia archaeon
GATGTTGTTTTGCCTGCAGTACGCAATCGCCTGCTCGGATTCCGATCCGGGCTGCATCCACACCTTATCGATTCCTAACACCTTGCATTCCTCAACGATCCTTTCCGTTACTTCAGGCGGAACGACGGTATCAACAATGTCTGGCTTTTCGGGCAGGTCGCTGAGCGAAGGATAGCAGCAGTCGCCTAAGACTTCGTCAATATGGGGGTTCACGGGATAAACGGTATAGCCAGCCTCTTTCAGGTCTTTGTAGACCTGATGGCCGTACTTCTTCGGGTTCTCGGAAACGCCAATAACTACAAAGACGTTCTCTTTCCGCAGGAATTCCTGTATCAGGTTTGGGTTCATTTATCACAACGTTTTCAGAAGCTCTTCCGACTCTTTTACCTCAGGATCCAGAATCTCCTTTCGACATTCGACAGCCCGCTCCAACCACTCCCGTGCTTTCTCTTTCTTGTTATCGGCCACATACACTTTGCCTAACAAATGCGCCGCATCTCCCTCAGCCCAGCGGTATTTCATACTTGTAGCCTTTTCGTAGGCTGATTGAGCAGCAGTTTTGGCTTCCCCCATTTTATTTAGCGCTAAGTATGCCTTCCCCAAGACCACCTCAGCCTCAGGCTCGTAGAGCTTAAATCCCGTTCGTTCACAGAGTTTCAGTACCTTATTACAACCATCAACAGCATCTTCATTCTTTTCCATATCCAAATGCAACCTTCCGAACTCAAGCAAGGTTTCGATTTCAAGTGCTGGCATGCCAACTGTGCGGGCTAGCTCAATGGCTTTTTGGAGGTGATCTTCAGACTCTTTATGGTTCCCCTTTATCCGTTCAATGGCACCGAGACAGCGATGGCATCGGGAGATGTCATCGAGGTTTTTTAAAATATCTCTGCAAATTCCAAGGTTTTGGTTTGTGAGTTTGAATGCTTTATCAATCCTCTTGATAGAGATGAGGAAGTCAGCATACAGAACTCCTCTTAAACTATAAAGCCGTTTGCCATCGGGATCGATCTTTATTTGAAGCTCACCTGCCGCCCTGAACTCCTTCTCTGCTTCTTTGGTATCGCCCAAGAGATGAAGTATCCAGGCAAGGTACGCTTTTGAAGATACGATTTTCTTATCAGACTTTGCTTTCTCTGCCAGCTCAAGTGCCTTCCTGGAACTCTCCAGTCCTGATTCAAGCTCACCGGTTCGAAATTGAAGATCAGCTAAGGTTATATAACCCGCAGAGGCGTTATTCCAGTTTTTTTCATCAATAGCCATTTTGACTCCTGTCAAAATTGGTTCTTCAGCTTCTTGTGGCCGGCCTGTATCAAGAAGTGTCAGTCCTGCCTCATTGAGGAGCCAACTTTGGGCGCTCTTTTTACTTACAAGCGGCAGTTTTGAAAGGTTACCTTCTGGAAAGAAGGTTTTGGTAAGAGAGAGATTGATATCCTCAGCACCAAGTTTCCTTGTGAGGGAGTAATCATTCCTTCTGTTTATTTTGTCCCAATAAACATCATCATACGCCTCATCATAAAGCCCGGCGGCGCAGCCGTGATAGACCTGCTCGAATAACGGCTGCATCTCCTCTAACGTTTCCGGCCACTCGGGAGCGTACAGGCCAAAATACTGGTAGAGGTGTTTATGGCAGAGCTTCTTATACTGCTCATCAAACGTGGATTCGAAGTAGCCCTTGATTAAGGGATGTGTTGTGTAGGTCTTTTTCGTTTCATCGTACGAGATGAGCCGCCAGTCAACCAAACCGTCAACAAGATCTTTGAAATCGAGCTTACTCATCTTCACTAATGCCGTATTGAAGTCCGTACCTTTTACTCTGTGCCGAAAGCCAATTGCAAAATCAGTTTCAGTTACCTCGGCGCGAAAGAGCGAGAAGATCTGCAAAAATAGCCGCTCGGGCTCTGACATCTTCTCTGCGTATTTGTGTAAGAGCTTGTTGACATCCTTAAAGCGCTCCTTATCACTCAGGACAAAGGTAATATCCGGCGCTTGGTTGACATTGCCATCATAATATCTTTTTAAATAGCCGGCCAGCGATGTCAAGCTCAGTGCATGCCCTTTATAGCGCGTGATTACCTCAATAATATCTTCATCGCTTCCCGTCACGCCTCGTCCTCTCAGCATTTTCAATGAATCTGGTATGCTCAGATCAGTCACGGGCTGCTCCCTGTAACTGCGCTCATGCCATGGATCCAAATCTCTTAAGGGATAGCGGGTGGTAATCAAACACAGACCGCTTGCTTCGCCTGCTTGAGAGACATCCGCCATATAATGAAGCAGTTCCGTGCACTCGCGATGGATCATCCGCCCGAACTCGTCGCCCGATTCTGACTTTTGCATCTGCTCAAGCCCGTCCAGTACGATTACGTAAGTGCCTCGATGAATATACTCCTTTATCCTATCCCCTTTCTCCCACGTGCTCTTTATGCTTTCCGGCTCTATCTGCCCCTGGCTGACGTACCGTAACAGCGCATCCAAAAATTGTTCCAGATACGCATTACGATAGAAGCCCCACCAGAAGATACCGTCAGGATGGATGTCGTTTTCGTCTAAGGAGTCGTACCATTTCCTGACTAAGGCTGATTTGCCGACGCCGCCCCAGCCAATAAGCGCGCCAATCCGAACCTTTGGGTCATTGTACCAGTCGGTGATGGTCGTGAGTTTATCGACTTGGCCAACGAAGTTTGGCTCAGGCGGGGTTTGGTTGTGGAGGCTGGGTGGGAGAGAAAGAGGCATTCCAGGTGCTTTAATCATGCGTTCTTCAAGCGGAAGCCCCTTAGCACAAAGATCCACCCATCGCTCTTTGTACATTTTAAGCTGTTTGGGGGTGTACATTGTTCGTATCCGGTGTATCTTCGCATGGCAGTTTGGGCAGACGACCATAAGGTTCTCTTTTGTAGAGGGTCCTCCTTCTCTTATAGGCACAACGTGATGGATCTCAGTAATATCCTCATGTTGGGGACAGAGGCAACAACGGTGCATTGCCTCTACCAATAACGCATCTTTTATCTCTCTGGATAAGGTCCCCCTTTGAGATGTCATCTTCTTCCTCTTAATTATCCTAAATTAGGTTTTTTAGACGAAAGGGTGATCACGCGATATTAAAATAGCTCACCCACATTCTGTTGTCCGATGAAAAAACATGGCATTCGTTCCAGCCATTTGTATTACTTTCTAACCTTTCGATAGCCATAAATACCTTACGCATTTTTTTCTGGTGGATTTTCCAAAGGAGTGATTCCACTATATTCAGCTTGACATAGTCAAAATACTATCTTCTTAAGCGTATTCTTTAAAAATTGGCGATAGTTTGAATCCCCTACGACGATTTTAACATAATCGCGTGCTATTGCAGTGTCTTGAGCCAGCAGTGCAACAAACCGTTTCGGGTCGCGCTTAACAATCTTAAGCAGAATTCGTGCGTACTTCAAGTCGCCTGTTATCTCTTCTTCTATCTTTTTACGGTAATCACCGACGTTATTTTTAATGATACAGTCCGCTGCGATTGTACCGCTCTGGATTGCATAAGAGATCCCTTCGCCTAAAAACGGGTCGACCAGCCCGGCAGCATCGCCAAGTAAAAGCGCGTTCCCCTTTGCGAATTTTCCTGAAATTCCGCCTGTTGCCGGTATCCGCCAGGCGTTTAATTTTAAATTCTCCGTTGAGTCTGTATATCTGGAATGTTCCACAAAGGAGTTAAATAGTCGTCGTAAAGCAGTTGCATCCTTACGTACCGCACCTGTGCCAATTGAAGCATGATTACCCTTATCAAAAAACCACGCGTACCCCCGTTTGACACCGCCGAAATAAAAATTGAGTGGTGATGGTGGCGGCTCATAGTCAGTTATACTTGATTCAATACATAATCCTACTTCATCATCATTCCACTTATCTCTAAACCCAAGTAATGTTGCAGATGTACCATTCACTCCATCTGCACATAAAAGATATTTTGATTTCGCACTAAAATCAGCCCCGATTATTATGAATTGTGAGTTCTCTTTTTTGATATTCGTAACCATTAAATTCTGCTTTAATTCCGCACCTTTTGAAACCGCATTCTGGACAAGGGCATAATCAAACTCAGCTCTGTCCGTAAGATATGCTGCTTCATTGTCAAATTTTATAGTTGCTAAATGTTCAACTGAATCAAAATCAAAAGTGCCAAGTTGCATAGAATGACATTTTTTGAACGTCTTTAGTTCGGGTATTATTACTTCTGCAGCCTCTAAGAGAGATAAAGCTCTTTTAGAAACTGCGCCACCACAAATCTTCGGCCTTGGAAGTTTCTCCTTCTCTATTAATAAGGCGTTAATATCTCTGTCGGCTAATATCGCCGCTGCTGTTGCACCCGCAGGTCCTGCACCAATTACTATTACATCATAATTTGTCATTAGTCCGTCAACAACTTACAACCTTACCTTCATAGATCGCAGCCGCTATGTCGTTACGTGTCGCTCTTCTCACCACCCCTTTTATCGGATTCTGCACGTTTCGCATATTCGGTGTGTCGGTTCGTATTACCATTAAATTCGCCTTTTTTCCTTCTTCTATTGTACCCACCGATTCCGCTTCCTTCAGCACCTGAGCGGAATTAAGCGTGCACATCTTCAACACCGCTCTTGCTTCAAGGTGAAAAATCTTCGAGATGAATTCCATTTCAGAAAACATATCAGGAGAATTGAGCATTACGTTATCGGTACCGGCACCCACAATTAATCCTGCGTCGAGCATCTGCTGTAACGGCGGCAATTCCAAACCGGTTACCAAATTGGATCGAACACAGACGACAGCAGCTATGTCCTTATCCTGCATTGTCCTGAAGTCTTGCTGCGATGCGTTTAGAAGATGCACAATGAAATCTGGCTCCAATTCTATCGCACCTTTTATGTCCTCTGCATTCTTTTCACCCGCGTGAAGTGCAAACATCTTCTTCCTGCGCTTCGCCTCCGCTGCTAACGATTTGACGTCTTCCATTGGATTGTCTGCTACACTGCTTATGCCTATGCCATCAACTGATTCAAAAAGCTCGTTAAAATCATCAGTTACATTTCCATCCGCAGGTCTACCAAATATTTTCGCATGTAACTGCTCTTTCCCGCCTGATAAACGCAACGCATCCTTCAACGCCCTCGCACCCAAAATACCACCTTCTCGGAAATCAGCAAACATTTGTGTCCCAGTGGCAACCATGTCCTCAATGGTATCTTTCATCGCTGAAACCAGCGTTTCGTAAGGGGTTTCAGCCAATATCCGGTGCTTAAACCCTCTCGGACCCACTAACTTCTCAAGCGGCATAAAATCAGGCTCTTTTGCTACGGAATCTCCAATGTGCGTATGTGCATTGACGAACGCAGGTATAATGACGCCTTCTATCTCCGCTTCTATCTTTTTATCGCCAATCTCTTTTATCCCCCCGTTTTCAATTACGACATACCCGTCTAGCGCTTCAAAATCATCGCCTGCTACAACTGTTCCTGAAAGCGTGAGTTCATTCTTCTGCATACCGCATATCCAACAAGAGTTAAAAGGACTTTATTTAGCATATAGTTTGTGCTAAAATAGGCTACGAACTGATTTGTAGCACCATTACAAGCAAAAAGAAAATACGAAGTTTTTGATAAAGTTCCAGAGCAGAGCAATCATGATCAGCTCTTCTTCACTACACTACACTAAACTACACACAAATCCAGAACCACATGATATTTTCGTGGTGCAACTGAACGCACAATTCTCTTCTCTTCCAGTTCTATCCGTAATGAGTTTCCAAATGCAGAAGCGATAATATTTTGTGCTCTTTCAAAAGGGATAGTAAATAAATCATCATCTTTCCTTCCTGTAGAAACATCGTAATAATGTATCACGCCTTGTGCTCCTGTTCCTCCTTCCGCCCCTTCTTTATCCAAACGCAATGCTCTTACCGCTGATGGCAGGAATGCATGCGCCTGTTCCGGTAACGGCATGAGAACACGGTCTGCAACACCTTCTAACTTCCCCACTTCTTCGCTTGCATCGCCGAGAATTGGTATCACCCTCCCCTCAACCTTGTTCAATGCCACATTCTCTTTCATGTATTCATACGCGTAGGGATTCAGATCAATGGAATAAATCTTCGTTTGGGGTTGCATCTTCGCTATAAGAATGGAGAAGCAGCCCACACCTGAAAACATATTTATTATTGTCTCACCAAGGTAGACCTTCTTAGCAATACGCATCCGCTCATAGGCGAGTCGGGGTGATAAGAACATGTGTTTAAGGTCAACTTTGAAGATGCAGCCACTTTCTCTGTAAGTAGTTTCCAGGCTCTCATTCCCCCATATCACTTCCAGGTCCCTTGTTCTATAGCGCTCGCCGGTATGAGCATAAAGAGGAACAGCAGCGATGGTTCGCACCCGGGGATAAATCTTATGAAGCGCTTCTGCGATAATCTCCCGTTTTGAATATAATTCGGGCGGGATCCTTATTATGATTGTATCTCCGATGATGTCATATGATTTTATCAGCTTAGTCTGCGAGTTTTCAGCTAATACCCCATTTAACACTTCTTTTAAATTCATAAATGCTTTTATCGAATAGTTTATTCTTCTCTACACGAATAGTATTTTATAGTCTAAAATATAAGAAAAGTATAAAGATAGAGAAATTAAACCGATGACAAAGCAAAATGCACTTCGTCTCGCAGCATGCTCTAATCTGCGAAGGGATCTCATGATCGGTTTGCAAGAAGGTAAGAAACCGCTAAGCGATTTTCGAGATGAGCTGGGAGTTAGTTCTACAACTGCGATACACGCATTGAGAGACCTTGAAAAGGGCAAGCTCATTTATCAAGATGAAGCCCGGAATTATGCTTTGACAAAAATCGGGGAGATAATAACGTTAAAATTAGTAGGTTTTATTAATGCAATTGACGTATTGACAAGATACGAAAGCTTCTGGCTTGAGCATGACCTCAGCGATATCCCCGTACCGTTGCTCGAGAAGATTGGGGATTTGAGCGATTCTACACTACTAACGGACACGCCTACAGATACCTTTAAATCTCATACAACCTTAATTCAAGTACTTGAACAGGCTAACAAAGTGAAGGGCATTTATCCCTTTTTTAACCTGGAGTATCTAACATCAATTGTAGAATTGGTGAAAGGGAAGAGGATTGAGGTAGAGCTTATCGTAACGAATGAAGTATTAGATAGTATAGAGGGGGTGGTCGAAACAGAAGAGACTTTTAAAGAAGTTTTTAGCGAGCCTAACTTTGCGCTATTCGCGACAGACGCAGAGATAAAAATGGCCCTTACTCTCACTGACAGTGTCCTCTATCTTGGATTGTTCGCTCATAATGGGCTATACGACTTTAATGAGGCATTGATAAGCGATGATGAAAAGGCGCTTTCGTGGGGAAGAGAGTTGTATGCGCACTGCCGTAAGCTATCGAATGCGGTTGCGCTGGATTTTTAATAAAATCGGTGCTTTCACTTTAACAACTTCTCTTTTTAGAGATTGTTTTTGCGTCCCCCTTTTTTATTTCTCATACTCCAGTAGAACAGATACCACAAAATATATAAGAAGGCCGCTTCTATAGTAGATTACATAAAGCGCACTATAACCGCTCTATCTCTTTGGCATCTTATGGAGGAGGGATACCAGGCATGCATTATTGTTGCGTTCGCACGTTGAAAGGACTATTTTGCGCGCTTAAAACTGATCTGGCCGAAGATAGTATTAGGGAGAGACCAATGCGGGTAAGCAGTTCCGGTAGGTTATCCAGCAGGACAAAGTCGGGCGGCTTTGTCGTGACAGCGGGAGGTGAGCGGGTAGCGGTAACCGGTATTGCTCACTTTAGGCAACATTGTTCTCCAGTGGAAATATACCCGAAAGTTATTTATACCCACCATTTCCAACAATATTGTTACAAGGGGGACAATCCACTATGAACTATCTCATGGACCTTTGGAGTTTTGATTCTGCATCTTCGGTAAGTTGCGCTTTGATTATTGTTGCTTTTGCAGTAATCGGAGCTGGGCTGAAGTATATCGATGATGCCTTTGATGAAGAGGTATTTAGCAAGAAAATAGCAAAGCTCACGGCTCCTATTTTAGTGATACTTTGGGTGTGCTTATCCATTTTCGATTCCATTTCGGCAACGGTTTTATTCTCAGTCCTGTTTGCCGTGTTGCTATCCGGGAAAGTGGACAATTTAATATTTAAGCTGAGTTCTATCGCTTTGGTTGCAGTTCTCTTTCTAACCCAGATTTCACATCTTTTGTTGGTGCCCCTGTTCGCCCTCACCGTAATGGGTATTGCAGATGAGAAGGGGAACGATTGTGTAGACAAGCATAAGACACTTGAAGTATGGGAGTTCTTCTTTGCATACCGATGCAGCATGAAGGTGGGTATCTTAGGCTTGTGCACGCTCTCCCTTCTTCCATGGCTATATATGATCGCTTTTTTAGCTTTTGATACCGCATACGAATTCGTAGGAGAGTATAGGTATCTTGAGGTGCCCAACTTCAGTTTCAAAGTCAAAAAATTTCAACTTGCACTCATAATCTTGAAGAAATTCAAGTAATCGAAGATCGAAATCTGTCATTTCACAAATGTAAACGAATAACATTTTTGGATGGCGTCCCGTGATACAATTTCTCCATGAAGATCGAGGCATCCTTCTCCTCTCCTGATAGTATCAGGACATTGTCGAAATGCTTCTTCACTTCTTCTACACCTTCTCTTGTTATTAAATGCGAATGGGGGTCAAGTACAATTACACTGGTGCAATTCCACCTTTTTAACCCTTCTATTTGCTTTTGCAGCAGCTCAAATATCTCCTTCGTATTGTAATATCGTGAGAAGTCATCATACACATCAATAACAACTATTTTTGACATATCTCGTGGCTGGCTCCTTATCGTCTTTACAATGCTCCGTTGGAACAATATCTTGTTTAAAGGAATTATTATCCGATGTTCCTCCTCTACCAGCTCAGACACATGACTCTCAGTATAAATGTCTTTATAAAGGTCAATTATCACGATATCCTTTAACGCCTCAACGTCCATTAGTATATCACCTATTATCTGCTCGAATGGGCGTTTAGAAGTAGAATACATAGCGCTATTTCCATCTACCAATCCTTGCTTAATAAACGCGAGAAGAATCTTCTGTTTCATCTTCGTTTCCTCTGCGATAAGCAACGTTGTACTCCCTTTTACTAATCCACCACCCATTATCTTATCCATCTCTTCTAAACCCGTTGGCACCATGTTAAGCACTTCACCAACTGTAATATCGTATTGTTCCAACTCCCTTTTTATCGTTTCTCTTACCAGTTCATACAGGAGAACACGTTTGAACGGGAACTTTTCGTCTATGGCGTCAAGATACAATCTAAAAAGTTCCAAGAATCCCGCTCGAGAGCACCTCGCTTCCTCACTTATCCTTATCTCGTCCACTTCAAAACTGACACACCCAAATCGGTCATCCCTTCTCTTCAACCGGTCAAAAATATTTGCCTGCTCGGTGATAGGAACGAACACTTCTAAAGGGATTAACAGGTCATCAATCGCGCTTTTATAGAGTAATGGATAATACCTGCTTTCATCAAACTCGGAGCGCAAATCGTCTGGAAGCAGTAAAATCTTTTCTTTCAGGATAGC
>DATKWH010000094.1:0-10722 GCA_035529655.1 Bathyarchaeia archaeon
GCTGGAAGAGTTTTCCAAGGTTTATATCGTCACGGATGGCGAGCAGGAAGTAATTTCAGAGATTCCGAGAAAAGTGGCTGAACTCGACAAACTGTTAGGGATTGATGTATTCCCTAAAATGATGCGGAGTTAGGGTTTAAAAGTACAAAAACGTTTTGAGTAACTAACATGGAAATGGAAATAGAGAAAACGCAGGATTATATTGCCGTGCACGGAGATTTCAACGTGCTGAGTTCCGCAGTTTATAACGGAGGTTTCGTAAAGGCGAAAACGATACTCAATGTTACAGTAAGCAATGATTTTAACGAAAATGCTATTGCACTCTTCGATTCACTCGCGGATAATATGGGCTTAGAACGAGACGAACTCGTTGGCTTGATGACCGCCGTCAAGATGGAGAATGCAAGAATCGTAGAGAAAGAGGAGGTGATTGCTATTATAACGGCGGGCATCGAAAAGCCACCGACTCAATCAAGTTCGACAGTGAACATAATCCTGTTGATAATTAAGAACTTGTCGCCATCCGCAATGGCGAATGCGATAATCGTGGCAACGGAAGCGAAAGTAGCAGCGTTCTTCGATCTTGATGTGCGCTATCAAAACGGGGAGTTATTCACCGGTGACGCTACGGATTCCGTGGTTGTCGCATGCTACGGGCATGAAAACGAGAATGAGGAGCCATTTGCAGGTAGAGCGACAGAATTGGGAAGGGCAATCTACGAAGTTGTAAGAGAAGGAGTGAAAGGCGCTCTTTTTAATCACAATACGTGGGAAATGGATAGACCGATACTCGAAAGGCTGGAAGAGCGCGGGATCTCGGTCGAGGACATGGTGGCAACGGCTCTGGAGCTCTACGTGCCGGCGGAAGGCGACATTACAGATGAAGCAGTACTCAAAGCGCGAATAGGAGAAACGATAAAGAAGGAATGTTCGGATGTGAATGTGGCATTGCTGCTGGCAGCGGCATTGCATGCAGAGGAGGAAGAGATACGAACAGGACGAGCCGGTGAAGCGGGAGAAGCCGATGCAGCCTGTATTGTCGCTGATGAGCTTATCGGGATTGACATAGCGGAATATATCGGTGGTAAAAAAGCACTTTTCAATTTCTTCTATTATGATACGAGGAAACCCGGGATATTGAGCCGATTGGGGGTTTTCATGGATGATGCTATCGGTGGACTTATAGCAGGATGCATGAGTAAGCTGTTAGGTTAGTTAGATATCGGCTTACTATCTTGTAGATGGGAAGGAAATTATGCTCGTTCTTCAAGCGGAGGAGGTACGTAAGGCGTTGTTGCCCATAGATGAAACTATTGAAGCGATGAAGCGAGCTTTCGCATCGCTTTCCGATGGACATGCACAGGTACCTTTGCGTGCCCGAGTGCAGGTACCCGCTCATGAAGGTGAAAGCCTGTTCATGCCTGCCTTTGTGGACGATGCGGAAGGCGAGGCATTGGCAGTGAAAGTAGTCTCGGTGTTTCCCGTAACACACAGCAGGGATTGCCGATCTTACATGCTGCGGTGTTGGTGCTGGAGGCCAGCACTGGTCGTCCAATTGCACTGCTGGAAGGAGGGACGCTGACAGCTAATACGTACAGGAGCGGCATCCGGTGCTGCTACTGACCTGCTTGCGCGTCCTGATAGCAAAGTTGCTGCTATCTTCGGTGCCGGAGTACAAGCACGCACCCAACTGGAAGCCGTCTGCGCTGTACGTCCAATTCAAACTGTATGGATATACGACCTCATCCCGGCAAGGGTGGAATCTTTTATCACAGAGATGGCCGGAAAAGGCCCAATCCCTAACGACTTACGCGCTGCTACAAGCCCTCAGCAAGCGGTAGCTGATGCAGATGTGATTTGCACCGCTACGACCTCCTTTACTCCGGTCTTCACTGACGCAGACCTCAAACAGGGTGTGCATATCAATGGAGTAGGGTCGTACACGCCCGAGATGCAAGAAATACCTACAGAGACCGTATCGCGTGCTCTTGTGGTGGTAGACTCTCGTGATGCCGCGCTCGCAGAGGCTGGCGATCTGATCCGGCCCATTCAACAGGGGATAATCTCAGAAGTGCACATTCATGCCGAAATAGGCGAAATTGTGTTAGGACGCAAGCAAGGTCGCATGCATTCAGAACAAGTAACCTTCTTCAAAACGGTTGGAGTAGCCGTACAGGATGCTGCAGCCGCACGCATTGCCCTGCAGAATGCTCAGGCGCTGGGGCTCGGGCAGCGGGTGGACTGGTGAGGGGAAATGCAGGAATATTTTTACTTCTCCTTATTAATCTCTCTAACAAATCACAACACATATTTCACTGATGTCCCAATAAAAGCGGAGATATGATATGAACACAGTATACGGCTGGAAAAATAAGATACTTCGGATAGACCTGTCAAAAGGCAAGGCAGATAGCTTTGCTCCTGATGCTTCTTTCCTTAGAGGATATATCGGTGGTCGAGGACTCGGAGCGAGAATAGTTTATGACACAGGTAGAGTTGACGCACTCTCACCAGCTAATCTGCTTGTATTTGCTGCAGGACCGTTGACCGGTACCACCACGCCAGCATCAGGCAGAGTCTCGCTGTCCACAAAGTCCCCTTTGACCGGAACGATATTCGATTCTAACTGCGGTGGTTCATTTGGACCGGAACTGAAAAATGCTGGCTATGACGCGCTAATTATTGCTGGTAAATCACAAGAGCCGGTATTCATTGAAATAGAAGATGACCAAGTGGACGTTAAACCAGCAGAGAAGCTGTGGGGTAAGAACGTAAAAGAGACCACGAGTCTTCTTAAGGATAAGGGCAGCGTAGCTTGTATCGGCAAAGCGGGTGAGAAACAGGTGCTTTTAGCTGCAATCATGTCAGATGCGGTTCATGCGTTTGGGCGCGGGGGTGTGGGGGCGGTAATGGGCTCGAAGAATCTGAAGGCGGTTGTGGTAAAAGGCACGAGAAGCGTTGAAATCTTTGACAAAGAAGAATTTTCAAAGCAGAAGAAGTCGATTAACCGGCTCTTGATTGCAAGTCCGACTATAAGCAGAGGGCTGTCAGTTTTCGGCACGCCGTTTTTAATGAAAATCTCAAACTGGATGAAGATCCTACCGGTAGCAAATTTCCAGAAGTCAGAACCTGATATCGATCTAAACCCGTTTTTTGCAAAAAGCATAGTAGAACAATGGTCACCACAAAGAAGGGCATGCTATTCCTGTCCAATTGCCTGTAAGAGAGAGGACAAGGATGGTAATGAACTGCCGGAATACGAGACAATTGGTCTGATGAGTGCGAACATTCAAAATCCTGATTACAGCGCGGTTGTCGAAGCAAACCGGCTATGTAATGATTACGGATTGGACACCATCTCGGTTGCAGGCGTTTTGGGCTGTTACTCGGAGATAAGAAATAAAGGCATCTCTCCGGCTGAGCTTTTACGTTTTACGAGAATGATCGGTGAAAAAGAGGGTATGGGAGAACAGCTTGGCAAGGGCGCAAAGCTTTTTTCGACAGCAGAAGGATGCCCTGAGAAGTCCATTCAGGTAAAAGGACTTGAACTTCCAGCGTACGACCCTCGTGGCGTAAAGGGCTTGGGGTTCAGTTATGCCACGTCCAATCGCGGTGGCTGTCATACAAGAGCGTACCTCGTCGCGCCTGAGATACTGAGGAAGCCCAAGGCGATTGACCCTTACACGCTTGCAGGAAAGGCAGGGCATACAAAGATATTCCAGGATAGATTTGCCGCGGTTGATTCGCTGGTGGTCTGTAAATTTGTATTCTTTGGCGTGGGTGAGGAGGAGTACGCGAACGTATTGAGTGCAGTGACAGGCGTGGATTACACATCCGAGGATTTAATGTTCGTTGGCGAGCGAATATGGAACGTGGAACGGCTGTATAATTTAAGAGAAGGCTTTTCCAACGGTGACGATATCTTACCCGACCGATTCTTTGAAGAAGAGGTGAATGAGAGGGTAATAGACCGGGAAGAGTTCTTAAAAACGCGCGATGAATATTATCGTATGCGTGGCTGGGCTGAAAACGGCGTGCCAACAAAACGCACATTGAAACGGTTGGGGATAGAAGACTTGATTTGATTTAATTTTAAGTGCCCTGCTTTAGATTTACCAGATCTTCTATTACCCCGCGTGTTATTCACTAACGCTCTGAAGATTTATACCAAAGAAATTTTGTAATTAAGGAAAAGCCCGCACTCTGTGAAACTTTATCTTGGTCTACGTTTTGATAATATATAAGGCGGTAATGAGTAGGGTTTGGATATGAAATCAATAAAAGTTGATGATCCTAGAGATTTTAAACAAAAATTTCTCTGGTGCCTTTTCTGGGCAAACAGAAAGACTATAAGAACTGAAGGTTGTGCACCTTTTTCGATTGAGGAGATCGTAACAAGCAAAACAACTTATGTCCCTGAGCTTGGTAAAATCCTCAAATTATCAAATAGTCTTTTTGAAGACCTTGAAAAGGAGACAGTAGTTGGAAACAAAGTTGAAATCACAATAAAGATGGGAGCGGAGACCTTTGACATCGCATTTAAAGAAAACGTTTTTTCGGTAGCCACAAGGAGAAGTAAAGAGATAGAAGAGGAGATAGTGGAATGCTTAAACGGAGAATTGAAAAGGGGCAAGCCTAAGATCTGTCCATCGTTTCCACAACGGATTGGAAGCGATATTCAAGTATAAAGGAGAAAAAAATGGGATTACAGGAAGATATTAGCAGCTTGATGGAAGTTTTGAAGTCTAAAAAAGACTTGCGTGTTCGAACAAAAGCAGTTGAGGCTCTTGGGAAGATTAGAGATGTTAGTGTCGTAGAACCGCTTATTCACGCATTACAGGATGAAAACTGGGATATCCGACGTAGAGCAGCATGGGCTCTCGGTAATTTAGGAGAACCTGCTGTAAAACCACTCATTAAGGCTTTACGTGATGAACACTGGGACGTCCGACGCAAGGCCGCGTGGGCTCTCGGCAATATAAAGGCTCTCAGGGCTGTGGAACCTCTTATTCACGCGTTACAGGATGAATACTCGGATGTTCGTGAGGAAGCTGCGTGGGCTCTCGGCAATATAAAGGCTCTCAGGGCTGTGGAACCTCTTATTCATGCGTTAACAGATGAATACCCGGATGTGCGATGGCAAGCAGCACGGTCTCTTGCCGTGTTAACTGATTTAAACGAAGAAAGTGTCACAACTAAGATTCATGAGTACGAATCAAAGTTGGAAGAGCAAGATCGGGAGACCTTACAGAAAATCAAGAAAGTATATGTGCAGGAACTAAAAAAACTGCAAGCTAAAAGCTCATAATAGCATTTAAAGAAGAATTATCATATTCGCTTTGTATTCTAGGTCCCATATAGTAGGGAAGACCTACGCTGAATTTCGGCAGTCGGCCAATAGCTAATGCTAAGAATCCAACTTTTGCCCATGCCGCAATCGGCGATTTTAAAAAAGTTGAGTGGTGAAGCATTGTACGCAGAGAAGTCCGTAGCGGTGATGCCGCCGCTTTTTTGTAGGGCATTAACGTTTGGGGGTTGGTGTATTTTTTGAAAGCTACTGGCATGGGCAGTTATTATTATAACTTTATTCTATAAAAAGTTTTAAAAAACAACCCTCTTCAACCTTTGAGTGTTCCCTTTCCTCAAACTACTCTCTTGATTCCCTTATTATTTTTAATAGGAACTATCGTTGTACACCCTCCAATGCACAGCTTATTTCATATCTGCTTGGTATTTCACTTTTTACGATAAATATAATTAGCTCAAAACTATACCAATATCACATGGTGGAAAAAATTGTGGACGTTAAAGAGATAATCAGGATATTGAATGAAGATTTTGTCAGCGAAATAGAAGCCACGATGATCTATGTGAGAAACTCGTTTATAATTGACCAGTGCGACCCGAGCAGAGTCACTGAGGATATTGCTGTTGACGAGATGAGGCACATGTATTGGCTTGCCGACCTGATTGTGAAAAGGGGTGGAAAGCCAAGTATGGAACATAAGGAACTCGATTTCGGTGGAGATGATCTAAAGAGTCAATTAAAGAAACAGATAGCACTCGAGACAGAAGGCATTGAGAGGTACAAGCAGCAGATTGATGCTATAAACGATGCAGAAGTGGTAGGCGTCCTGAGACATATATTGGATGAAGAGAAACGGCACAGGAAAGAGTTCAGGATGAGGCTTGAACAGATAACAGAATAACCTTCTCCCATCGTCTCCGCTTCGCACTCTCTGTAAAGAAAGATTGCTCAATTTACTGCTGATTACTTCAATTCAAAACACCTTTTTCAGGTGTATCCCCGGGAAGGTATGCTGAACTCGCAGTCATTCTAATCTTTGGTGCAACCGTTATCTATGGTGGGCTATAGGCGATAATACAAATTATGAAAAGGTTTTTCGATACCCATACCATATTATTCACGTAACGAGATGCAAGAATTAATAAAATACGGGAAGAAGATAGTTGAGGCAGGGCTTGCGCATTCGCATTTTGGCAATGTTAGCAAGCGAGTAGGTGACCAGATGCTGATCAGTACGACGGGAAGTATGCTCGACGAGCTTGAAGGGCAGATTGTTACGGTCCCCGTAGATCCCACATCGCCCGATGAGCTTGACGTGATAGCTTCAACAGAGGTAAACGTCCATCGTGCGATTTACAGGGCGACCTCTGCGCTTGCCATCCTGCACGGGCATTCAAAATACGCGGTGGCGATGTCGATGCTTTACAAGCCGGACGAGCAGATAGTGCCTGAAGATGCCGAAAGCATTTACGTGCTGCACGAAATACCCGTGGTGCGTGGCGGTGTTGGCTCGGACAAATTGGCACGAAATACCGCTGATGCGCTTCGTGACCATAAGGGGATTGTCGTTCAGGGTCACGGCACGTTTGCTCGTGGCGCAACGGTAGATGAAGCTTATGTGATCCTCAGCTCGGTTGAGCACGCCTGCACGGTGAAATATCTGGTTGATAACGCGAACGCGAAAAGGATCAACGTTTAGATCTTATCCTGCAGGAGTGCGCAGGAGAGGTGATCACATCCCGCTTCTCGTATAGCACCGTCATTTTTCCGTCTTGAAAAGCTTCTGTCAGTTTAAAGTTGGCTCGGCCTTCCGTGATAGTAGCATCCCAATCCGCAGCGGCAATATGCAGGAAGTCGTTGCAAGTCTCCTTCTCAAGAATTAGCGTTATTTCTCGCTCTTCCTCGCCCTGCGTTAACACGCCCCTGAGTTCAGCGCCATCAGAAAGCATGAACAGGAAAACAGAGGGTACACGAACACAATATCCGCTTGACCCCACGGGAAGCGGATCGGCTCTCTTTCGGATAAGAACATCTTCTAAGATCAGTGCCATTTTTACTTGATATGACTGATATGATATACAACGTCAAATGAATACTTTATGTTCATTCAAGGAGATATAATCTATTTGTTCTACATCACTCCATTTTCTACTTTCTTTTTGTCCCGAAAACTCTTAATCCCGTGTTGTGAGAATAAACCAAAATAATAGTTCATTAAGCTCAATATCGCATCGTTAAAAATCAGTAATTGATGTTTGTATATTTTGAATTCGAGGACAGAAGAAAAAGGAAAAATGTGCCAAGATGTGAAATAAGAGTGAATAAAATGGCTATATTCGTTGTAAAGTTTCTGAAGGTTAATAGAAGAGACTTTGCTTACAAATCCTATTACAAAATCATTTGAGGGATACAGAGGGATAAGTTTTGGAGAATTTATTCCTAATTTTTCCGAGAGTTTATCAATAAATTCTTCATCGGACTTAGATAAACGTTTATGCTTTAAGTCCTTTATGATATTTTCTAAATCCAGTATTGCGAGATCTCTCAATGTTTTTACCTCGTATTGAGGCACAACTCCCTCCATTTTTTTGGGAATTGGGGCATCTGCTTTGATAAGCATTAAAAACGTCGGATAAGAAATCCTCTCGAAGGAAGTCTTTATAATTTTTTTCTCGTTCCAATTATATCCTCTTCTCTTTCCGTAAAGATAAAATTCCTCTGACAAACCTTTAATTTCTTTTTTTAATTGCCCTAAATTTCTTATCATGTGTTGATTTTGAGAAGCCCAATCATACCATTCTTTCGATACAAACCTGTAGGGAGATAACAGCTCATCTCTGGTTATTTTACGTCGGTAAAACAATAAATCATCAAAGATAACCCAAGATAAATTTTCCAAAATTTTTCTCATTTCTCGATAACAAGATGTAATCGCACCGTTTTCCACTATAGAAGGAAAAGTATTCAGTATAGATAACATTTCAGGGAAATAATATAATGTTAGAGGATCAATTGGTATCGTTTTTCTTCTACGTGCTATTTTAAGTAAATAATCTCTGTATTCTTCTATTTTTTCTGTCAAATCATTTATTTTTTGGTTAATCAGTGTTATTTCCTCTTCGCATATTTCTTTTACTTTATCTTGAACCTCCGTGAGATTTCCTCTCAGAATAAGTTGTAACGAAGGCGCGCGACACGCCAAAATGTAAGAATATTTCTCTCCCAAACCTAGCTCCTTTTCAGCAAAATCATCCAAGAAAATATTAAATTTGTCCCAATATATTCTTAATTGTATCCCAAAATCTTTATAGCCGGAAAATTGTTTTGTAACAACAAAACGTAACCATCCTCCTATCTCTCTTTCAAGATTCCGATTATAATCCACTGCTAATTCTCTTGCCTTTTCGTAGGCCTTTTCAGGATCATTATCGCCTATTCCTCCAAGTTCGCCTAAGAAACCTTGAAAAAAGGTAGTTGGTATATCTACATAAATCTGTTTGGATTGAAGCTTAAAATACTTAAAGTCACGCTTTGTGGAAATAATATGGCCAAATGAAGGCCATTTTGCAGGAACTCTCAGCAATATTTTTATAATTTTAAGAGCCACTTCATCTATTTCCCATATATCTTTTTCGCACTTTAATCCCGCATTTTTAAGTATCCTTTCTGCACTATTCTGCTCCAATTCACGCAATGTTGAGATAATTTCTTCTCCATGAAATTCATTTTTATCCTTTGATAAATTTGAAATTGATGTAAATAACCTGTTGTAGATATCTCTAATCAGGATAGATTTAGAAGGATGGGGCTCTTCAATTAGCGTCCATCTGTCTTCTTTCTTTTTTAGCAATTCAAACCACTGCTCTTCTTTCCACTTGCCCAAATGGGGTAACTCTTCACAAAGATCTCTCTCAGGATAGGAGAGTAGAGAAACAAGTTCGGCGGTGGAAAAGGATGTTGAACCACGATTGTAAAGATACCATAATCCCCAAACCACATAGCTCCTTAAGTTTGCTTGGAATTTCTTTTTTAACAGATAGCAAAATTTTGAAAGAATATCTGTTATCTTAAACTTCCCATCTTCTTTAATCAATAGCCCTGTGTTCACAAGCTCACTTACAACTTCCTCAATAACCTCTTTTGATCGCAGGGATCTCCTAAGGTGAAACGGATTAGGGGGGCTATTTATTTCTTCGGTGATTTTCTCTCTGAGATCTGAAATAGTAAAGTACTCTTTATCTTCCAAGTTGACAAAAACTCTCCAGTTTATCAAATCCAATATATTCCAATAATGATCCAGAAGAAACTTAGGATGTATTTGTGCAAGTATCTCCTCTATCTTTTTCGTTTTATTCATCTTCATCTATAGGAAAACGCCCTTCTCTACTTTGGTTTAATATGAGAATCTAGTTCACTTTAAACTTACGATTTACTTGCATTCCTCCAAAATTGATTATTAAAGCAGTCCAAAACCGCTCTGAGCAAAAGTATGTATTTCTCCGTTGAGGACATGGACAATCTTTTTGAAGCTCCCTAATACTATACCCTAAAAGCTTTTAATTTGCAGAGCGAAAATCACCCCACCATACCCTCAAGCTCTGCTTTAAGCGATTCCGCCATCTCCGCACAGTACCCGTGCGTAGCGCACGCAGCGGTGTGCAGCTCTTTCGGCTTGAAGGCCTTTGCATAGGTCTGCTCTGCGTTCTCGTAGTTGATAATGGTATCGTTCACGGAATGAATCATCACGAACTTTCTCGGTGGAATTTTGCTGAGATACGTCTCAGGATCAATTGATCTGTAAAATCGAATCATGTCGGGGTCGTTCAGTTGCCCGGAAGCAATTGCAGCATTTATTCCGTAACCGCAGGTGCTGATGGCAATCACGCCTCGTGCCTCAGGGTCGAGTGCGCATGCGATAACAGCAAACCGTGCACCGTTGCTCTCGCCGGCGAATACGATACGTTCCGGATCAATCTCTGGCTGATCCCGCAAGACCTCGGCAGCAGCAAGTGCATCATGCACCATCTTGTGCTCGGTTGGCTCCTTACCGTTTAGATACAGTTGCAAATCTGCGTTTATATCAATAACACCGACATTGCGCTGGTCAAGAGCAATACTCGCGTAGCCGAGACTGCAAAGATATTTTGCAAGCCCTTGCTCACCTTCTTTGGTCACGGTTGCCCCGGGGAGCAGCACAACACCGGGAATGTCGTTTCCCTGCCGGGTTCGTGGCATTCGCAGGAGTCCTGCTATCTGCGTGTCCCTGCTTGTAAATTTGACCTCATACAGTGTGTAATTATCACCCGTTTCGAGCGGCGTCAACTGATAATCCGGCGTGCATGGAGGATATTCCAGCAATCCCTCATCGGTCACACGCCACTCCTGCTTTGTGCCCGAAAGCAATAGCACGCCGA